>JAJBUL010000110.1 GCA_020860365.1 Clostridiales bacterium | reverse complement strand
TCTCACGAAAGTTCAAAATCTCAGTCCGTCTTCTCCACCCCGTGAATAGTAACGGGTGTGACCTGTAACCGGGAAAGCACGGAGCAGTACCGTTGACAGAAGATTTGAGATATAGTATAGTGAGGGCAGCATAAGGAGCTGCCTGCGCTGGATGAAATGACAGTGATTCTGGCAGGCAGAGTATATACCAGCGAGAGGAAAAGAATATGAATTATGAGATTTTTGTAGATATGTCCCTGGATATTGATCCCAAAATAGCGGAACATTATGGAATCCGTTTTGTCCCGATGGAATATGTGCTCGGCAGCGAGACCTTTCTCGCAACAGGTCCTGAGAGCGATGAGCGGATGCATTATTTTTATGAGAGCATGCGCCAGAATGTAGCGACAAAGACCAGCCAGATTACGCCCTATCAGTACGAGGAAACCTTTGGACCGTATTTGAAAGAAGGAACTTCCATTCTGTACATTGCGCTTTCGAGCGGCCTCAGTAAGACTTATGAGTCTGCGCTGCTGGCGGCGGAGACGATGAAAGAGCAGTATGAGAACGTGAATATTGAGGTGATAGACAGTCTCTCTGCGACCGGCGGGATGGGGATGCTTGCTGAGTCGGCAGCGAAAAACCGGGAGGCGGGGATGACGCTGGAGGAGAACGCGGCCTGGCTGCGGGAAAATCTCACGTATCTCAACCACTGGTTTATGGTCGAGGACCTGGTTTACCTGCGCCGCGGCGGACGTATTTCCGCGGCGACGGCGATTGTCGGCTCGGCATTGAATATCAAGCCGCTGCTGACCATCGACGCGCAGGGCAAGCTGGTATCCGTGGCGAAAAAGAGGGGCAGCCGTCAGGCAATGCGCGCCCTGGCAGACTATTATAAGGATCGATATGATTCCAAATTTGGCAATGCGGCTTATATCTGCTGTGCAGACTGCAAGGACGCAGCGGCGGAGCTCAAAGAAATGGTGCTGAAAATCAATCCGGAAGCGGATGTGCGGATTACGATGCTTTGTCCGGTGATCGGTGCGCACACCGGACCGGGAATGCTGTCGATGATTTTTTATGGGCGGCGACGGAATTGAATGCGTAAAAAGTAAAAGGCTCCGGCTTTTACGCCGGAGCCTTTGCTGTGCGCAAGGGGGCTGTGCACAGGTGTTGTTTAATTCTGTCTGGAAATCAATCGTTCAGAACAGTGCTGTTCTGCTGCCGCAATCTTTTCGGTATATTTACTCTACATCATTCAACGCTGCCAGATTTTCCTCACCCGTACGTACCTTCACAACCCGGTCTACGCCATAGACGAAGATCTTGCCGTCGCCGATGTGGCCGGTGTAAAGTGCTTTCTTTGCGGTTTCAATCACGGTATCAACCGGCAGGTTGCCGACGATGATTTCTACCTTCACCTTCGGAAGCAATGTCGCGTCAAGCTCTACTCCACGGTATTTCTCGCCCGCGCCTTTCTGGATGCCGCAGCCCATGACCTGTGTCACAGTCATGCCGGTCACGCCGATGTCATTCATAGCCTTTCTCAGAACGTCATAGCGGGACAGTCTGGCAATAATCGATACCTTGTAAATGCCGGTATCGGAAGCCGGAGCCTTGACCACTTTAACCGCCGCATCTTTTTGCACCTGTGAAGCGGTCACATAGTCATCATTGCCAAGCTCTGTATTGGCATTGACGCTCATGGAAGTATTGAAAACATCCATAATACTGAAGCCCGCATATGCGCTCGGCAGGCCATGCTCGGTGGCATCCAGACCAAGGATTTCCTCTTCCTCTGAAACACGGAGACCGAAAATGGCTTTGATTACAGAGAATGTGATGGTGATCATTACTGCAGTCCATGCTGCAACTGCGACAAAGCCGGTCAGCTGTTTTCCGAGAAGGCTGAAGCCGCCGCCGTAAAAGAGACCGGTGAGCGTGTCATTGCCCGGAGCGGAGGTGGTAGCGAACAGGCCAACCGCGATCGTACCCCAGATACCGTTCATCATATGCACCGCAACTGCGCCGACCGGGTCGTCGATGCGCAGCTTATTGTCGAGAAGCCATACGCCGAATACAACGAGCAGTCCAGCAACCGCGCCGATGACCAGAGCGCCGAAGCAGTCGGTCACATCGCAGGGAGCGGTGATGGCTACCAGACCCGCCAGAGAAGCGTTCAGGCACATGGAAACATCCGGTTTGCCATATTTGATCCAGGTAAAAATCATACATACGACCGTCGCGGTAGCCGGAGCTACGGTGGTGGTCAGGAATACGGAGCCGAGCTGTTCCACACTTGTACAGGCTGCACCGTTAAAACCATACCAGCCAAGCCAGAGGATGAAGCATCCGAGGCAGCCAAGCGGGAGATTGTGTCCCGGGAAAGCATTCACCTTTGTAATGTTGCCGGATTTGTCTTTTTCAAATTTTCCGATACGCGGTCCAAGCATCTTCGCGCCGATCAGAGCGGAGATACCGCCAACCATATGGATGGCACAGGAACCGGCGAAATCATGAAAGCCCATCTGGGCAAGCCAGCCGCCGCCCCAGATCCAGTGTGCTTCGATCGGGTAGATCAGCGCGGAGATAACCGCTGAGTAAATACAATACGATAAAAACTTGGTACGCTCTGCCATGGCACCGGATACGATCGTAGCGGTCGTCGCGCAGAATACCAGGTTGAATACGAAGTTTGACCAGTCAAAATCCGCGTAGCTTGTAAAAATGTCAAAACCGGGTTTTCCGATGAAGCCAGCCAGATCTTCACCGAGCAGTAGTCCAAAACCGATCAGGATGAACACAATGGTTCCGATACAGAAATCCATCAGGTTCTTCATGAGGATGTTACCGGTATTTTTCGCCCGTGTAAATCCTGCCTCCACCATTGCGAAGCCAGCCTGCATCCAGAATACAAGCGCAGCGCCGATCAGGAACCAGACGCCAAATACTTCTCCGTTAATGGCACTTAAAATTTCTTCTGTCATAATATCTCCTCCTCTTTTCGATGCGCCGGGCGTTACCGCCCTTTGCTCTGTTTACGTCCAAAGCCTCCATCGAGCCAGATTTTTGACGGAAACTCCGGCACTGCTGTCCTTTTTCTATGGTAGCTGAAATTCCATTGCAGCGGCATATGCATACAGACAAAAGAATTCTGTAATCTGTAGAATTTCAAAAGGCAATTATGAATCATAAAAGCCAGCCGCCGGAATCCGGACAACAGAAAAGGCGCCGGAGAAAAATCTCCAACGCCTTCGTTGTTGAAGATATTATATGATTGCCGGGGCCAGATTGTCAACCAAAGATAGTTCCAAAGAAAAAATGAAATTAATAAATTTTTTGTAAAAAAGGGAGAATTTTGCAGGGATTTGAGAAAAACTTAAGGCTTTCGTCGTTGCATTGCAAAAAGATTATTGCTATACTCAATTCATGTATGAGACAGGCTGGATTTACCCGTAAAAGTACAGGCGTGTATGTGTGAGGAAATATTTCAATATTTCATCCGAAGGACGAAAAAGATGCCTGTAGGGCTTACTGCCTGGCGAAAAGGAAGAAGGGAGGAATGGTTTCGCACGGGAGAAACAGATTGTGCGGAAGCAGCGAAGAATGTATGAAAAGAAAAAGGCTAATGACTGTGGTTGCGGCTGCGGCTGGCGCCGCGCTGGCAGTACCGCAGGGGAATATGGGTTTTCTTTCTGCGTGGATCTCAGACAGGACCGTGCTTACGGCGCAAGCGGAGGATTTGCTCGGAATACTGATCGTGAAAGAAGACGGTGAGGAAAACGAAAGCTCTCCGTTACAGACAGAAGAGAGTGTTGTTGTAATAGGAGGTGAGGAGACAGAAGCATCTGAGAAAGCATCCGATGGGGAAGGCAATGAGGAAGGCAGTGAAGCTTCCGTCACAGGTTTTGCCCGGTATGATGAAATCCTGCAGCTTTATCTTACCGGCCTGAATGCCGGATGGGATGCTTCGGAGTTTGACGAGAATGGCCTGTGTTATCTGGCCGGATATCTGTCTTCTGCGGATGAACTTGGATACTTTCTGACGGATGTGGATGGCGATGGCACAGAGGAATTGCTCGTTGGACAGGTGAGTGAGGAAGAATATGCTTATCAGGGGATGTTTTATGATTTTTACACGATAAAAGAAGACGGGCTGGTGCAGGCTGCTGTCAGTGCAGAGAGAGGGCGTTATTATCTGTGTACGGATGGTGTTGTCGCCTATGAAGGCTCCTCCAGCGCGTTTTGCTCGGCCAATGCATTTTATACCTTTACGAGAGCGGAGCTGGAGCTGACAGAGTCTGTTCTATACGATGCGTGGGAAGATGAAGAGAATCCTTATTTTTACAGTATAACCGACGTGTGGGAGGATCACAGCACTTCCATCTCGCAGGAGGAAGCGGCTGCGCTTCTGAATGCGCATGAATACATGGAAATTTCATATATCGCGCTTTCAGAGGTGGAGGAAGAGTTAGGCGCGGCCGAGACGGTTTCTGTCCTGAAGCTGCAGGCAATCGAGGAAGTGGAGGCAGCCAGTGTGGAGGCGGAAACGATCACTTATAAACTGGAAAATGATCCGCTCTCCCAGAGCGAGCTGAATCGGCTTTCCTATGAAATGTATCAGATCTGGGACGACATTCTGAATGTTCTGTGGGGGTATCTGAGGGAAAGCCTTCCGGAAGAGGAGATGGCCGCGCTGACGGAAGAAGAGATCGCATGGATTACGGAAAAGGAAAGTGCGATCGCCGCGGCGGGAGCTGAGTTTGAAGGCGGCACCATGCAGCCCTATGTGGAAAACACGACTGGCGCAGAACTGACGAAAGAGCGTGTGTATGTTCTGCTGGAGAAGCTTTCCTGAATTATCGTGGTGTGGAATTTGGATCAGGCGGGTACTGAACGTCCGTTGGACGGTACAGTGTGTCCGTGGCGTGCATTTAGCACTGATCGAAGTGAAACGACCGCATTGAATATTGACCGAAGTGAAGCGACGGCGCTTAGCGCTGACCGGAGCGAAGCAAGGGCTTGCGGTTGCCGCTAAATAAAGTGACTTATGCTGTTTACTATAAAAAATGATTTTAGGAGGAATGATGATGAATTACACGATCAAAAACGAGTACCTTACGGTAACTGCCAGCGACGCTGGGGCTGAACTGCAGTCGGTCAGGAGCGCGGATGGCCTGGAGTATCTGTGGCAGGCCGAACCAGCCATCTGGAGCGGAAAAGCGCCGAACCTGTTTCCATACATTGCCCGCCTGACAGATGAGACCTTCACGCTGAATGGAAAAACCTATCATATGAAGCGGCACGGACTGATCAAATATCATACCCTGGTGATGGAAATGCCGGCCTGCTATGTACAGAGCGAGGAAGAGAATGAGGTACTTCTCACGGCGGATGAAATGACCTTTCGTTTTGAAAGCAACGAACAGACCAGGGAACAGTATCCGTTTGACTTTGTCTACCGGATTACCTACGCGCTCAAAGGCAGTACGCTTGTGATTACGAACACAGTTGAAAATACAGGGACGGAGCGTATGTATTTTGGCGTTGGAGGACATCCGGGTTTCCGTGTGCCGCTGGATGAAGGGCTGGCATTTGAGGACTATTATCTTGAATTTGACCGCCCCTCCCATCCATACAGGGTCGGGTTTACCGATACCTGTTTCCTGACCGGTCAGGATCAGCTGTACCCGCTGGAGAACGATCGGAGAATTCCACTCCATCACGATCTGTTTGACCATGACGCTGTAGTTCTGAAGCACGCGCCAAAGACCGTGAAGATTGGAAGCGATAAGGGGAAGCACAGCGTTACCGTTCACTATCCGGATTTCGCGTATATCGGATTTTGGCATGCGACCGGAAAAGAGGCGCCTTATGTGTGCGTAGAGCCGTGGACGTCGCTGCCGTCCCGTGATGGGATTATCGAGGACCTTTCCTGCCAGGCAGATCTGATTGGTCTGGATGGAGGCAGGACTTACCAGAATCTATGGATGGCGGAGTTCGAATAGGATCATTGATAAAAAGTAAAAAGCTGACGCTATTATGCGGCAGCTTTTTGCTGATAAATTTAGCCAGAGATTGACCTGCTGTAGCCTCACATCTTCTCCGGTTCTGGGTAATCCACGCCAAAGGTCTCCACAGTCATTGTGGCGATGCGCTGCGGCGTCAGCGGACGGTCGCGGAAATCGGTCGGGGGTCTCAGCGATTTTATTGACAATGTCCATGCCCTCGGTCACTTTTCCGAATGCCGCATACGCACCATCCAGATGCGGAGCAGCCTTATGCATCAGGAAGAACTGGCTGCCGGCCGAGTTTGGATGCATGGCGCGCGCCATCGAGAGGACGCCTGGTTCATGCTTTAACTGGTTGACAAAGCCGTTCTGGGCAAATTCCCCTTTGATGGAATAGCCTGGACCGCCTGTGCCGGTTCCCTGCGGGCAGCCGCCCTGGATCATAAAGCCCTTGATCACGCGGTGAAAGATCAGGCCGTTATAAAAACCTTTCTTTACAAGACTGATGAAGTTATTTACCGTGTTGGGAGCGATCTGCGGATACAGTTCCGCTTTCATCACATCCCCGTTTTCCATGGTAATTGTTACAATCGGATTCTGTGCCATTGTTTTGGTTCCTTTCGTCTTCTTTGATTTTATATACACCGGCACCAGATGTGTTTGCTGGCGCCGGGTGTGAACTTTGTTAAATAAATCGTAACTGTTCAGAACAGCAGGTCACAGGTCTACGCTTCGGCTCTGAACTGTTACAATAAATTAATGTGGATGGCGGAACAGTTCATCGATTAACGCCTCTATCTCCGACTCAGAGAAAGAATCCTCTTCCCCATAGCCTTCTGCCTCCAGCTCGCGGCTTTCTCTGATCTCATCGAGCAGAGTATGAAATTCCTGATGACCACTCTCCTTTATCAGAAGCTTTGCCTCAGCTTCTGCCTGGATAAAATCGTCCAGAAGAATCCTTTCCTGAATCTTCAGATATCGCACCGCATAATTGGCGCAGCCGATTTTCTTCATAAACTGGTCATAGTCCTCTGGATCGGGATCATCTTCATAATACAGGTCGTACAGCTCCAGCTGCAGTTCAGGTGAGAGGTCTGCAGGGGCGGTGGTTTTGGCAGGCTTTTTCCGCTTTTTCCTGGCAGGGAAGAGCGCAATTCCATCTGGCTGGATGCCAAACTGCTCCATGGCTTCATATCGGCTGTGGCCATGGAAGAGGACCAGAGGAGTTTCCATCGCCAATTCCATAGCGGTTCCCCAGAGACTGGTCTGCTCTTTTTTGTTTTCTGATACCATATTTCAAAGTGATATTACGATCAGAATGGCATTTCATACTCATAAGGCCTATGAAAGGATTATATGAGACGAAAACCATGTAAAGCAACGAAATCATTCTAACATTGCGGGCCTTGAATGGCAAGAAAAACATCATTGTTTTTTCCTTGACAAACAGGATAGGGGATGCTATATTAGTTAATATAGTCTAACTAATGTTTCGAAGAACAACAAATAGTTAAAAACAACTTACCTCAGAACCATTCCGAAAACATGGTGGAACGTTGACGCGAAAGAAAAGATCGGGTTTTGGTTATAATGGATATGGAAACAGGAGAGTACGTATGAGTGTTGTAATTATTGGCGGCAATGAGGGCATGGTTTGCCAGTATGAAGGGATCTGCAAAGATTATGGGTGTAAAGCGAAGGTTTTTGCGAAGGAAAGCGGCGCAATCCGTAAAAAACTGGGCACCCCGGATATGTTTATCCTCTTTGTGAATACGGTATCGCACAAGATGGTGCGCAGCACCATGCAGGAGGCGAAAAGGAACAAGATACCGGTGCTCCACTGTCATTCCAGCAGTGCGACGGCGCTGGAGGATTTGCTCAGCGAGCATGTCAAAGGCTGAAAGAAGGCAAGTGCGCACACGGATGTTAAGGGAGTGGCTGGCGTAGCCTTTTGAAGTATAAGCGGATGACAAAGTGCAGAAGATAAGGGAAAGGAGGGAACCATTCATGGGAACAGAGGCGATGGGCTATGTGCTTGGACAACAGTGTGCTCCGGTGATTGCCGGAATCAAACCGTCCAATCTGCTGATTGTGGAGAAGGGGAATCAGAGCCGGCTGACGCATGTACTGAAAGGAACGAACCTGTGCGGGTACCTTTTGTATACTTCAGCAGAAAAGGATTACTGGCTTTTATATGAAGTGAAGGAGCTGGAGCGTGTACTTGTCGACGTTGACAGGAGAGCATATCTGTCGGAATGTGGCTATGGCACGGAAACATTTACACTCGATTCGGTTTTGCCCTACCTTGTGCAGAGGTTTCGGCGTTATAAGGATGAGAAAGACGAATTTCCTCATGAGGTGGGGATCTTTTTCGGGTATCCGCTTGGAGATGTAAAGGGATTTATTGAAAACAAGGGACAGAATTTTAAACTGTCGGGCTACTGGAAGGTATATGAAGATGTAGCATATGCGAGACGGGTTTTTGGCCTGTACGAGTCGGTACGGAAAAAGGCGTTGGCGCTGTGCAGTCAGGGAATGAGGATATCCGACATCTGGATGAATTTTCGGATGGCCGGTGTCTATATGTAGTGAACGGCAAAATGATCTGGCAAAATAAAATAACCGGTGTCGTTTGCTATAAGAAAGGCTTTCCAGACAGCAGAAGCTGTTCGGGGGCGATACATCAAAATCAGGAGGAAATAAAAAATGGCAGAGTTAAAGGTAGTTTTCTGGAGCGGATCAGGCAATACGGAGTCTATGGCTGACTGTATTGTAAAAGGAGCCGGAGATGCGAAAGCAGTTCCTATGGAAGATATCACTCCGGCGGATCTGGCGGATGAGAAGGCATTCGCGCTTGGTTGTCCGGCGATGGGCGACGAAGAACTGGAAGAGACCATTGTGGAACCGTTTGTGGCGGAGCTTGAGAAGAATGTAAGCGGCAAAACAATTGGCCTGTTTGGCTCCTACGGATGGGGAGACGGCGAATGGATGCGCAACTGGGTTGACCGCATGGAGAAAGCGGGCGCTGTCGTGGTGAACGGCGAGGGCGTGATCTGTGCGGACGCGCCGGATGACGAAGCCGAGCAGGCGCTGGCCGCGCTTGGCGAAAAGCTGGCAAAGGCACTTTAAATTGCGTATAAAGAAAAAGCGCTGTCGCGGTGACAGCGCTTTTTTGACAACCAATATTCTTAAAGCTTTACCACGTTAGCAGCCTGCATTCCGCGAGCGCCTTCTGTCAAATCATAAGAAACTGCCTGTCCTTCTTC
>JAJBUL010000130.1 GCA_020860365.1 Clostridiales bacterium | reverse complement strand
ACTGGGCATCTGTGGTGCATTATAAACGATATGCAGAACAAGGTCTTTGCCAGCCGCTTCCGCATAGTTTACATAAATCATTTCTGTAAACATACGCTCACCGATACGCTCATAATCAACGGACTGAATTTCAGCCAGCTTCGCGTCAATCGCTGCGTCGTCCATGCAGCTGCATACAGTGACTGCATAGCGCGTTCTGCTTACAAATGTTTTCTCATGACGGAACAGAACCGTCTCGCCGCCGAGGGAATACTCATTGTCGCCAGTGCCGACCTTGATGGTCTTCATTGGCGGTGCAGTCGCCTCATTCAGAGAAGCTTTTGCGTCCTCAGAAAAATAAGGACATTTATCGATGGAAACCGCACCCTGCGCGACCTTCATAGAGAAAGCCATACAAGTCGGGCTGCCGCACTCTTTGCAGTTTTTCTTCGGTGATAATTTAAAAATATCCAAGCCTTTCAATGCCATTTTGTTTTCCTCCTTACGCTCTTCTGGCGATTAAATCAACTCTGAAATCATAGTCTTGATCGCTCTGGCGGATTCCGGATGTTTCAGAATCACAGCGTCTGAACCGGCAGCGAGAACTGCCGCAGCAGTTTCCACTTCCATATCAATCCCGCGCTCTTCCAGATTGCCCCATGCAGGCATATCTTCTTCTGTAGCGGTGGATTCCTTTACCGTCCATGTCTCAGAAGCGACTGGAGTAATAATTGGCATCTGCAGCGTAGCGTCACCCTGTGACAGCGCGGCCGCCTTTACACGGTCAAGCGTAGATATCACGTAGTCAAATCCATATCCGACTGCCGCGGTACCAGCGTTCATTACGATTGTTTTGCTGTCTACGCCAAGCTGTGTAAGAAGAACATTCAGCTGTTTTGCAAGGTTGATATCTACTGCGGACTCAGCGCCCACGATCTGCTTGTAAGCCAATCCGGCCGAAGCACCGATCGTCTTGTAGTTTTCTTCCTTTGCAGCCAGAATCATGGCATTTTTGCCCTCCAGCGTGGCTGCAGCCTTATCGAGAAGCTCAGCGTCCTTTTCTACGTTCTTGCAGCCGCAAACAACTAGCGGAACATCGACAGCGTCAGCAACATCTCTGACAATCTGAACCAGTTCCTCCGTAGATTTGTTCTTTCCGTTCGGATCTCCGCCTTCCAAACGAATGCTGAGAAAATCAACTCCGTCAAATGTCACGGCCTTCTTCGCCATATCAACGACCGTCGTGCAGCCCTCATAGAGCTTCTGTACACACTCCGGCTCCGCCTCCATGCCGCCGTCCGTAATCTCAATACCAACCTTCGGCGCGTTCTCAATCGCGTCGTCAAAGGTATAGAATGGGAAGACGTTCTCGCCGCCAAGCTTGATTGCCTTATCGCCGGTGCCGACTTCAACGGTATTAATTTTCGCATTGAATTTTCCTGATTTTGCAGTAAACGGCATTTCTTTTAATCCTCCTTGTGGGTGTTGCTTAAATTTGGGAAAAG
Organism: Clostridiales bacterium; assembly: GCA_020860365.1. Taxonomy (GTDB): domain Bacteria; phylum Bacillota; class Clostridia; order Lachnospirales; family Lachnospiraceae; genus Choladousia. The sequence continues at coordinate 7,787 of JAJBUL010000130.1, read as the reverse complement.
GGGTTACATCATCGGCTCCATTTCAAGCGCCGGATGACCTTTTTCAGTCAAAAATGCAAGCAATGCTTCCGGATCTTCGGTAACGATGGTCTCATCCGCAATCATATCGACGAAGTTATCGATTCCGTAAAGCTCTTTTGCTGACTCGTTCAGGCGGTCTGCTACCTGGTCTTTGAGGTCTTTCGGCATCCACACGATACGGGCGATGCCGCCTTCTGCCTTCATGAACTTCTTTGAAGAGATGAAATGCTTGCCATGGCCCATGAAGCCCGGGGTCTGAACACCGCCGCCGGTCATGGAAGCCAGCTCAGAGAAGGTCATGCCGATCGGGGTCATGCCTGCGTACTCACGGTTCGCGATGCAGACACCATTCGAGAGCGGCTCGATACCACAGATACACTCAAAGCAGCCGCAGCTTGTCATCGGCTTTTCGATGATGGAATACAGAGATACATCCTCCAGTGCGCCCTGCGAGAACTTACGAACCGCCTCATTGACGTCTTCATATTCACCAATACGCTCGTCGATGACTTTCTCTTTGGTAATTACCTGGCACGGACCCTGCGGATCCAGTTCGTTGGTCGCCTTCGCGTCCAGCCATGAAACAGCGCCGCACAGACCAAGACGCTCCGGTGTAACCACACAGACGTGGCTCGGAGAGAATGCCTGGCACATAATGCAGCTATAGTAAACGTCAACGCCCTCATCTGTCAGGGTCGTCAGACGTTCATCACGTTTGTCAAACATCGGGATCGCCAGCTCATGACGAAGCTTTGTACACATTTCCGGATCGGTGATCACCTTCACTTGGCATTTGTCTACAACAGCTGCGAACTCGCTCTTCACCTTCGCGTAAAGAACTTCGCCAAGATGTTTCAGACGGAAGCCTGCGTTGAACGTATCTTTGCTGACACGGATACGGATCATATCACGCTGACCGGTGTGCATCAGACCTTCGATGCAGTTCAGGTAAGAGTGGAACTTACGCTCAAATACCGGCTCGAAATCAGCCTGCATGCTCTTGCCCGCTACTTCTACTATGTAACCGATGGAATGTTTGCTGCCTACTTCGAACTCGTCCAGATCCGGTCCGATCACTTCAATCTTATGGTCTTCTACTTCAGAGAGCTCCTTGTTATGAACCAGCTCGAAGCAGTCAACTCTGGAGCCGTCGAACTCTACCTGCATATCGCCGCGGCGGATAATCTCGCCTTCGAATGCAGACGCAAATGCCACCGGAATATCGATATTAGTAATCTTAAGTTTAATATCACGCGCTTCCAGAGAGGTTGCGTTGAACTTGGAAACATCCTTCTGTACAATCAGGCTCTTCGGTACGCGGAAGGTCTCTTCGTTTGTGATAACCGGGAAACCAAGGGCAATCGCACCAGCGCCGGCCGCAACAATCACCTCATCGAGAGGAGCAAATGCGTTTACAAATGCCGGTACACGCTCCATCGTGTATTTCATCAGACCAGCTGCATCGCCCGGGGTGATATTACCAAAGATCAGAGCCGCGCGGATAGCGACAGAAACAACATGGATGACAGCGGTGACATCCTTGCCAAGCGGAATGACACGTACATTCGCGCCGGTCTTGTAACCAAGCTCTTCGCACTGGTCGATGATACCGCCAACCAGCGTAACCAGGATGCCCTGTGCCTGATAGCTCTTTACCAGAGCAACGCCTTCCTCTGCGGTCGGAGCTGCGCCAAGGATAACAGCTACGCCCGGGATATCGCCTGTAACAAGCGGAACACCAAGCTCACGGATCACTGCGTCCGCCAGATGACCATAGCACGGCTCTGCATACGGAGATGCACCATCAATATACTTAAGTACTTCAATAAACTCTGCGCACAGAGCAGTCGCAACACCAGACATGAACGCATCGTTCATTCTCGGATTTCTGGTCATCAGAGTTTTCACAACGCCGAGCGCCGTCTTCAGCTCTCCGAGATTGCCGACCTTTGTGCCGGTCACTGCATAATAGCACGGAAGGCTATACGCGGTGTCAGGGAACGCTACCGGCTTGTCCTCGCCGTACTGTGCGATTGCGTTATCAATCGCCTGTTCCGTAAGACCATATACTGCGTCATTTCCTTTAAAAATAACATCAAATAAAGTCACTTTACTACCTCCTGAATTTTATAGTAAACAGCGGCTGCTGCCTACATAATCACTTCTGTTTCTCCATACGAACGGATCAGATCTCGATCGCAGCGCGCTTTTTCTCGATATCCGCAATCAGAGCATCGCCAAGCTCATCCAGATTCGAAGAAACCGTCTGCGTCGCATCCGCACCGTTTTTCAGTCCGCTTGCCGCGATGACGTCTTCCAGAGAACCCTCGTACGGCATGATACCGATAAACGTATCGACTCCCAGCCCAGCAAAGGTATTGCCAAGCTCTACTGCCTGTGCCGTCACACCAGCCGGATCACAGCCAACCACCGGCAGCTGCGGTACAGTCAGACCAGAATCATTGCAAAGTGCAGTCGCGATCGTCACGACATTCCCCACATTCTCCAGTCCGCCGAGCGGCAACACCGGAGGAATCTCCGCCAGCTCACAGACACGTTTCAGACCCGCGCCGCACAGCTCTTTCGCTTCCGGATTCAGAAGTCCGGCGTCTGCCGCCACCTTTACCGGATAGCCAATCGCCAATACCACGATATCATTGGCAATCAGTTTTTTGAAAAGAGCTACATACTCGTCCGTATCCCGGACTTCGGATCCATCGGTTCCAAGAAGCACGGCAGCGCCGCGCAGTACGCCGGAAGTCACACATTCTAACAATGGCTTCGTCGTACCGGTCGTATCGACCTTTGAATTGCAGACCCCATCCAACGCCTGAATGATGTCCGCCACTTCCAGTTTCGGTAATGCAGATTCACTCATTTCATTCGCCTCTCTTCCAGTTTTTTGTATACTATTGTTATACCAAGAACTTTCCGATTTTGCAACTGAAAAACCATTTTTAGCGACGATATTTTATCCTGTATTACTCCAGTTTCTCTTTAATTGAGCGAATCTCTCTCACCGCGCTCTCACTGTAATCGTAAGGCGACGAGCCATTTCTGTCTGCGTCAATGATTTCCGTATTGTAATGGATCACACCCAGCAGGTCCTCCGGCGGTATCTTCGAGCGGACAAACTCCTCATCCTTTTCATCACGCACCTTGTTAGCGACAACATAGACCTGTTTCACTCCCAGGTCATCCGCCAGCCGCTTTACATTGCGGTACGTCTGCACGCTTCGCGCACCAGGCTCAATGACAACGATAAAAGCGTCCATACCGCTCGTGGTGCCGCGCCCCAAGTGTTCGAGCCCTGCTTCCATGTCAAGAATTACCACATCATTTGAGCGCAGCATGAGATGATTGATAATCCGTTTGAGCATCACATGCTCCGGGCAGACACAGCCGCTGCCGCCGGTCTCGACCGTTCCCAGGACCAACAGTTTTACGCCATTGCATTTTTTTGCATACTTATCCGGAATGTCATCCACCTTCGGATTCAGTTTAAAAATCTTATTGAATTCATCCGCGCCCGTGCGTTCCTCAACCAGTTTCCGCATTTTTGTGATAGGGATAATCTCGTCAAGAGCTTCCTCGTCAAAACCGAGCGCCAGGCCAAGGTTTGCGTCCGGATCCGCGTCCGCCGCCAGCACGGAGCGGCCTTCATCCGCATACAGCCGTGCCAGCGTCGCTGCAAAAGTGGTTTTGCCAACCCCGCCCTTACCAGTGATTGCAATTTTCATGTATTATGCCTCTTTAGATTCCAAGCGCCGTTCTCTTCTCTTCGATGCGGTCTATCATCTTATCCACCAGCTTATCAATATCCGTCTCAACGGTGTAGCAGGCTTCTACCCAGTCGCGGATGCCGCCCTGCAGCAGACCTTCTACCTCTGAGGATCCGCTTGCATACGGGTCTACGCCGAGGAATGTGTCAAGACCAGTCGCTACCACATAGTTGCCGATGGAAACTGCCTTCTCAGACATCCACTCCGGTGCGCAGCCAACAACTGGCAGCTGGGAGATGTTCCATCCGGAATCCTTTGCCAGTTCAGAAACAAGAATCATCATACGGCTGATATCTACGCAGGAGCCCATATGAAGCACCGGCGGAATGTCAGCCAGCTCACAGACTCTCTTCAGACCTGCGCCGCAGAGATCCTTGGCACGCTTATCCATCAGACCAGCTTTCGCAGCCGCCTGCGCAGAGCAGCCGGACGCTACGATAATAATATCGTTTTCAATCAGCTTCTTCATCAGCGCAATGTGAGCGGTGTCCGGACGAACCTTCGGGTTGTTGCAGCCTACCATGGCAACCGCACCACGGATAACTCCGGATTTAATGCAGTCCACAAGCGGCTTTGTCGTGCCAGTCTCATCCACCTGGGAGTTTGTCACCGTATCCAGGGTCTTCACAATAGCCTCTACGGAATAACCAACCGTCGCTTTCTGCTTCAGCTGCGGGATATGTACCAGCTCCGGCTTTCTGTTCTTGAAGTTCTCGATTGCCATCTTTACAATCGCTTTTGCATTCTCACCAGCATTTTCCGGTGAGAAGCGGATATAGTCGCTCTCCGGCATCTGTGCGATCGGGGAGGTCGTCACGAATTTGGTATGGAAGCATTTTGCCAGCGGCCCGATTGCCGGGAAAATACACTGTACGTCAACGACAATCGCCTCGCAGGCACCAGTCAGGATGACATTCTCCTGCTGCAGGAAGTTACCCGCCATCGGGATACCGCGGCGCATTGCCACTTCATTGGAGGTACAGCAGACGCCGGAAACCGTAATGCCCTTTGCACCCATCTCTTTCGCGTAAGCGATCATTTCCGGATCATCTGCATATTCACAGATCATCTCAGAAAGTGACGGATCATGTCCGTGAACTACAATGTTTACATTTTCTTCTACCATAACACCAAGGTTGGCCTCGGTGTCAATTGGCTTCGGTGTGCCAAACAGAACGTCAGAGAATTCCGTACCAGCCATGGAACCGCCCCAGCCATCTGCCAGGCCGGCACGCAGGGACTGACGGATCAGCGCTTCCGGCTTGGAGGAACATCCCATATGGGTCATATGCATCGAGCAGGATACCTCGCGGTCAATCGCACGCGGCTCAATCTCTTCTCTCGCCCAGATCTCCTGGGTATGCTTCGGTGCTCTCTTGAGGAAATTCTGATGGCCGAATACCTTGCCGTATTCTCCCATAGCCAGGACAGCCATCTCATGAGCCAGATCATAGATATCCTTTCCCTCTGTCTCAACGCCCCATTCCTTTGCGATGCGGATCAGTTTCTCCGGGTCTTTTACTTTATAGTTGCCATCCGGTGAGGTGCAGTACAAAGTGTGGCAGATCTCACGGCCGTGATCCGAGTGCGTCGCCGCTCCACCAGCGGTAAACCGCAGATAGTTACGACCCACAATTCCATGTGCGTCGCAGCCGCAGATTCCGCGCGGCGCCTTCGGAGTAATACGGCATGGTCCCATCGTACAGATACGGCAGCAGATACCCTGCTCGCCAAACTTACAGTGCGGCGTCTGATTTTTAACACGGTACTGATAGGCATCCGCGCCCACCTTTGCTCCTGTTTCGAGGAGTCGGTTTGTTGCCGCTTCAAACTCCTCAACTGTTGTCAGCTTAAAGTCTCCCATAAATAACCTCCAAGTTTATTGAATAGTGAAAGTATATTTCCAGCCGCGGCAAAATGTATGCCCTTTCAGGTATCCGCAATTTTTGTCCACCAGCCGGTTCATAATTGCCTGATTCGCCTTACGATCGCGCGAAAAACGAATCCGGCAGTTATTTCAGATTGATTTTCTTCAGGATCTCATCAAGTGCAAGACGCACCGGTGAATCCTCCGGAAGTGAGGAAGTCGGCCTGCCCTCACAGTCGTATTCGTAAACCTGCTCATCCTGCGGTACAACACCAAGTAGAGAAAGACCACTTTTTTCAATCTCTTCCTTCGTACCGGCATTTAACTGCCCGTTCGGGGCGCGGTTAACAATCAGCCCGATCGTCTTCGGATTCAGATGGCATTCTTTCACCAGTTCGGCGATACGCTCCGTCGCCTGCACTCCTCTCCGGGAGCAGTCGCTGATGAGCAGCATGGTATCCACCTTCGGCAAAATCCCGCGGCTGATGTGTTCCATCCCGGCCTCATTGTCTACCACCACATATTTGTAATTCGGGATCAGTTTTGCCAGCTGCGCCTGCAGCAATCCATTCACATAGCAATAGCAGCCCTGTCCCTGCGACCTTCCCATCACCAGAAGATCATAATCATCATCCTCCGCCAGACACCTCTGCAGCATCATCTCTGTATAGTCCGCTTTCGTCATACCGGAGGGAATATTTTTATCCAGCTTGTCTGCGTCGTGAAGCACGGTCTCCCGCACATCGCCGAGCGTCATCTCCACGTCTACGCCAAGCACTTCGTTCAGATTCGAGTTCGCGTCAGCATCCACCGCAAGGATCGGACGTTTTCCTTCCCTGCACATCGTCTGAATCAGCAGACCGCCGAGTGTTGTCTTGCCGACACCGCCTTTTCCCGCAATCGCAATCACATGCGCCATGAAATGCATGCCTCCTTTATTTCCGCGAAGCAACGAGCCAAGCAGACGCGCTTGCGCGGATAGTTGACTTTCATATAAATGCAAATTCGGATCAGCATACGAAAAATCACGCGACGTCCTCACAATTGATCTCTACCTTACCGCCGGTCAGATCCGCCATAGCCAGCGTGCCCTCAATCGTCTTCCTCTCACCCATCACATCCGTAAGAGTGATCCGATGCCCGTCTACCTCAATCTTGCTGACATATTCCAGAATGATGCTGTCGGACTCATTTTTCGCGTACACAGTCGCCAGACACATATCGCGCCACCTCCTTTCCCTTCCGTATGATCTTTCATGCAGATATGATTCCTGATCCGGCTTTTCCACTCAGACACTTCTGAAGAAAAAGCAGGCCTCTTAGTTTTCCTGAACCATCGAAAGCGCGAGTCTCAGATAAAGATTCCCTTTCTGGAACTCATCTACCGCCTTTTTGATCTGCTCTGCAGCAGCTTCCTTTCCATCCGCGCGGAACTTCTCCGCTACCTGGTCCAGCTCCGAAGCATGATGTTCGTTGTGTTTGAGCATATAGTCGAGCAGCGCAACCATCTTATCTCCTTCCGGAGCCTCCTGCGTATGTGCGCCGCACGCTCCGCAGTGTGTATGCGAATGTCCATCTTTATGGTCATGGCAATGTTCCTCGCATGATTCATGAGAGTGATTGTGCTCTTCCTCATGGCCATGCTCATGGGTGTGCGGATGTGAGTGCTCATACGTATGCGTATGAGTGTGCGTATGCTCTCCGTTTTCGTGCGAATGTGGAACCTGATTTCCGTTTTCGTCCTGAATCAGATGCATAAACTTCTCCCTTTCTCTTTGTAATTGTTGTTTTATAGATAATTTGTTTCATTCCGTCCTGCTGGCAAAGGTGAACCTCGCCATTCCAAATCGCGCCGAAGCGCGAGGCTCGGTACCGTTCTCGATTTTCTTCGGAAATCGGAACATTGCCTGCGTCCCGCATCCAAAAACGATGCGGGACATATAGAGTTTGATTTTTTTATGATCGTTAATTTTTTCACGTTAAAAGGCACAAATATAGCATCCCCCTGCCACGGATACCTTATCCTATCACAAATGCCCGGAAAAAACAATGTTTCACCGGGCATTGGGTATAGATATAAATATTTGGTAAAAACACTTTACAATCATCTCATATTG
>JAJBUL010000165.1:2517-9408 GCA_020860365.1 Clostridiales bacterium | reverse complement strand
CCTTCCGGTGAACCGTCTTCAATCCTCAAAAGCTCAAAATATGCAAATGACTGTCGCAAAACACTTTGCACTGCCGTTTCAAGAACCTTCTCTGATTTATAAACCTGTATAATCACGCTCACTGTCGGCATAGTATCTCACTTTCTTCCCCATCTCCAAAATCCAGCCGGTACGGCACGTGATTGTGTCTTTTTTCTACAGGGGGCATCTTCATATAATCCCCATATCGCTCCTGGCAATACTTCTCTACATTACAGGCAAATTTCACCTGCATTCCCTCAAATGTTCTCCGCCTCGTAGGCAGCACATCCTTCTTCTCCATCACACTCGTATAAAGAGCGGGGTCAAACATATAAGAGACCCGCCTGGTTTCGGCATCCTGATACTTTGTCGCCTGCGCGCGCGCCTTTTTATAGAAGAACTCCGCCGGGATGTGGAACAGACGAATCAGAACATGCAGCACGGCGCACCCGGCCCAGATGCAGTATTTCAGAATCCCCGTCTGCTCCAGTACCGGAAATGGGACGCTCCGCAGGATCAGCAGCTTGCTCCAGACCCAGGCCCAGAAGCCTTGTTTTTTAAAGGCACGCTCATCATCCGGGATGTTGTCAAAACAGAACAGATCCAGAAAAATCCCCCAGTTCGCATCTATATGCCTGAAATTATGCTCCAGAAACGTCGTGCCGTTTTTGACCCATCGCGTAGTCATCAGCGGATAATCGGGATTCTTTTCAAAATTCAGCAGACTGTATTTTTCACCATACTCCTGTTCCGCGACCTCCAGAAAACGGTCATAATCCCTGCGCATCATCCCAATATCAATGTCGTCATCCCATGGAATATAGCCCTGATGACGCAACAGACCGATGGTCGTGCCTCCAACGCCAAAATACTCAATCTGATATTTCTCGCAGAGCGCATCGAAATCCTTCAGCATATCCAGTTCCACGGACTGTATCCTTTTCAATATTTCCGGATCATAATAATTATCCATCAGTTACCCAACTCTCTCTTTCATAATCTCAATGGTCGAACGAATGCCTTCTTCCATGGTTTTTCTGGGGCGCCATCCCAACGCATATAGCTTATGCCAGTCCAGAATCGACTTTTCTACAGGATTGTAACTGTTTTTCTCTGTCTGCGTCGGCGCTTCCAGCCGCATTCCTGTCCCTCCCGCAAGCGCAATCATCCCAGCCAGCTGCCGGATGGAGACTACATGCCCTTCCCCGGACATCTTATACGCCTCCCCCCCCGTTCCCAGAAGCAAAATCATAAGCAGCGCTTCCGCACAAGCGACCGAATAGCGCGTCGAGCGTTGCTGCCGGCCATCGCTGTTCATCACCAGCTCCTGCCCGTGCGCTGCCCGGAAAAGAAACTGAGCCACGGCACGACTGTCTGAAGCTTTCATATCCGGTCCAAAGATATGGCAGGGCCGCGCAATCACAATATCTGCTTTATATTCATGTATCCATGACTGGCAGAGAACCTCCGCCGCCCGCTTGGCTGCCGGATAGCAGGACCGCGCTTTCGAATGATCCACATATCCGCAAAACGTCTCGTCAAAAATCTGCCCTTCCACAGACTGCCCATATACTTCCCCTGAGGAAAGGTAAAGAAGCCGTCCACATCCACATTGCCGCGCATACCCAAGCAGGTGATCCAGTCCTTCCAGATTGCTCTTCATCACCTCCACCGGGCGCGACGCAAAGGAAGCCGGATCACCATCACCCGCCGCAAAAATCATATAATCCGTGCGCTCCAAAAGCGGAAATCCCTTACTGATATCCATCGGGTAATATGTCAGTTCATTCTCCTCATACTGTCCCTGAAAGCTTTCCAGAAAACGCTCTCTGCTCCTGGAAACGGCCAGAATCCGCATTCCTCCCGCATGAAAATGATTGCGATGCAAAAGGAGGCGAACAATAGCCGCGCCAATTACTCCGTTTGCTCCCACAATGAGAATCGTTTTACCCGCAAGCTGCCCCCATGGAACCGAACCTGTCATGTACGGTTCCATCTCTTTCTCATACATCTGGCTGATTTTTTCCGAAATCGTCTCTGACATCCGTTCCCCCTGATCTCATATATTTATTCCAGCGAACCAACAAGCCAAATGGCCGGGGCCATAAGGAATCCGCCAACTTACGGTGCAACCTGCAGTAATGCTTTGAAAATATCCAGATCCTCCACCATAGTAATCTTAATATTTTTCTCTGAGCCGGCCGCAAAGTATACCTCATACCCCAGCTCAGCCATCAGTGTACAGGTTGCGATGGAGTTCGTAATGCCCTTCTGAAGCGCCTCCCGGTGCAGGCGATAGAGCTTCCCAAGCGGAAACGTCTGCGGCGTCTGCGTGCGCAGCAGCGTATCCCGCGGAATCGTCCGGCTGGAGCTGACCCGGTTCTCGCTGAACAGCATCGCCTCCATACAGGGAATGACGGTCACCGCCGAGCCGTACTTTCTGCATTTCGCGATATTATCCGAAATAATATCCTGGGAAACCATCGGCCGGATTGCGTCATGAACCAAAACGAGGTCGTCCTCCTGATAGTGTTCCATCAGGTCATAGACGCCATTGCGGATCGAGCTCTGGCCATTTTCCCCACCGGATACAATGTTTACCAGCTTTGATATATGAAATTGCTCTGCATACGCCCGCAGGATCTCATGCCATCCATCCAGACATACCACTTCAATCGCCTGGATATCCGGATGCTTCTGAAACGCTTCCATCGTATAGAGCATGACCGGCTTATCGTTGACATTCAGAAACTGCTTCGGAATGCTCTGATGCATCCGCGCGCCACTTCCTCCGGCAATCAGCAAAGCGATATTCATCCTCCGACTCCTTTCTGAGAACCCCGCCTGCTATAGACGTTTCTTCTCCCCGCAATAGCTTCCCTCTCTTAATTCTTATCATCTGCGCAAATTTTTCACCCGCACACGGATGTTCTGCAGCGCTTTCATCAAAAACCGGTCCCTCAAAAGCAGCAATAACAGGAAATAAAGAATTCCACCAGCTACAATCTGCAAAAGAACCACCCAGACAGAATCCGCCATCCGGTTCATCGGCACAACCAGCAAAAGCATTGCCAGAGCTGCCACCAGCTTCTTCCAGTTGTTTTCCCATAAATGCAGCGGTCCGAGTCTCTTCTGAACCGCATAAAACTGAATCAGTGTCACCAGCCACTCCGCACACACCGTCGTCACCGCAGCCCCTCTTTCATTGAAAACCGGGATCAGCAGGAAATTCCCGGCCAGATTGAAAAGAGCGCCTGCCACATATGAAATCGTCAGAAATCTGGTTTCCTTTGTCGCCACCAGAAACTGTGTCCCGCTGACATTGCTCAGCGCGATCGCCAGAATCGCCGGCGAAAGGATATGCACCACTGTGATGCTTGCCCGGTAGGCTTCCCCGAGATACCAGGGGACAAACCGCTCCGCAATCACAGCCATACCGAACGAGATCGGGAGGAAAAACAAAATCATAAAATTTACCGAACCCTGTACCAGCTCTTTTATTTTTTCCCTGCGCCCCGCCGCGAACTCATTCGCGATCCTGGGCATCAGTACCGCTGTCATCGCCGTCGCAAACACCAGAGGCGTCTTTACCAGTGATTCTGCCTTGTCATAAAGAGAGACACTGTCAATCTGCGCCGAGAGCAACCCCAGCATTGTTTTATCAAACAACACATACAGAGAAGAGGCAGCCTGCGGCAGAAAAAGAAGCAGCACCGGCCGGATATGCCGCTGGACATTTAGCCTGCCGATCCCCCTGATATCCAGGTAACGCCTCCCCTGCCAGGCCATAAGCAGATCACCCAGCAGCTGGCCGGACGCAGTAATTGTGACATAGAGAAGCAGGTCCTCCGGCTCCCGGATCAGAAGAAAAATACAGGCCGTCACAAGCAGCTTCACACAGATATTTCGAACAACCACCGGCTTCATCTCTTCCATCCCGATAAAAAGCCAGGAAATATCAAAAAAATAGCAGATCAGCGTGACTGTCTGAATCAGAAATACCGTCCGGTACTCGGAACGCAGCGCAACACCCACATAGATCAGCACCACGCCTGCACAGAGGGCAAGCCGCAGCAGAAAAATCTCCAGAAATGTCTTCGTCAGCTTTTCCCGGTCATCTCTCACATAAGCAATCTCCCGGTTCGCATAGGTGTTGGTCCCCAAAGTCCCCAGAACCTCTGCCAGCTGTACAACAGAAAGCACGTAGCTGTCAATCCCCAGCGAAGTCGTCCCCAGTGTCCTGGTCAGGTACGGGGTCGTCAGAAGAGGAATCAGCACAGCCAGAAGCTGATAAACACTATTGTAGATGTAATTCTTCGTGAGCCTGTTCATGATCTGCGTTAACCCCCGCCCCGGTTTCGGCCGCTTTTGTTTCGGCCGCTTTTGTTTCCTTCTCCCAGGTATCGTTTTCCAGCGCCATCATCTGCGCCAGCTTTCTCACTTTTCCAGTCGTCCTCGAAAGACTGACCGTCAGCGTAAAAATAATCGTAACTGCGAGCAGAAACCCCAGAAAAAAGATCATATTGACAGGGGAGTAAATACCGATAAACCTGGCGAGCTTCGTCATGGTTCCCGGAAAAATAGAGAAAACCAAAAGCACAACCAGACAGAAAAGCCAGACCAGTACATATTTTAAATCCAGTGTCCGCTTCTTTAACATGGCAATAATCACAGCCAGAGCCGTGAGCAATATCACCACAAGAATAATCTGAAGCCTGAATGACATCATACGGAGCTCTCCTTTCCTGTCATGCATCCGTCCGGATGCGTGACCACTCCCTTCAGCGCAGCCGTTCCATCAGAATCGCCAGAGTTACCTTAATCATGTAATAAACCGATTTGCGGGCCGAAATCGAAGATACCCCTCCCGAACGCTCCCGCATTTTCACAGGAACTTCTTTTGCTTTATATTTATGCCGCAGAAGGCGCGCCACGGTCTCCGGCTCCGGATAATCCCTGGGATAATCCCGGATAAACAGTTCCATCGTCCTGCGGTTGCAAAGCCGCATCCCCGAAGTGGCGTCTGTGATGGTCTTCCCAAACAATGTACGAAGCAAAAAGGTAAAAAAGTGAATACCGGAGCGCCGAAGTCTGGAAGACTGGAACCCCTGATTGTCAATGAAACGGGAACCGATCACCATATCCAGATCTTCTCTCTGAAGCACATCCGCCATCATCTCCAGATAAGAAGCGTCATGCTGACCATCTCCGTCTATCTGGGCTGCGATGTCATAACCATTTCGGTACGCATACAGGTATCCTGTCTGAACAGCGCCGCCAATCCCCAGATTGATCGGCAAATCCAGCACATGGATGTGATGATCCCTGCATATTTTTAACGTGTCATCTTTGGAACAGTCATTGACTACTACATAGTCAAAACCCGGCGCGTTTTTCTCCACCTCGCGGACTGTATCCAGAATACTGTCCTGCTCATTGTAGGCCGGCATGATTATCAGTCTTTTCATCTGTCAGTGCTCCACATCTATCGAGAATTACAATTCTTAAAGTCCCACACAGCTTATACCTGATTGGAGTTCTGTCCCGTCGCGTATACTCTCCCAATCAGCCTGGCCACCCATGTCGGCCAGAATTTCCGGAACATCTCATATTCCTCATCTGTCCGCCTGTGGTCTCCGATCGCGGAGGATGTCTCCGAATCCACGTGGATTCGATGCCCCATCAGAGGCCTGGGATCATAGAGAAAGGCTCCTTTTCTTTTCGAAATCGCTTCCCAGGCTTCCCAGTCCTCGCAGGCTCTGTAATGGTTCTGAAAAATAACCTCCGGAAGATTTCCGGATGCGTAGCACACGGACGGGCAGCAGATCGGTGTGCCAAAAGACAGAATTCTCCTGCGCACCCATATAGAATTTTTAAAACAGGGAACACGCAGCGGAAGAAGCATCAGCCGTTTGACACGCAGCAAACGGTTTTTCATGACCCTCTGCCCATTCCGGATCTCATAATAATCACAGAAATAAATCAGCGGATTTTCTGCTGATGCCAGTGCTTCAAGAGCCCTCGCAAGGTATGTTTTTTCATAAATATCATCCTGATGCGCGATTGTAATATAGCCCCCGCCGGCCTTTGCGTAACCGAAATTCCAATCCTGCGTAATGCCCCCTTCGCCCTCATTGACATAGCATGGGATCTGATATTTCCCGGCCAGTCCCTGGATAAAATCATTCGGCGTAGAGGTCACCATAATGATACGGCTTTTCACAGTCTGCGCCCGCAGAGAGCGGATGCAGTCTTCAAGGTAGGGGCTTTCCCGGTACGCACAGATTACAAATGTATGCTTATTCATTCTACTCACTCTCAATATCCGTCCACCGCCCGGATGTTCTGCAGCCAGGCCTTTTTCACTTTAGCTGCAAAACGCAAACGGAAGCCGACGCCCTCCTTCAGTGCAGCGCGTCCAGATACTTCCCTTCCAGGACGTCCATCAGATACTGTCCGTACTGGTTCTTCTTCAGCTCCTGGTAAATCTCCAGCACTTCCTCCCGGGTAATCCAGCCGTTGAGATACGCGATCTCCTCCAGGCAGGCAATCTTCCGGTGCTGATGGTCTTCCATCGTCTTGACAAAATTGGTCGCTTCTACAAGGCTTTCATGGGTACCGGTATCCAGCCAGGTAAAGCCCTGCCCAAGCAGCTCGACATTGAGATCGCCCGCTTCCAGATAGATACGGTTCAAATCCGTGATCTCCAGCTCGCCCCTCGCAGACGGGCGCAGGTTTCTGGCATAGTCGACGACTTTATTGTCATAAAAATACAAGCCGGTCACACAATAATTGCTCTTTGGGTGCTCTGGTTTTTCCTCAATCGAAACCGCCAGCCCTTCCCTGTTAAACTCCACGATACCAAAACGT
>JAJBUL010000165.1:0-2507 GCA_020860365.1 Clostridiales bacterium | reverse complement strand
GTTCCGGATCATCGACATAATACCCGAAAACTGTCGCACCCTTCCCGTTCTCGGCATTTTCCACCGCAGCTTTCAGGCGTTTTTTTAATCCATGGCCGGCGAAAATATTGTCGCCCAGCACCATCGCGACCGTGTCATCCCCGATAAAATCAGCGCCAATGATAAAAGCCTGAGCCAGCCCGTCCGGGCTTGGCTGTACCGCATAAGACAGATGGACGCCAAACTGATGCCCATCGCCCAAAAGCGCCTCAAACCGGGGCGTATCCATCGGTGTCGATATAATCAGAATATCGCGGATGCCCGCATTCATCAGCACCGACATCGGGTAATAAATCATCGGCTTATCATAAATCGGTAGCAATTGCTTGCTCGTAACCTTTGTTAATGGATAAAGGCGCGTGCCGGAACCGCCCGCCAGAATAATTCCTTTCATAAATAAAATCCTCCCGGATATTTTTTGTTTTTTCATTTCCATGCTGTTCTGGACTGCTACAACATTGGTAACTGTTCGGTACCCTCACAGTTACGAGGGAAAAGCCCATTTGAAATCGCTTCGCGATGGGGCTTTTCCCTGTTCAATATACGTTTTCATACGTACTTCGCAGCGAGTGCGAAGTACTGTCCTGAATAATTATCAGTATTGTACTACAACCCGTAAAAGTGTGCAAGCAAATGTGGATTTTCTCACAAAAGCTTAATAAAATCTTAATTGAGAAAAGAAAAACCGCAGGGAAACAACAACTTCCCTGCGGCAGCTTTTTCTACTGTCTGTCTTTTACTTCGCGTAATCGACCGCTCTGCTCTCGCGTATCACACTTACCTTAATCTGACCCGGATACTCCAGCTCCGCTTCGATCCGTTTGGCAATCTCTCTTGCGAGGAGCGCCATACCTGCATCATTGACCTGATCAGGTACGACCATAACCCGTATTTCCCTACCTGCCTGAATAGCAAAGGATTTCTCCACACCCTTGAAGGTGTTTGTAATATCTTCTAACTGTTTTAATCGGTTTGTATATGTTTCCAGAGTCTCACGACGTGCTCCAGGACGGGCTGCCGAAATCGTATCCGCAGCCTGTACAATGCAGGCGATCAGTGATTCTGGTTCTACATCTCCATGATGAGACTCCACGGCATTAATGACAATCGGGGATTCTTTGTATTTCCTGCAAAGCTCCGCTCCGATCTGTACATGTGAGCCCTCCATATCATGGTCGATGGATTTGCCAATATCATGCAATAAACCCGCACGCTTAGCCATTCTCACATCCACACCAACTTCGCCGGCAAGCAATCCGGAAAGATGCGCTACCTCAATTGAATGCTTCAATGCGTTCTGACCATAGCTGGTTCTGTATTTCATTCTGCCCAGCAGACGTATCAGCTCAGGATGAATGCCATGCACACCAACCTCCAGTGCGGCAGCTTCTCCTTCTTCGCGGATAATCGTCTCCACCTCACGTTGCGCCTTTTCCACCATTTCCTCAATCCTGGCCGGGTGGATACGGTCATCGACGATCAGTTTTTCAAGGGCAATCCTCGCCACTTCTCTTCTGATCGGATCAAACGCTGACAGGATGACAGCTTCCGGCGTATCATCAATGATGAGATCCACACCCGTCAACGTCTCCAGCGTGCGAATGTTTCTTCCCTCACGTCCGATAATCCTCCCCTTCATCTCGTCGCCCGGCAACTGAACAACAGAGATTGTCGTCTCTGCAACATGGTCAGCGGCACACTTCTGAATCGCCGTAACCACATATTCCTTTGCCTTCTTTCCAGCTTCTTCTTTTGCCTGGCTCTCCAGCTCCCTGTAGAGCTTCGCAGTATCAATTTTTACTTCATCTTCAACAGTTTTTAAAAGATATTCTTTTGCTTGTTCAGAGGTAAGTCCTGAGATTCTCTCGAGTTCGGTCAGACGCTGGTCTCGAAGCTTGTCTACTTCCGCGGTCTTCTTCTTTAACTCTTCTTCCCTGGCTGTAATTCCTGATTCCCGGCGTTCCAGAGCGTCTGCTTTCCTGTCCACGCTTTCTTCCTTCGACAGGACGCGCTTCTCGTAACGCTGCAATTCTGTTCTGCGCTCTCTTGACTCTTTTTCCAACTCATTCTTTGTCTTCAAAGATTCTTCCTTCGCTTCCAGAAGTGCTTCGCGTTTCTTCGACTCTGCAGCCTTCAGTGCGTCGTCAATGATCTGCCTCGCCTTCTCCTCAGCACTGCCGAGCTTTGCTTCCGTCGACTTCTTATAATAGTTAACGGAAACCAGGGCGGATATCGCGGCTGCCACCAGAACCAGTACAATTACAACAGCAATCGTAATTACTGTAGGCACAGGAGCACCTCCTTATTCATTTTTCATTGTTCAAAGTCCCACCCGTTCTGCCACAAACGGACGACCAGACAACGCCTTAATTTTATACTGTTTTTACAAATGTGTCAAGCAGTTCCTACTCAGTGGGTATAGATATAAATATTTGGTAAAAACACTTTACAATCATCTCATATTGTGG
>JAJBUL010000055.1:4832-9419 GCA_020860365.1 Clostridiales bacterium | reverse complement strand
AAGATGAGGAACCAAACACCTTAGATATCATCCCCACCCCGTGAATAGTAACTTTCGATACGAGTGGATAAAAATACATCTATACCAAATTTTTTCGGTTTTTCTTATTTATCTCCAAAAATTTTAATCTTATATAGTAAACGACGTAAGTCGTTTTACTTTGCGCCGGACGCGGGGCTGCTTAAGCAGCCATTCCCTGCGCGTCCGTGTGCATTATTTATAGTGAATGACAAAAAATTTTGTCGTTCACTATAATTCAATAAATGTCGTATCATACGGCGCAATACTCACCGTCCGCTCGCCCTTTTCTGTAGGGATAGTCGTGGTCTGCTCCGTGTCGCTGTTGTTAATCACAACCAGGCGGCCGCTCGCCGGATAATACGCGCATTCCGTATACAGGTTGTCGGTCATATAAAGACCGTTAAGTCCCTCCCCACCCGCATACCGGATCAGCAGATAGAGCATCCGGGTATTCTCCTGACTCACCTGGAAGGAGGACAGATAAATTCCCTTCCCCTGGCCAAAGTCGTGAACGGTCACCAGCGGCTGATCGCCGTCCGCCAGAAGAACCTTCGCGGCACCATCGGTCAGATAGCGGTTTTCCCTGGCCTCAATGCCCGCTCCGTCTGGAATGATCTTCGCTGTGACACAGACATTACCAGCCGCACACTCGCCAGCCGCGCCACTCGCTTCCGCCCTGTCCGCACACGCATCAGCCATAGTGAAAAGATTCTCTCCATCGCACACTTCAAAGCTCCACTTTCCGTGGCATACTTTCGCGCCGGTATCTTCGTCCACACCAAGCACATCCGCCATGCGGAAAAAGGTATCATAACCCCCGACTGCGGAAGGCTCGTTTACCCCGAGGAAGGTACCGCCCTCGTACACCCATCTGGTGAGGATGGTCACAAGCTCGTCGTCCTTCCAGGCGTCGCCACCGCTCCACGCACTGCCCGCACGTCCCGCGTTGATGACCACATCGACATCCGCAAGCGCACCGTTTTTCACATCGTCAAAGGAGAGGAAGCGCACATCCACAGGCAGCCCGGAGAGCGCCTCATTGATGTGGATCAGATCATGCATATAAGTCTCATGGAAATGACCGGACAGCGTCCAGGAGCGTAGCGCGCCCCAGTAGTGAAGGACAGCCACTTTTGTTTTGATCGTGTATGGCCCTCCCGCATCGTGGAAGGAACGGATCAGGCGGAATTCATCCGCCACCTTTTCAATGTAATCGCAGAAATCCGGAAACGGCTCTGTCAGATGCAGATAGCCGCCCAGGCCAATCCGGTCAATCTTTGCCCGCAGCAGTGCGCGCCGCACACTGATCCAGTATTTTTTCGCATCCAGCGTCGGATTGCCGCCCTCGGCAAATGTCGGTGCTCCGCCTAACCCCACCGGGAACAGATAAGGATGCAGACGCAGCTCGTGCGTCGGCACATCCACACCGGCACAGAGCCTTGCCTCATAGCCGGAGAACACACACTTAATCAGGCCGTCAAAGCCAAATTCAGAAAACCGGCCGTTGTACGGCTCCACGCCGACCCAGCTGTCGTCATAAAAGACATAGGCCTTTTTCCCGTAGGCATGCACCAGGTCAATGAGTTGTTTTCCAAAGGAAATAACGAAATCATTGATAAATGCCATCCAGTCTTTTTTCCGCGCGTCGCCCGGCATATGAGTCACGTGAAGATTGCCTTTATTGATAAAATCCTCCGCTGCCATAGCATAACCGTATTTTTTCTCGAACTCATCCAGTGCCAGAGCGCTGACCGTAAAATCATAAGAACCCCAATCGGTAAACAGGTTGCGGTTCCGCTCATTGCTGCCCCAGATCCAGACGAAATTATAAAACATCGAGGTAAAACGCACAACTGTTGTATCCGGGTGCGTCTCACACCAGTTCTTCATCCAGCCAAGCAGGTATTCCTGCGTCTCGGGATAACGCGGATCAATCTGCATCAGATGCTCTTTGTCCCAGTGATTCGTCGTGTGATTATACATGGAAATCTCTTCCCAGATCCGGTACGCCAGAAAGCTGACTGTATATTTATGGAAAAGAGTCACACCATGAATTGTCACACTGCCATCCGCAGGGTCATACGACCACTTTTCACCATCAACCTTCTGATTCGCCGTGCGGTCATAGACTTCCCAGTATCTGAACGCGGCCGCGCTGTCATTGATCCGGAACTGCTCCGCAAAGAAGGCGTCCATCAGGCCAATCCGCAGTTCATCCGCCTCCCGGCCGCCGGAACCAGAAATATCGTTGCTCATTCCAGTCGAAGCCACTGTCCCCAATTCCGATTTTCCTGGTACAGCCACCACCGGCGGCGTACACAAAAAGGTCTGCTGCAGCTTGTCCGGATTCTTCGCCGCCCATTCATTATGATCCCGTATCACGCAGATCGTGGAGTAAATTCCATAGCCCGCATGGACGATCTCATCGGAAAGCACTGTTCCATCGCTGTCGCGAATCACATCCGCACCCCATTTTTCCGCCATGGCGAGCGTCAGCTGCTCATAACCGGATTCCCCCGGAAGGGTAAAACCGCCTTTTGTCTTTTCTGTCATAGATTCCTCCCCTTTTTCCATCCGCATCGCGGTTCATAAAATATGCGCGCCTGTGTGCATCTTAAAGTGCCCCATCCTTCGCAATCTGGTCAGATACCAGCAGCGTAGCGAAAAAGGAAAGCGCCAGACCCTGCCCCCAGCCCTGAATCCAGGCCCTCGGTATGTCGCGGTAGCCTTCAATGTCATTCATAACAGCCGTCCCGCCGGAAACGTTCATGACCTTTCCCTCCGCACTCACATTCGCGAGCAGGCCTTTGATGGATTTGTTGATGTATTTGGAGTGCAGCGGATTGCCGCGGTTCAGCATCGCCGCCGCGATGCCCGCCGACGCAGAGACTTCCTCATAGGATTCCGGATCATCCAGAACCGTCCGCCAGAGGCCGTTTTCTGTCTGCACCGTCTTCAGAGCCGCCAGCTGCTCATTTAATGAGCCGGCAATATCAATGTACTTCGGATAGAGGTAGCACTCCGGCAGGATATCTCCCACCTTCGACATAGTAAACGCAGCCCAGGCGTTCGCGCGGCCCCAGTAAATACCGGACATATGGTCTCCAGTGATGTTGTTGTAGCCATGATAGTAAAACCCGCTGTCCGGATTCTGCAGATATTTGATGTGCCAGTAATACTGATTCAGTGCGTCGTCAATCATCGCCTGATCCTTGTTCATGACGCCCACCCGCAAAAGCAGAAACGCCGCCATAAACAAGGTGTCTGCCCACGCCTGCTCCGGAAAATCATTGTTCGCGGAAACCGTATGCTGCAATACATGATCACCAAAACGGAGCGCATCATTCGTGATATAGGCGATTTTGCTCATAAGGATATCATAGTATTTCTGCTCACCGGTCGCCTGGTACAGTGTGATCAGGCAGTGCCCCATCGCGCAGGCGTTGACTGTCCACACACTTGGCAGCTCCAAATCAATCAGCTCATCCACCCGATCCTTCAGAAGCTTCAGATACTCCTGCTTTCCGGTCTTTTCATATGCGTCACTGATCCCATAATACGCCACCCCGCAGGGCCAGTCCCAGGTCAGATCCATGTTCATGGTTTTTTTCACAATTTTGTCAATCACCTGCTCGATCTCGTTCTTGTCATACTCCAGCTTCAGCATAGTTGACTCCTTTCTGCCATGTATTATTCCATATTCTTTTTTACCGAAGAAATGCGTCATACCATTTCATAATGGATTGATCATCATTCTGATACAGATTATCTCCAAGAATATAGTCCAGTATCTCTTCCTGTGCACAGGTCAATTCATTTCTACAATTTGCATTCTTCGGATCCAGTTTGGTATAGGAAAGCATCTCTATCGCGTGAATACAGAATTCCTGTGCACCCAGCATATCATTTTTGTTCTTACGGCGGATTGCCCGTCCCAGTTCGCTCCCGGCATTGCATATCTGCTGCCCGATCGGCATATCGAACCATTTTATATCAGCAACCATCTGTGGACAACCTCCTCTATCTTTTCTCTCGCCGCCGGATCTGCGACATACCTTCCAACTCTCGGATATCCGGCTTCTCTGTTTCGCGGAGGATTGATCAGAGAGTCGAATTCAATCTCCCCATCGTCCAAAATATTTATCCCATACAAACTTTTCTGGGCAGAACCGTTTTCCATCAAAAAGGTTTCCAATTCTGCATGTAATTCTGCATTAACAGCCAGGAGTTCTTTTTCTATATCAACAACACATTTCATCATATCATCAAAAAATACATGAGGTTCAATGTGCATCAGTTCATCCAATGTAATCCTTTCAGAAAGAATCACCATAACAGAGATCTCCTTTCTACAATTCTCCCATCCGTACACACGCTCCCGGCGCAACGGTAAGCAGCCCATCTTTTGTGGTCACCCAGATCTTCTGAGCAGTCGGATTGCGCATGGTAAGTCCATCCGCCGAGAATTCCTGCGCCCGCACAGCTGTGATATAATCGCAGATCTCCAGATTCGTGGCATACCAGACGCCTTCCTGATTGGACATCATCCGCGCGAATTCCTCGATA
>JAJBUL010000055.1:0-4822 GCA_020860365.1 Clostridiales bacterium | reverse complement strand
TATTGTCACTGTTGAATTCAAAGCTGTGCCCCCATACATACAGAAGTAAAAGCTCCCAGTCGCCATTCAGGGTAAGAAAACGTTTCCCAATGTCAAACAGGCGGCTGTCATTGTGGTGGCAGGTCGGATGCCATTCCAGAAAATCGGTCGGTGCCCAGAGGGAGCCCGTGGACTTCACGGTGCGGGAATACTTGATCCCATTCGCCCGCGCGATCTGCTTCGTCTCTTCCGTATAATTGCCATACGCATAAGAAAGTCCCTGCACCAGGCCTCCGGTCAGAGCTTCCAGGTTTTTCCGGTCCTCGCGCAGCTCAATCTCCATCAGCGCCGTCGACACAGACGTCGGATTGCGGTGACGCAGACCATGGCAGGCCACCTCATGCCCTTTATACAGCTCTGCCACTTCCGTCTCAGAAACCGATTCTGTACTCGGATGCTCTTCGCTGTTCAGAGTACTCGAATTCAGGTGAAAGGTTCCTTTCATTCCATACTCATTAAAAATTGACACCAGTCTCCGGTCATAAATCCTGCCGTCATCATAGCTGAATGTCAGTGCCTTTGTCCGGCCATCCGGATACGTAAATCTCATTTTCTCTTCCCCTTTCGAATCTGCTTGCGCTCCAAATTTATATTTGCGTCATATATCATTCAGTTCCAATTTTTCATTGTAACCTTTTTCCACACTTATTCAATTGCTTTTGCCACTTTTTTCCGTATTATTTCAAGGGCTTTTACAACCTTTTTCTCTGCTTTTTCATTCTATTTTGTCATTTTTTTCATCTATAAACAGAGCAGGGAGATTTCTCCCCCTGCCCGGTGGACGAACAAACGTCTTTTTACTCTTTATTCTCTGCTTAGTCTTCAATCTCGGTAGCTACTGCGTTCTCATATTCCGGAAGTGTTGTAGTAAGACCTTCCTGATAAAGAGCCAGTCTCTCATCGATAACTTCCTGATAACCTGCGTCAAGGTACTGCTGTGCATACTCCTCATAAAGAGAATCGAAATCATCTTCCGAAGCAGTTACCAGCTTATCACGAAGCTCTACATACAGGTTTACTAGAGTTTCCTGATACTCTGTCACAGACTCCAGGGAATCTCCAAACATGCAGTCAGATACAGCCCAACCCATCTCTGCGGATTCCAGACGAGCATAATAGTTGTCAATCACTTCCTGTGTAAAATTCTGCGGCAGGTTCTGCGGTGTATTCGATGTAATCGTATCCTCAATCGTACCTGCGTTCTTAGACTCGATGACTACGCTCCAGTAATCCTTGCTGTTGTTATAGCCCTGCTTGTAATCAGACGGCTGCGCATCATAATCTACTGATACCGGAAGCCCATCATCGCCATAGTTGAAGGTCTCACCCTCTATGCCCCACTGCATCGTGAAAAGTACATCCTCCTGGCTCATCCACTCCATATACATCATGGCAGCCTTAATTTCGTCCTCAGATGCCTGAGAAGAGAATCCGATCAGCATACCGAATGGATTATCCGCGCGGTAAGCCGGAGCATAACCCAGATCATTCAGCTCATTGTTCTGCACCGCTACCGCCAGGGTTGCGTCCGGATTCTGCTCATAGAAAGACTCCAGCCAGTCAATCGTCGAAGAAATATATCCCGAATAGCCATAGGTCTGTCCATTGATAAAGTTCGACTTTTCAGTCTCCGTGTCAATGGTGTAATACTCCGGATTTGTCAGTCCCAGGTTGTACTTCTGATTCTCAAACTTCAGAAGTCTGCGATTCTCCACACTGCTTAAAGATGGAATCTGGTAGTCGCCATACATTGCCCAATGCTCACCATCCTGCGGGAAATCACGATATCCGTATGTCTGGTCAGAACCAACACCTGTCAGCATCGCTCCTCCTGCCGGATAATCCGCAAGACCTGCTTCCTTGATCGCGGTCATTGCGTCAAGGTAATCCTGGGAATTACCGCTCGGAATGTGATCCCAGCCTACTTCCTCAAGCCAGTCCTCACGAACCCATGTAATCCAGGTATAACCGGTGTTATAATATGGTCTTTCAGCCGTTGCCAGATAATTGCCGCCAGCCAATTCAATGTAACCCAGCTGCTCGTTGTCAATCATATTCTGATAATAGGTCGGAGCGATCTTCGCGAACTCTTCTACATCATACTCCTGCAGATAGCCGTCTACCGCCCAGCTTGCCAGCTTATCATAATCGTACTCCATGAGGATCGTTGGAAGAGACTGAGAAGACGCGAGCAGCGCATAATCCGTCATAACATCCGTACGAGTAATCGGCACGAACTCCACATTGATATTATACTGATCGCCAAAGTTCTCCTGAATCCACTGTGTCCAGTAGTTATCGGATACATCCGGCACACCCTCTGCTCCTCTGTCGTAAACCGGGATCTGCAGCGTCACAGTGTCACTAAATGCTTCCCATGAATCCATACCAGTAGCTTCTTCCGCACTTGCAATACCGGAGAACATCATTGTCCCAACAAAAGCTGCCGCTCCGCCACGAAGAAAATCTCTTCTCGATATTTTACTTGCCATTGTGTTTCTTCCTCCTTTTCGTTTCTGCATCAGCTCAGTCGCTGATGACACAGACAGCGCCATCGCCCGGAATTTCACTCACTTCCGAAGGCGCCCCTAAATGATAGAGTTTCGCTTGCAGCGATCCGTACGGACAGCCCTGACAGCAGAATATACCTCTCACACCTGTCTTTGAATCGCCATATTCATTTACACCCGGAATATCCGGGAAATAAATCTTTGGAGAAATATTATCCTTTCACTGCTCCCAGCATCGTACCTGATACGAAATACTTCTGCAGGAACGGATAAATACAGATAATCGGGATCGTGACAAACATGATTGCCGCCGCCTGCAGCACCTCCGGCGTACTTGTCACGGCCGCCCCCTCCGATAATGTGGTCGTCTGCGCCTCACTTGCGGATGCTACCATTTGATACAGCTTATACTGCACCATCTTAAGAGAGTCCGAACGGATATAATACATATTATCCGCATACGCATTCCAGCGGCCAACCGCGTAAAACAGAGAGAGTGTCGCAAGAATCGGCTTGGATAGTGGAAGTACGATCTTCGTCAGCACCTGGACATTCGTCGCACCATCAATAAAAGCGGACTCCTCCAGGCTCTCAGGAATGTTGGACATGAAATAATTCTTCATGATCAGCATATTGTACGGAGAATAAATCAAAGGCCAGATCAGCACCCACATCGTGTCTAGAAGTCCCAGCTGAAACATTAACAGATAACTTGGAATGATACCTGCCGTAAAGTACATCGGAACCATAAGGACAAATGTAATCCAGCCGCGCCCTTTCAGACGCCTTTTAGAAAGCGGGTATGCCGCGCACGTACAGGCAACCATACCTAAAACCGTAAAGATTAGAGTAACTACTACACTGTATACAAACGAGTATACCAGGCTGCCATCCTTGAAAATGGAAATGTATGCGTCAAAATTAATTCCCTTTGGCCAAAACGTCACCTGCTTTGCCAGAACCGCATTGTTACTGGAGATGGACTTCGCCAGCAGATGAATAAACGGAAGCACACAGGTCGCGCACAAAATGACAAGAATAAACATCATCACAGCATCACTGAAGCGGAATTTCGTAATCGCATGGCTCCCATTGGTGGTGAAATCGCCTTCACCCTCTGATTTTTTCTTATTTTTCGCCATATGTATCGCCTCCTCTTCTACAGCAAGCCATCTTCACCGAGCTGTTTCGCCACCCGATCTGCAATCAATACCAGTGCTACGCCTACCAGTGACTGGAACAGATTCACTGCCGTCGCCATACTATATTTGCCGGAAGAAAGACCTTTCTCATAAATATAAATTGCGAACTGGTACTCAAAATCCCTCACCATCGAATTTTCAAATGCGGTCAGACGTTCCAGATTGCTGCCCATAATACGGCCAAGGTTCATAATTAAGAGTGTAACAATCGTTGGCCGAATGCCCGGAAGCGTAATGTGAAGCATTCTCTTCCACCGGCCAGCACCGTCGATCATAGCCGCCTCATAGAGGTCGCCGCTGATACCAGTAATCGCCGCCAGGTACATAATCGTTCCCCAGCCCATCGTCTGCCATACGCCAATCAGCAGGTAAGTCACCGCCCAGTGCCATTTTTCCGTCAGGAACGGGATACCTGATTCAATCACGCCCCAGTCCATCAAAATGATATTTACCAGACCAGATGTCGGGCGGAACATCGTATATGCCCCGCTGCCTATGATCGCCCAGGAAAGGAAATGCGGCAGGTACAGGATTGTCTGCGTCACCTTCTTAAACTTCTGGTAGCGCAGCTCATTCAAAATCAGAGCCAGAATAATCGGGAGAGGAAATCCTACAGCCAGATCCAGAAGATTGAACACGATCGAATTTCGCAGTGCGCGGAAAAAATCCCTGTCCTTAAAAATCTTCCGGAACGTCTCAAGACCAACCCACTCGCTGCCAGCATAGCCTTTTGCCGGCTTATAATCCATGAATACCATCCGCAGTCCCGGATACGCCGCATAGCTAAACACAATCACCAGAATGATCGGGAACGCCAGCATCACGTAAAGCTGCCAGTCCCGCTTCATTGCTTTCCCCAGCGGAATGTCATTTTTCTGCACCGCGGGGTTTTTCTTTTTCGCCATAGCATTACCTCCCTTTTCTTTTTTGGAATTTCACGAAACTATAGTTTCATTATAAACCAACCATTTCTCATTTTCAACAAGTTTTTTATCTTTTTTGCATATTTTTCAAGGAACTGAAGTGAAAAAGTAAATTCCACTCTGAAGGGTGGCAAGTTGAATTTAGTCT
>JAJBUL010000168.1 GCA_020860365.1 Clostridiales bacterium | reverse complement strand
CTCACGAAAGTTCAAAATCTCAGTCCGTCTTCTCCACCCCGTGAATAGTAACAGTAAACGAATCAAATTTAGTAAAAATCCGCTTGACATCTGGACTGTGGTCGAATACAATAACATTGTAAGGTGAGTCCTACCTATAAGTGGAAACCATAAGAGAGTATTTCTGTTGCGACAGATACTACCATAGAGCTACGCAGAGCGTGGCTCTATGTGTTTAAGGAGAGATTTGTGAGCGAAAGATTTAAACTGTACAATGTGAATATGAAGTACATAAGGAACTTACATAACATCGATGATAATGTTCCATCTGTATCCCCTCAAATCTCTAAGCAAAGGAGACCTTTTCTGGGGATAGTTGTTTTGGTCAATGGTTCAAAATACTGTATTCCTTTGACTTCTAATTCGGGAGGTAAAAAAGGAAAGCTTGATGCAATGCGGGAAAACATTACCTTCAGAAAAATCTGTGATAAAAACGGAAAGGTTCTGGCAGGACTGAATTTGAATAACATGATCCCGGTTCGAGAAGAATATGTATCGGCGATTAATTTGAAACTCCTTCCAACTGATAGTGAGCAGGATAAACAGTGGAAAATATTGTGCGGGAAGGAATTGAGTTGGTGTCAGGAGCACCAAAATGAAATAGAAAGACTTGCAAACGAGTTGTACAGAATGTATGTATCGCAAGACCCTTTTGGTAAAAGAAAAATATGTTTGAACTTCCCGGCGTTGGAGAGGGAATGTAATAAAGCAAAGAAATTATAGCATCAGTCAATAAAACGGCTGGTGCTTTTATGCCCTGAAGGGAGGTGCTTTGATGTATGCGGTGAGTGATGAGTTTTTGACAGCGGTGCAGGAAAATACCCGCACATATTACTGGTCAGGAACAATTACAACGACTGCCGGGAAGGTGTATGACTTTGATTATAAGAACATCGTAAAAGGAAGCGGCTATGTGACATCAAAGTGCTGTTCCAGCTCGGAAATTGAACTGGGTACGGTGTATTCCGCAGAGATGGGAATCACGCTCTACTCGGATGTTGACCGTTACACTCTGGAAGATGCCGTGGTGGAGTTATATTATCATCTGCTCCTGTCTGATGGAACATATGAGACAGTTCCGATGGGGATTTATGAGGTGGCTGAGGCAAACAGGACGCTAAACTGCCTTGAAATCACAGCATATGATTATATGCTCCGCTTTGACAAGGATTTCTCCAGCACAGACTCGACAGGTACGGCATGGGGCTTTATTTCCTTATGCTGTACTGCCTGCGATGTGGAATGTGCCCACACACAGGAAGAAATCGAGGCAATGGCGAACGGAAATATCACGCTTTCCATCTATTCGGAGAATGACATCGAGACATACCGGGATGTGCTCTATTACGTGGCGCAAATCCTCGGCGGCTTCTTTATTATAAACCGGACTGGACAGTTGGAGCTTCGCAAGTATGGCACGGACGCTGTGATGGAGATTGAGAGTAAGCACAGGTTTTCAAGCAGCTTCTCTGACTTTATCACAAGGTACACGGCGATAAGCTCTACCAATCTTCGGACGGAAACGGCGGAGTATTACTCACTTGATCCGGATGACGGGCTGACCATGAACCTTGGCTCCAATCCCCTGCTGCAGTTTGGTCTGGAGACGACCAGACAGGAAATCTGCATGAACATTCTCGATGACCTGCAGGCCGTGAACTATGTGCCGTTTGACTCGGACACGATTGGCAATCCGGCACTGGATTTAGGAGATGTTCTCAGGTTCTCCGGCGGCTCTGCGGATGAGGAGCAGATTTCATGCATCACATCCTTTAACTGCGCCATCGGCGGCAAGATGACGCTAAAGTGTGTGGGCAAAAATCCGAGGCTTTCTCAGGCGAAGTCAAAGAACGATAAAAATATTTCAGGGCTTTTAAGTCAGGTGGACGCTGCGGAGATTGCGATACACACCTATACGAACGCTTCTGCTTATACCATTGGCAGTTCAAAGACCGAGGTGGTGAGTATTGAGTTTGCCGCATCACAGGATACGAGCGCTGAGTTTATCGCGCAGATACTGATTGATATCACGGCGGACGCGGTGACAAAGACGGCGACTGCGGAAGGAACGATTACCATTCCGGATACATCCTCTGACAGCGACAGCAGCGAGGATATAGAGACATCCGGAACGGAGGTTGAAGTCTCGCTTCCTGTCACTTGGACGGAGGACGGCGAGGCGCTTGTCTATGTAGTTTATGAACTGAACGATGACGAGATTACAGTATTCTATCCGGTAGAGACCTGGCACAGCGGTAAGCACATCCTGACGCTCTACTAACATGATTGGCGGCATTCTGCTCTTCTCATCTGCTCTGGATGAGGATGTGGATAACATCTATCCGCAGTCGGATAACCTGCCGGTGGCATATGCTTCCAATGATGTAAACGGCACCACTGACCTTGCCAGAGGGAGCCTCAACCAGACGGAAAGCAAGGCGCTGGACAATGGCTATAAGTTTGCCTGGGAGTTTACGGCAAGCCAGGGAAACGGCACGATTGCGGCGGCAGCTCTTACCGGGTCGCTCGGCGGTCAGTTTGCCTATGGCAATGACGTAGGCGATACCACAGCTTACCTGCAGGTGAATCAGATGGCGATGGATGCGGATTTCTCCGACCGGACGGTGCTGTTTGAGACCGTCAGCATTGATTTTGATAATGAGGTGCTGTATTCATTTGACTGGTCGGATTCTTCTGTAGTGATTAAGAAAGCGAGAATACCAATCACATCCATCGGGCTGGTTGAGCTGCTGAATGACACTACAATTACGCTGGTTGATGAGACGGTCATCACGCCGTCAACATTTAAATTTACAACGAGCTATTATACGTATGGAGCGTTCATGGACGGTCAGGACGGCTACTGGTACGGTTTTTCTAATAGCTCCGGCAACTCAAGCGGCAGCGCGTCTATGACGTGGATTAAGATTGACAAGACAGACTACTCCTACACGGAGGGCTCCTGGACACTCTCCAATGCCACTCTTAAAAGCGTGGGCTACCGGTATCTGGCCAGCAACTATATGTATTTCTACCAGTACGCCTGTGTCCGTGACGGTTATCTGTATGTCATGGCGTATGACGCGGCAGGGATTTATAAAATCAACATCTCCAACTCAGCGGATGTGACGCTGATTGACCTCGGCTTTACTTCAGCGTGGAAGTCAGTCGGCGAGACCGGAAGCGCAGGCGGTGTGTATATGCTCCGGGTGCAGGATCTGATCATCGGTTATGATTTTATCCTGACGGCGGACGACACGGTTATTGCCACAGTCGGGAGTACGAAGTTTGGACTCCTGTGTACGCAGATGTTCCAGTACAAGAATTTCCTTATCGGCTGGGGCTGTGCCATTGGTACGAACTACAGGCAGGCGTATCTCTTAACTCCGTACATGGCGACCATCAACAATCTGGATTCCTCTGTGGTGAAGGACTCCAGCAAGACAATGAAAATCACGTACACGCTGACGGAGGCAGACAGCGAGTAATGTCAAAAGCGGCAGGGATAAGAACCTCTGCCGCTTGGTGCTTTGGTGGGAAGGCTGCCGGGATGTCCGGCTGGATTACTTCTTGCGAGATTTGCGGTTGGAGCCGTACTTGACCTGTGGCTCAGCTACCATCGGGAGCGGCTCGGCGTTTCTCTGTTTCCGTAGGTTATCGATTTCGCGGAGCTTCTTTTCGAATTCCAGCTGAAGCTCCCTCTCGCGGATGACGTTCTCCTCCTCTTCGGAAAAAGCGTCCGGATGCGGATGGAGCCTTCCTCGTATTCGACCACGAGGTGGGTACCGACCGAGAAGCCGAGGGCTTCGAGCCACTTACCTTCCATCTGGATTTTGGGGAGCAGGCCGCCATTCGCCTGGTACTTGTTGGAATACTGCACTTTGATGTTCTTTGTCTTCATGAAAAATCCTCCTTTTGGCTTCGCCGTTTTTGGCGGCGGTGTTGTTTTTTGTAGTGTATTAATCACTCTGTCGGGCGATAAAAGCAAGCACAATCGGAGGCATAAATTGTACAAATATCAGCGCAGAGATTTGTGCTGATTATGGTGTGGAAATTGGCAGTTCTTCTTATCGGAGAGACTGCTTTTTTTTAATACAAAATTGAAAGGTAGGTAGTGTTATGAAGGAATTTTGGAATCTGATTCAGATGGCCTTTACCGCAATCGGCGGATGGCTGGGGTACTTCCTCGGCGGTTGTGACGGGCTGCTCTTTGCCCTGATTGCCTTTGTGGTGATTGACTATCTCACTGGGGTGATGTGCGCGATTAACGACCAGAAGCTTTCGAGAGAGGTGGGCTTTCGAGGCATTTGCCGCAAGGTCTTAATCTTTCTGCTCGTTGGCATCGGCAGCATTCTGGATGCGCAGGTCATTGGAACAGGAAGTGTGCTGTGGACAGCAGTCATTTTCTTTTATCTCTCCAACGAGGGGATCTCTATTCTGGAGAATGCGGCACACCTGGGGCTTCCGGTACCGGACAGACTGAAGCTCGTCCTGGAGCAGCTGCATGACCGTTCGGAGGATGAAAACTCTGGCGATTCAGAAACAGAAAACGATAATGAGGAGGACAACTGATTATGAATCTGGTAGAAAGCATTTTAACAAAAAATCCCTGCTACACAGCAGGCAAAACAATTACGGTCAAAGGACTGATGCTGCACTCGGTGGGGTGCGCACAGCCTTCTGCATCCGTGTTCATTAAGAACTGGAATAAGGAAAGTTATTCATCTGCCTGTGTCCACGCTTTCATTGATGGAAATGACGGAGCCGTCTATCAGACGCTCCCGTGGAACCATCGCGGCTGGCATTGCGGCAAGGGGACATCCGGCTCATCAGCAAACGATACTCACATCGGTGTCGAGATGTGTGAGCCGGGATGCATCACGTATTCATCCGGCGCAAACTTTACTTGCTCTGACACTGCCATGGCAAAGGCTGTGGCAAAGAGAACCTATGAGGCGGCGGTTGAGTTGTTTGCATATCTCTGCGAGAAGTACAATCTGAACCCAACAGCGGACGGTGTGATTATCTCACATGCGGAGGGATACAGCCGTGGCGTGGCTTCCAATCATGCGGACCCGGCGCATCTCTGGAAGGGGTTGGGCTTAAGCTATACGATGGACACCTTCCGTGCTGCGGTTAAGGCGGCAATGGGAACGGTAAGTAGTGGCACACAGGCGACAGCCTTTAAGAGTCTGTCGGAGGCCGATGTGATTACAAAGGTCGGTCCGCTTGCCACGGCGGACATGAAGTCTACCGGCATTCTTGCATCCATCACACTGGCACAGTTTATTCTGGAATCCGGCTATGGTAAGTCCGAGCTGGCGCAGAACGCAAACAACTGCTTTGGCATGAAGAAGTCGCTGTCTGGAAACACATGGAGCGGCTCCGCATGGGATGGATCTTCGATTTATATCAAGGAGACGAAGGAACAGAATTCTGATGGCAGCTATACGACCATTACAACGGATTTCCGCAAGTACAGCTGTGTTGAGGACTCTATTACCGACCACTCCGCTTACCTACTCGGAGCAAAGAACGGCAAGAAGCTTCGCTATGATGGCATTGCCGGGATGACAAACTACAAGGAAGTTGCTCAGCTCATCAAGGATGGTGGTTATGCAACATCACTGACCTATGTAGACAACCTGTGCAGCATCATCGAAAAGTGGAATCTTACTCAGTATGATGCGGTTACAAGCACCGATACCATTATCGAAGAGTCCAGTCTTCCGGCTGTGCCGTTTTTGGTAAAGGTCATCATCAGCGATTTGAACTACCGTGACCGGCCATCCATGAACGGCGCGGTCAAGGGACAGACCGGCATCGGAACCTTTACCATCACCAAAGAGAGAAATGGCTGGGGCAAGCTGAAAAGCGGAGCCGGGTGGATTTATCTCCTGAATACGAGCTATTGCACGGTTGGCTCTACAGTGAGCAGCACTGCTTCTGCTGCTACTTCTTCTGCTTCTGCCAGCGCGTCGTCCGTGCCATGGAAACTATAAGGAAGCCGTCATTATCAGTGATGGGGCTTCCTGGATTGCACACATGGCCGATGAATTGTTTCCAGATGCACAACGAATACTTGACATTTTTCATTTAAAAGAGAATGTGTATGACTATGCAAAAGCCAGGTTCCAAATGGACGAGGCCAGGTATATTCCGTGGGCAAAGAGAACCTGCCAGAACCTCGAGGAAGGAAAATGGAAAACCGTATTGTCCCAGCTGAACCTTAATGAAAAATATGGAAACTGCGTAAATCTGTATCATTACATATATGAGAACAGAAACGCCATCAATTATCCAGAGTATAAAGAAAAAGGGTATTTTGTCGGGAGCGGGGCTATTGAAAGCAGTAATAAAACCGTACTCCAGAAGCGGATGAAGCAGGCCGGGATGAGATGGGTGTTGGATTGGGTAGTGCTCCCCCTCGTAAAGGATAAATGCGGATGACATATCATCCGGGAGGAAGCGGATTTCCACTTTCGTGGAGATAAACTGCATGGGGACGTCATAGGAAACCTTATCAATCGAGACTGTGGAATCCTTATTCACCTTGCGGGTGACGCGGTTTAGGAAACATTCATCGAGCCACTCCGTTGATTTTGGGAGTTTCGTTTTGGACAAACTGGCGTGATAGCGCTCCATAGGCGTGCAGCCGATGCCGGAATGGAAGGATGTGTTATAGGTACGTATGTAATCCTTCAGCATACCGTTAAACTGGTCAAGGGAATGGATTGCGTCCATATCCAGCGTGTAAAGCCAGGTTTCCTTGAGCGTCCTGAACTGGCGTTCTATCTTTTATCCGAATATTCGGATAAAAGATATTATACGAAGGATTTTTTTATCCGCATCTTTTCCGGGAAGCATTGGGTTTACTGCATTCTTTTGAAAAAAGATGCGGATAAAAAAGTTCGTCGGTACGATAATAGGGGTATTAAATTTAAGGAGGTACGCTTATGAAAGCGAAGAGTTTATTTTAAACCGGTTCGATACCTACTGCATCCAAAATGGCCTTGATACTTTGGAAATAACAAAGGCTTTTCTATCCGGATGGATGGAGAAAACAGAAACGGAAGGGGAATTCCAACGAAGGAAACGTATATCCATAGTAAGGCAGCTGCTCATTTTTATGGCTTCCTGTGGCATCCGTGTATACATTCCGCATGATTTTTGCCATTTCAAAAAAAGTGCTGCCGCATATCTTCACTTCTGAAGAGCTTGCAGAATTCTTCTCTGTAGTGGATTCCTATTTTCCCACGAAACGGCCAACTTTCGAACTGCGCCTTGCGAATGAATACAGGCTGCTTTTTCGTTGGTACTGCTGCTGTGGACTCCGCAACAACGAAGCGGCTGGAATCGCTGCTGAAAACGTGGATCTTGAAGAAGGAATCCTGACGATTCTTGACTCGAAAGGAAACAAGGACCGGCTTGTGTATCTTCCGGATGACCTTCTGGAAAGTTCCAGAAACTATTACCGGTATCTGACTGATTCGCTTGGGAAAGAGCCGAAATGGTTCTTTCCGGGGATGGAGCCGGAAAATCCCCTTCATATCACCACGGTAGACAACGTGTTCAATCGTTTTTGGAAGAAAACCTCTTATGCTGGATGCAGCAACAAACCGACGGTTCACGACTTCCGCTTTACTTTCGTTGTCTCACGCATGAACCAGTGGGCAGAGGCCGGGCTTGATCTCCAGGTAATGATGCCATATCTGAGCAGGTACCTTGGGCACAAATCGACAAAAGAAGCCTTTTACTATTATCACCTTGTGAGCGATGCCTACCGCACAGTTGCGAAAAAGGATACCTATGCAGACACAGTAATTCCGGAGGTGCATCGCCATGAATAAAAAACCGGAATTCAAGGATCTGTTTTTCTCCAGAACGAAAGATTTCCTGGATCTGTATCTTGTGAGACAGGAACAGCGCAGTGCGGACACCGTAAAAGCTTACCGCATTTCGCTTTCAAGCTTTTATACCTATGTGACGGAAGAAAAGCAGATCTATGGGTGTTCTTTCGAAACATCTGTAGGCTTTTTTAATCTCTCAGGGTCTAATTCCCCGCAGCTCTGCTGTGTAACAAACTAATGACGAGCGAAGCGAGCCTCGGGCTGATACCCCGCAGCTTGCTGCGGGGTTGTTCATTGTTTGCACCATTTCGGAGACAGGGCAAAATATAAGCTTTTGCTGACAGGTACAGTAATCACCAACCATGAGATGGATGTGTTCTCGCAGTACCGGTTTTTAAACCCGCAGATATTTGGAACGTCGTTTTATTCCTTCCGCAGCAGGTATTTTGACATGGCGGGTTATGGGAATCATACACCTGTCTTTCGCAGATGGATGATGGACGATTTTTTACAGAAGATGCATTCGGTTGCTTTCCGGGTGACGTAAGTCGGAGGGATTTTGTCGAAGGCTTATCATTATCCGTTTCAATCATACGGTGCCGCAGGAGAAGCGGGACCCTGAGCTTCTGGAGAAATTTCGCATGGAGGCAGATGGCATTTTTACCTTTGCATTGGAAGGGCTGCGGAGGCTGATGGACAACCATTATCGTTTTTCTGAGACACAGGCCAACGCAAACGAGCTTCAGCAGTATAGGGAAGAATTGGATCCTGTGCTGTCGTTTGTGAAAAAAACTGTGAGATAGGTGCGGCCTACTCTGCCGGTTCGACGGAATGTTTAACGCATACAAGAATTATTGCGAAGAATGTGGCTTGAAGCCGTATTCGCAGAAGTCATTTGTGCGGCAGCTTATGACGGCATTCCCGGATGTCAAAAGGGATGTTGACCGGCTGGCAAAGAGGCGCGTTCTTATCGGAATACGCCACGGTGAGGCGCTCGGATGAGCAGAACACGTAACACATGGAATATGGGGAGCGCTTCTGTGAAAAGCACCAGAAGGAAGAAAACAAGCGCTACGAGAAGTACGACCGCAATCCGGCTGTACGCCGTAGGTACGCGCGACCGCTCCAACCTCATCGCTCTCTGCAAGCCGTGCCATGCGCGGATTCACGCGGAGCGCGGCGACAGGTGGCACAACAATAAAGCAGTCCGCGATTGAGTTTTGCAGACTGTTTTGCTGTTATTTTTTGAAAATATCGGAGTGTGTGCCGGTATCAACAAGCGTGAGTGTCAGGATGTCGTTTTCTATCAGATAGACCAACAACCAGTCCGGTTTAACATGACACTCTCGGAAGCCGGCAAATTTACCGCTTAGTTCATGGTCATGATGTTTCTCATCGAGTTGTTTGCCCTGACGCAATTTATCAACGACATCGTCCAAGAGAGAAATATCCAGACCGCGTTTTTTCATGAGCTTATAACTCTTTTTATAAGCGGTAGTAAATTTGACTGTATACATTTAATCGTCCAGAGCCCGTTTAAGCTCTTCCATGCTGGTATATCCTT
>JAJBUL010000026.1 GCA_020860365.1 Clostridiales bacterium | reverse complement strand
TCACGAAAGTTCAAAATCTCAGTCCGTCTTCTCCACCCCGTGAATAGTAACCGCGGATTCGCGATCATCGTGCGCGCAAACGCCAGAAGCTGACGCTGGCCAACAGAAAGCTGGCCGCCACGCTCACTGATCACAGTGTCGTAGCCGTTTTCCAGCGCCATGATAAAATCATGCGCGTTGACCGCCTTCGCCGCCGCTATCATCTCTTCATCCGATATCTCTTTCGCTGAACCAGTTTCCCCTGGCAAATCACTCTGCCGCCCATAGCAGAGATTTTCGCGTATCGTGCCGGTAAACAGAAATGTGTCCTGCGTCATCATACCGACCTGAGAGCGCAGGCTTTTCAGCTTCACATCCCGGATATCCTGCCCGTCAATTTTCACACACCCGGAGACCACATCATAAAAGCGGCCAATCAGGTTTACAATCGTTGTCTTACCAGCCCCCGTCGGTCCGACGAGGGCAATGCGCTCGCCCGGTTTTACCGTAAAGCTGACGTCAGAGAGCACTGACTTTTCCGGCGCGTCAGAATAAGCAAAGCTCACATTTTCAAAGCACACTTCTCCCTGCACCGGCGGCAGCTCTTTCACCCCATCATGATCAGTGATGTCCGCCGGCGTATCCAGGATATCAAATATTCTCTCCGCCGCGGAGATGTTTGTAACAATTTTGTTGTAAAAACTGGCAAGGTTCCGGATTGGATTCCAGAACATGCCAAGATAGGTAGAAAAGGCGATGAAGGTTCCGACCCCGATACGGTCGCCGCCCACCACGCGCAGCCCGATAAAATACAGCAGAAAGCTCCCCGCGCCCCAGGCAATCTCTACAAATGGTCCAAACAGATCGCCAATCCGCACCGCAGCAATCCAGCTGTCTGAAAACTCGGTTGCGCTGCTGTCAAACTCCTCCTGTTTTTCCCGTTCTGCGTCAAAGCTCTGGATCAGCCGGATGCCGGAGATGCTCTCATGGATCAGCGCATTCAGGTTCGAACTCTTCTTCCGATGAATCTGCCAACGCTTGTGTTCAACGGTCTGGATCGCGAACATACAGCCAAACAGCACCGGCAGCATCACCAGCGCCGCCATCGCCAGCATCCAGTTTTTGACCAGCATGATTACCGCCACACCGATCAGGGTCAGCAAATCCGGAAAAAGCTTGGTCACACTGTCACTCAATACCTCTTTGAGCGAATTGACATCCCCGACCACCCTGGAGAGAATTTTCCCGGTCGGTCGGCTGTCGAAAAAACGCAGGCTCAGCGTCTGCAAATGTTCATAAAGACTGCCCCGGATCGTCAGAAGGATGCGGTTTGTGATATCCTCCATTTTGACCATCCACCGCCTCGTACAAACCAGATACACGATATATGCCAAAAGCGCAACGACTGCCAGGCGCAGCAGCCCCGGCACATCCGAGTTCGCCACACAGGTATCTACCGCATACTCGATCAGCAGCGGGAAACCAAGCGTCACCGCCAGCGTGATCAGCAGCAAAAGCATAATTTCAATCAATTCTTTTTTATAGGAAAGAAGATAACAGTACAGGCGCAGCAGGGTATCCTTTTTTGAACCCTCGCGGACTGTCTCATCCTCTCTTGCTGTATTAATGGCCATATTTTTCCTCTTTCTCCCGCCGTCACATAACGAAATATAATGATGGCAGATATCCAATCTATTTTCACAATTATTCAGGTTCAAAGCAAACACTGGCGCTCATCAGCTTTCAGATATATCACATAAACCGCAAACTGCGCCCGTGTCCATCAAAGGATATTATCCGGCATCAGCCGTCGCCCATCGCGTAGCGATTTCCATTGGCGATGGCGTCCTGGCAGGTGCGGCGCCAGCCGCGCGTGCCGTTTCCTCATACTGCACCTTCCACGTCTCATAGTAGCGTCCCTTTGCCTGCATGAGTTCCTCATGCGTCCCGCGTTCCGCGATTTGCCCGTTCTCCAGTACAATAATTTCGTCCGCGTGGCGAACCGCTGATATCCGGTGCGCGATAATAATTTTCGAAGACGGCAGATTCTCACTCAGATTATGCCACACCAGACGCTCCGTCTCCATATCCAGCGCGGAGGTCGCATCGTCCAGCACCAGCACCGGCGCCTTCCGCGCGAGCGCCCGCGCAATGCTGATGCGCTGCTTCTGCCCGCCAGAGAGGCCGACGCCGCGCTCCCCGATTACCGTATCTGCCCTTTGGCTCAGGTGCTCTACAAATTCCGCCGCACCAGAACACTCCAAAGCCCATGCAACGGCGCCGTCCGCGATCTCCTCCCGCCGCCCAATGCGAACATTTTCCTTCACAGAATCAGAAAACAGAAAAATTTCCTGTGGAACCACTGCCATCGAAGCGCGCAGCTGGGAAAGCGGAAGCGTTCGGATATCTGCCCCGTCCAGCAGAATTCTTCCTTCCGTCACATCATAAAAACGCTGAAGCAGATTCACCATCGTGGTCTTCCCGGTGCCGGTCATTCCCATAATACCGAGCGTCTGTCCCGGTTTGAGGCTCAGATTGATATCCTGAAGGATTACATTTGATGCAGCTTTTTCCTGTGTGCCATCGCTTTCATCCAAATTCTCATCAGCAGACGCTTTCTTTATCGAAAAACCGACATGCTCAAACGTAATCTCCCCTTTTACCTCCGGCAGCGGCCGCGCGTCTGGCGCTTCGGTCAGACTGGCCTGCGCATCCGCTACCTTCCGCATCTTTTTCCAGGAAGCCACGGCTGCCGCAATATCATTGCTCAGCCAGCCAACACACTCCATCGGCCAGATGATTTCATTCGCATACTCCAGAAACGCCCCCAGGCCGCCCAGTGTCAGCCGTCCTCCGATCACCATCAGACCGCCGGCCACCACGATCGCAAACAGCATCACCTTTCCAAGGAAGGTGACTGCCGGTTCATATTTCGCGCGAAGCTTCGCCTGGTTCATATTCAGTTCATAAAAGCGCTGATTATGCCCGCTGAATTTCTCAATCTCATACTCTTCCTTCGCAAAAGCCTTCACGGTACGCACCCCGGCGATACATTCCTGCGCGACTGTATTCAGTTCGGCAGTTTCCTCGCTGATCTGATCATAAACGCCGCCCAGCTCGTTTTCCATATGCAGCGCACAATAACCAATCAGAGGAACCACACAGATCGGCACAAGCGTTAGCCACGGATTAATACGCACCATACAGACGATAGACAGGACAGTCACAATCACCGCTTCAAGCGCCAGTGAACCGATAAATCCGGCCACCATCCAGACCTTATCCACATCATCCTTGATACGGGTCATCAGCTCTCCCGTATTATGGCTGTCAAAAAATTCAATCGAAAGCCCCTGTACATGATGGTACAGGTCTTTTCGAATCCGGCAGCCGAGTAGGCAGCCGATGCTGTCAAAGCCAAATTCCTTCACATACTGGAAGATGGCCCGCCCCAGTCCGATCATGAGAATACCGCCAAGAAGCGGCATCAGCCGGTCTTCCTGCCCGCCGACAATCACATCGTCAATCACGCTCTGCGTCAGCTGCGGCGCGAGCATCGACAAAGCCGTACTGATCAGCATGGCGGCCAGGCACAACAGATACATCGGCAAATAGTTTTTCATGTAGTGCAAAATTGATTTCATACTAAGATACTCCCTTCCAAGTGCAAAGCTGCGCTTCTTGGGGAATCCAGAAAACCAGATGAGCCGGGAAATTCCCGCCTATGTGATATACGATCTGAAAAAACCAAAAAAGCTGCAGCCCCTACAGACTGCAGCCCAATGTTCTCTCATCACCGATCATCAAAATCTTCCTCATTACAAAAGGAAAACTCTCTCTCTTCCATCGGCAATTTTTCCGGAGGCAAACAATCTGCGAATGGTAAAATACTCGTCATCAATAAATGCGTAGCCCGCAAAAAGCTCTGCATTATTAAACTGCATATTCCGATCTGCGTATTTATCAAGATAAGCTTTCATCAACATCGCACTGCCTCCTTTCTTTTATATACTTTTGCCATTCTAAAACCAATTATGTGTCTTGTCAAGCACTTTTTGAGAATTTGAAGCTTATTTTTTTACATTTTTTTGTGCACTTTCAGGCATATCCTATTTTCCACACGACTGCCGGTTAATTCGCGCCGCCAGCACGCCCGCGCCAAATCCATTGTCAATGTTGACAACACTGACGCCGCTCGCGCAGGAGTTCAGCATGGATAAGAGCGCTGCCAGACCGCCAAAATTCGCGCCATAACCGACGCTCGTCGGTACCCCGATAACCGGGCAGGCGACCAGGCCACCAATCACGCTCACCAACGCGCCTTCCATTCCCGCGACCGCAATGATCACGTTCGCGTCCTCCAGCACCGGAAGACGGTGCAGCAAACGGTGCAGTCCCGCTACACCAACGTCATATACGCGCTCCACATAGCTGCCGTACAGCTCCGCCGTAACCGCAGCCTCCTCCGCGACCGGAAGATCACTCGTCCCTGCCGCGACCACGGCCACCTTGCCTGTTTTTTCCGTTTCCTCCGGTTCCGCAACCGCAATGCGGGAGGTCGGATCGTAGCGCAATACAATTTCCTGATTGGCAGCCGTGCATTCGTGAAGGGGCGTTTCCCCATGAGCTATCAACACCGCCCTCACCTGGGCCTCTTTTTCCTCGGACAGGCGCGTGACCATGATATTTTTTACGCCGCGCCCCGTCATGGCGCGAAGGATCCCCGCGATCTGCTCTGCGGTCTTTCCTTCTCCGTAAATCACCTCCGGCATCCCCTGCCGGACGCCTCGGTGCAGGTCAATATCCGCATAATTCCCCACCAGCATATCCGGCTGCATCCGAATATCTTCCAGCGCCTGTTCGGGCGTCCGGGTGCCGTCACTCACCTGCCGCAATAGTTCATAAATGTCCTGATTATCCATAAATTCACGTCCTGTATTTCTGCCATTGCCGCGCTGGTGTAAGCCCCTGTTTTACTGCCTCCGCCATTTTACCCGGCAAAAAACAGATAGTAACAGATCACACTCAGATCGCCTCTACCGCTGCCTTTTCAATCGCGATACCGGCCTTAAAGCTCTCAATATAAGCGTCAAAGCCTGCCACATCTGCCGGATCCGGCTTAACCTCTACGCCTTCGCTGCCCGCGAATACGCTCTCATTCAGGAAGGTATCCAGCGATTCGTCTTCTTTTTTGTTCACCAGGTAGGACGCCAGAATTGCCATCCCCCATGGGCCGCCCTCACCCGCGGTCTCCATAACAGATACCGGAGAGTCCATCGCCGCCGCAAGGATGCTCTGTCCGACGCCTTTGGTCTTGAACAGGCCGCCGTGTCCCATGATGCGGTCAACCTGCACATCCTCGTTTTTAAGAAGAAGGTCGAGGCCGATTTTCAGTGTTGCAAGTGACGCGTACAGGTTCGCACGCATAAAGTTTGCAAGGCTGAATTTCGCATCCGGAGTGCGAACCATGAGCGGACGCCCCTCATTAAGACCTGTCACCGGCTCACCCGCGAAATAATTATATGCAACGACGCCGCCGCAGTCCTTATCGCCTTCGAACGCCTTATTGTAAAGAGTCCCAAACAGCCGATCCATATCAACTTCCACGCCAAATGCCTCTGAGAATTCACGGAACAGGCCAACCCACGCATTCAAATCGGAGGTGCAGTTGTTGCAGTGAACCATCGCCACCGCATCGCCAGTCGGGGTTGTTACCATATCAATCTCCGGATAAGCCTTGGAAAGCTCTTTTTCGAGTACGATCATTGCAAACACGGAAGTACCCGCCGACACATTGCCCGTGCGAACTGCCACACTGTTTGTCGCAGCCATGCCGGTACCCGCGTCGCCTTCCGGCGGAGCGATCGGAATGCCAGGTTTTAGCATACCGGACACATCCAGCTTCTTCGCGCCCTCCTCCGTGAGAACACCAGCATCCTCGCCTGCGAGAAGTGCCTTCGGCAGGATGTCCCGCAGCTTCCACGGATAGCCCTTTGGCGCCACCAGCTCGTCAAACTGATCAATCATCTTCTGATTATAATCTCTGATCTCACTGTCAATCGGGAACATACCGGACGCATCACCGATGCCGATCACCTTCCGGCCGGTCATCTGCCAGTGAATATAGCCCGCCAGCGTCGTAAAGAATGCCACATCCTTCACATGCTCCTCACTATTCAGAATCGCCTGATAAAGATGGGAAATGCTCCATCTTTGCGGGATATTAAACTGGAACAGGTCAAACAGTTCCTTTGAAGCCTGCTCCGTAATCGTATTTCTCCAGGTGCGGAACGGCACCAGGAGTTCGTCATTTTTATCAAACGCAAGATAGCCGTGCATCATCGCGCTGAAGCCAATCGCCGCAAGGTTCTCAACCACGATGCCATACTTCTTCCTCACGTCCGCCGCCAGGTCGCTGTAGCAGTCCTGAAGTCCGCTCCAGATCGCATCCATACTGTACGTCCAGACTCCGTTTACAAGCTGGTTCTCCCACTCATGGCTGCCGGAAGCAATTGGCTGATTCGCTTCATCCACCAGCACCGCCTTAATTCTGGTAGAGCCGAATTCTATGCCGAGAACAGCCTTCCCGCTTTCAATCGTATTCTTTGCTTTTGTCACGTCAAAGCTCATTGAAATATCCTCCTGTCTTCCTGATTAAAAATCCATGCCCGCACTGCGGACACCGCAACGTATGTAAATCACCGGACGGTTCAGAACCACAACACTTTTCCATTATCCTGAATCGCCGCAAATCGCTATGGATATCATACAAAATTCAAGGGCATATTGCAAGCAAATTTATGCGATTTTTGTATATCCCTTCACATTTCGCGTTACAATCACACCATGATCAAATTTACGTTACCTTAACCACTACTGATGTGGCCAGTAATCAATTCGCTGCCGTTCCCGGCCGCATCACATACCTTCAGCGGTCGGGGCAGCCAGAATCTGATCCGAACACCGCCTGTGACAACAATACCCCTGACGGGGCAGACACGCCCTCTGCCAAAAACATTCAGCCATCCAGCTGTCCCAGAATCTCCTCCTGCCCCTCCAGCAGATAAGCTTTCCCGCCTTTCTGCGGTACGTTCAGGTAATTTTCATGCAGATCCTTCTGCATCAGCCGCAGCTCTTCCAGCAGTCCTTTTGAGGAAAGCCGAGAGGCACCCGCACCGAAGATAATCACCTGCTCCAGCGCGTCCGAGGTCGCTACCGTCACATGATATTTGTGGTTGATTGTGCGCACCGTTTTCTCGATATACTGATCCGCCGTCTCCGCCTCTTTCGTGTAAACGACAAAAATATTATGGTATTGAAGTACCTCCGTATTATGACTGGCGACCCGGTAAGCGTCAAAGACCACAATCAGGCAGTTGTTTTTGTATCCCTGATAGTTGCACATCAGGTCAAGCAGCCGCCCGCGGGCGCTTTCCAGGCTGGTTTTGGCCAAATCTTTCAGCTCATCCCACGCAAAAATGATATTGTAGCCGTCCACCAGCAGGCATTCTTCCATTTCCTCCTGATTCGTTTTCTTCCGGCGCGCGGTCTGCGATGAGTGGAAACGCCCCCGCTCTTCGGTCGGCGGATATCCCGCCTGAAAGGCGGGGATGCCACCCGGCGAGGGCAGGTCGCACCGCCCATTCCGATGCGCTTCGCGCAGGGCGGTGCTCTCATAGCCCGCCCAGCCGGAATCCTGCCGGGAACGCGCGTTCTTTCCATAAGAAAAACGCTTCCGCTCACGATCCTGCTGTGTGCCATAGGTGCGCTCAAAAATCGCGCGAAGCTCGTCATCCTCAGCACTGCTGGCCGCAAATCGATTCTCCCCGGCGCCGCCCCCCGACAGGCGGTTCTCTATTGCAGCGTGCTCTGCCGCATTTCCATACCGAAAAGTCCCATCCTGCATTTCAAAACGCCCTGCTGCATCCCCGCTTCCAGCGTCATCAGGAAACGCTCCGCCAACGTTTCCCCCATCAGAAATCACTGCCGCCGCAGAACGCATGGCACCTCCGCTGCGCGAT
Organism: Clostridiales bacterium; assembly: GCA_020860365.1. Lineage (GTDB taxonomy): Bacteria > Bacillota > Clostridia > Lachnospirales > Lachnospiraceae > Choladousia. Next base: position 1,496 of record JAJBUL010000026.1, on the reverse strand, counting down.
CCGGCAAGCGCCGCTTCGGCGAATGCGTCCGTCCCCGCGATATGAATATAGTTCGGCACTTCGTCCCAGTTCACGACAAAACCGGCTCCATGCGCACAAAAAACAGAACCGCATGGGTTTTCCAGATCCGCCAGAGCGTCGTAGGCGCGCGCTTCAATCACTTCCCTGGCATTGTGGCATTCCTCATAGCCCTTCAGAGTGCAAAATAACCTGCCGCGCCCTTTTGTATAAGCCAGGACCTCACTCTGGTAGCCACGCATGGTCACAACCGGCGCCGTACCCGTGATCACAGCCATATCCGAAGCAGCTCCTAATACCGCAGTCCGCCCGAAGCCGCCCTCCGCGGCAGCTTTGCCCGCATCTGCTCCGCCTCCGGTCGCTGTCGGCAGAACCGGCGCCTCCGCGCTCCCATGCATACGCTGAATGTCGGAGAGCGCCCGACCAACTGTTTCCATCGGAACCTCCAGTCGAAAACGGTAGACCGGTTCAAGCAGAATAGACTGCGCCCGGCAAAGCCCTTGCCGCACTGCGCGATAAGTCGCCTGCCGGAAGTCGCCGCCCTCCGTGTGCTTCTGGTGTGCCCTGCCTGCGATCAAAGTGATTTTCATATCGGTAATTTCTGAGCCGGTCAGCACTCCCAAGTGGCTCTTTTCTTCCAGATGCGTCAGAATCAGCCGCTGCCAGTTCAGCGCCAGATCATCCACAGCACAGGTACTCGCAAACTGCAAACCGCTGCCCCGCTCGGCCGGTTCCAGCAAAAGATGTACCTCCGCGTAGTGGCGAAGCGGCTCAAAATGCCCCATGCCGACCACCGGTGCAGCAATCGTTTCACGATAAACAATACTGCCCTCGCCAAATGTCATCGCCAGGCCAAAACGTTCCCGGATCACATTCTGTAAAATCTCCGTTTGCACCTCACCCATCAGCTGGGCGTGAATTTCACCGGCATCTGATTTACCCGCAGCCCATGTGATATGCAGCTCGGGTTCCTCCTCCTCCAGCTGTTTGAGCTGACGGAACGCACGGTGGACATCCGTTCCCTCCGGGAGCTCCATCCGATAAGACAGCACCGGCTCCAGAACCGGCAGTTCCGCCTCCCTCTCCGCGCCAAGCCCTTCTCCCGCATAGGTATGCTCCAGTCCCGTAACCGCGCAGAGCGTTCCCGCCGAAGCCTCCGGCACCAGTTCGAAGCTCTCACCAGACATGATCCGGATCTGATTGACCTTTTCCGCCCAGACCTCACGCCCGGCTGCAGCCGTTTCCTGCCTCTTCGCTGCCAGTGGGTCTCCTTTCTCCATGCGCCGCCCGTCGCCAGCCGCCGATGAACCATTTGTTACCGAAGTCGCATCAGACAACGGCTCATTCCGGTTGGTCAGGATATCCTTCACCCGCAGGGTTCCGCCTGTAATTTTCATATGCGTCAGACGGTTTCCCTGCGCATCCCGTGTGATTTTATAAACCCGTGCGCCAAATTCCGGCGGGTATTCTCTGGATAT
>JAJBUL010000131.1 GCA_020860365.1 Clostridiales bacterium | reverse complement strand
CTCCCGGGCCGGTCTTTTTTGCGCAGGAGCGGGTCGGTAAAAATGGCAGGAAGTTTAAGCTCTACAAATTACACTCCATTTATCTGGACGCAGACGCCCGGAAGGCCGAGCTGATGAAGGAAAACAAGATGTCTGATGGAAAGATGTTCAAGATGGACTTCGATCCCAGGGTGATTGGGAACGAGATCCTGCCGGACGGAAGCCATAAGAAAGGCTTTGGCCAGTTTTTAAGGGACAGCAGTCTCGATGAATTTCCGCAGTTCTGGAACGTCCTCAAAGGGGACATGTCCCTGGTAGGCACCAGGCCGCCGCTCGTCGGGGAGGTCTCCGAATACGAGCTGCACCACAGGGCACGTCTTGCTATCAAGCCAGGGATTACAGGGATGTGGCAGGTCAGCGGCAGGAGCGATATCACGGACTTCGAAGAAGTCGTCCGGCTGGATAAGCAGTACATCAGCGAGTGGAGCCTGTGGCTTGACATAAAGATTTTGTTTAAGACCGTGTGGGTCGTCCTTTTCCGGAAGGGAGCAGAATAGAAGGACGGCGATACGGAGGGAAAGAAAGGCTTCAGCGCTTTTTCATGCCATGGATTCTCTTATTGATAAGATACGGATTTACAAACCTTTTACAAATGAGAAAGCAATGGGAGCTTCCATGGCAGTAAAAAGCGCTGAAGGGATGCGGGGAGACGACAGGGAACTGTTACGAGAAATGGCGATTAATGGAATGAGGAGAAGCAAAATGAAAAAAGCACTGATTACAGGTATTACAGGACAGGATGGCTCTTATCTGGCGGAGCTGCTGTTAGAAAAGGGCTACGAGGTACACGGGATCATCAGAAGGTCATCCGTTGACTACAGGGAGCGCATTGCCCACATGGAAGGAAACGGACATTTCCACCTCCACTATGGAGACCTGGGTGATTCCATGAGTCTGGTTTCCGTGATCGGAACGGTCCGCCCGGACGAGATTTATAATCTTGCAGCACAGAGCCATGTGCAGGTCAGCTTTGATGTGCCGGAATTTACAGCAGATGTGGACGCAACCGGAGTCCTGAGAATTCTGGAGGCGGTCCGCCTTACCGGATTAAAGGATACCTGCCGCATTTATCAGGCTTCCACTTCCGAGCTTTACGGCAAGGTAGAGGAGGTTCCACAGAATGAGAAGACGCCGTTCCACCCGTATAGCCCTTATGCGGTTGCAAAGCAATATGGCTTCTGGATTACGAAAGAATACCGGGAAGCCTATCACATGTTCTGCTGCTCCGGGATCCTCTTTAACCACGAATCGGAGCGCAGAGGTGAGACGTTTGTAACCAGGAAAATCACGCTCGCCGCATCCCGAATCGCACAGGGGAAGCAGGAGCGACTTTTTCTTGGAAATCTGTCCTCCCTTCGGGACTGGGGCTACGCAAAGGATTATGTGGAATGTATGTGGCTGATTCTTCAGCATGATACGCCGGAGGATTTCGTAATCGCAACCGGTGAACAGCATTCGGTCAGGGAATTTGCAACCCTCGCATTCCATTATGCCGGAATCGAGCTGGAATGGCAGGGGGAAGGCATGGAGGAGAAAGGGATTGACCAGGCGACAGGCAGAATCCTTGTAGAAGTAAGCCCGGATTTCTACCGCCCGACCGACGTAGTGAATCTCTGGGGCGACCCCGCAAAAGCCAGAAAAGAGCTTGGCTGGAACCCTACGAAGACCTCCTTTGAGCAGCTGGTCGAATTGATGGTAAAGCATGATATGGAGAAGGTGGCAGTGGAGCGTGCCGGGGAGCATATCCGCTGCAATCTGGAAGAGTACCTGGAGAAAGGGGTTATGAAATAATGGAAAAAGACGCAAAAATTTATGTGGCCGGCCACCGCGGCATGGTTGGTTCCGCGATCGTTCGTGAGTTGAACCGCCAGGGCTATCAGAACCTGATTGCCCGCACCCATAAGGAGCTTGACCTGACCCGTCAGGATGCCGTAGAGGCGTTCTTTGCGGAGGAAAAGCCGGAGTATGTATTCCTCGCTGCAGCCCGGGTGGGCGGCATAGTAGCGAACGAGAGTGCCCTTGCGGATTTCATGTACGACAACATGATCCTGGAGATGAACGTGGTTCATTCTGCCTGGAAGAACGGCTGTAAAAAGCTGGAGTTTCTCGGTTCCTCCTGCATTTATCCCCGCATGGCTCCACAGCCGATGTCAGAGAGCTGTCTGCTGACGGGAGAGCTGGAGAAGACCAACGAGGCGTATGCGCTGGCGAAAATCAGTGGCCTGAAGTACTGTGAATTCCTGAACCGGCAGTACGGCACGGACTATATCTCCGTGATGCCGACCAATCTGTATGGCCCTAACGATAACTACCATCCGACCCACAGCCATGTGTTGCCGGCACTGATTCGCCGTTTCCATGAGGCGAAGGTCGAGGGAAAGGCGTATGTGACCTGCTGGGGCGATGGCAGCCCGCTGCGGGAATTTCTGTACGTGGATGACCTCGCAAACCTGTGTGTATTCCTGATGAACAACTACAGCGGGAACGAGACGGTCAACGCGGGCACCGGCAAAGAATTGACCATCCGGGAACTGACGGAGCTGGTGGCGAAGGTCGTCGGCTATGAAGGGGAGATTCGCTGGGATCCGTCGAAGCCCAATGGGACGCCGAGGAAGCTGCTTGACGTAAGTAAGGCCGCCGCCCTGGGCTGGACCTATCAGACGGAGCTTGAAGACGGCATCCGACTTTCCTACGAGGATTTCCTCAATAATCCCATGAGGGCAGAAAGATAGGGCGCCGGATTCGGCATACGGAGTGTAAACAGGAAATATGAACATTGTTTTACTTTCGGGCGGTTCAGGAAAGCGGCTCTGGCCGTTGTCGAATGACGTCCGTTCCAAGCAATTTATAAAAATTTTTAAGAACGAAAAAGGGGACTATGAGTCCATGGTTCAGCGTGTCTACCGCCAGATTAAGACGGTAGATGCAGACGCCACAGTGACCATTGCCACATCAAAGACGCAGGTATCTGCAATCCATAATCAGCTGGGCGAGGATGTGGGCGTTTCTGTTGAGCCCTGCAGGAGGGATACGTTTCCCGCAATCGCTCTCGCAACCGCATATCTGCATGATATCCAGGGGATCGGAATGGACGAGCCCGTGGTGGTCTGTCCGGTGGATCCATATGTAAAGGACGACTATTTTGAGGCATTGAAAGCCCTGGGGGAGCAGGCGGCGAAAGGGGAGGCGAACTTATGCCTGATGGGGATTGAGCCGACTTACCCCAGTGAGAAATATGGCTATATCCTTCCAGCGACGAAAGAACAGATCAGTGTGGTGGACACGTTCAGAGAAAAGCCGGAGGAGGAGACCGCCAGAGCTTATATTGCTCAGGGCGCACTCTGGAATGGCGGCGTGTTTGCCTACAGGCTGAAGTATGTGCTGGACAAGGCTCACGAACTGATTGATTTTACAGACTATGCCGATCTGTTTGACAAATACGAAACGCTTACAAAAATCAGCTTTGATTATGCCGTAGTGGAAAAGGAGCCGAACATTCAGGTGATGCGCTTTGCAGGCGAATGGAAAGACCTGGGTACCTGGAATACGCTGACGGAAGCCATGGACGAGCCGACCATCGGCGCTTCCGTGCTGAACGATACCTGTAACCATGTGAATGTCATCAACGAGCTGAATGTCCCCATCGTCTGCATGGGTCTGAAAGACGTGATCGTATCTGCCAGCCCGGAAGGCATCCTTGTTTCCGATCGGGAACAGTCCAGCTACATTAAACCGATTGTGGATCAGATCCAGCAGCAAATCATGTTTGCGGAGAAGTCATGGGGCAGCTTCCGGGTAATTGACGTGGATGAGGCCAGCCTTACCATTAAAGTAACGCTGAACTCAGGCCACAGCATGAACTACCACAGTCATCAGAGACGTGATGAGATCTGGAATGTGATATCCGGCGAAGGTACGGTGACGGTTGACGGCATGGAGCAGGCGGTAAAGGCCGGGGATGTGGTTACCATGCAGGCTGGCTGCCGCCATACGATATTCGCTGTGACGGAGCTGAAACTGATCGAGGTTCAGCTGGGAGAAGAGATCAGTGTACACGACAAACAGAAATTTGAGCTTGACGCCTGAGAAAAAGCCTGAACCGAATCACCGGCCTTTTCTGCTCTCACCGGCAGGCAAGGATTACCTGTGGGGTGGCAACCGTCTCAACGAGGATTTTGCTAAGAACATTGACCTGTCGCCACTGGCGGAAACCTGGGAATGCTCGACCCATCCGGATGGACCGAGCACGGTCGCTACGGGGGAGTTTCAGGGACAGAAGCTCTCGGACGTGCTGAAAGCCCATCCGGAGTATCTTGGTACACACCCGAAGGCAGAAGACGGCCTTCCGATTCTGATTAAATTCATCGACGCGAAGAAAGACCTGTCCGTGCAGGTGCATCCAGACGATGCGTACGCCAGAGAACACGAGAACGGCTCCCCTGGCAAGACGGAGATGTGGTATGTCCTGGACGCCACAAAGGATGCCAGGCTGATTTATGGGTTTTACCACGATACGGACGAAAAAACGCTGCGAAAGAGCCTCGCAGATGGCACTGTGGAGAAATACCTCCAGAAGGTCGCTATTCAAAAAAACGACGTCTTCTTCATCCCTGCGGGTCAGGTACATGCCATCGGCGCGGGCGCCCTCATCGCCGAAATACAGGAAAACTCCAATCTGACCTATCGGCTGTACGACTACAACCGGGTCGATAAAATGGGCAGGCCGAGAGAGCTGCACATCGATAAGGCTCTTGAAGTCGCCAATCTAAAAGGAAGCTCCGCGCCAAGACAACCGATGCGCGTGCTGAAATTCCGCCCCGGCGTAGCCGATGAGCTGCTGTGCCGATGCAAGTATTTTGTGGTCTCACGCATGCTGCTGAACACCGAAAGCGTGCGCCAGATGGCAGAGATACAGACAGGCGCAACCTCTTTCCAGGTCCTGCTCTGCACAGAAGGCTGCGGCATATTCTTCTGGGAAGACCAGGCACTGCCGTTTTATAAAGGCGACTGCCTTTTCCTTCCGGCAAACTCAACGAAAGTGCGCATACACGGGAAAGCACAGATGCTGAGAGTAAGCTGTTAAAGACGAGAAAACGGTAAGAACACTGATATGATAAAGTATAGAAACGATAACCTCCTTTTGCACATTGGGGCAGGTGATATTAGAATAAAATAGTTACACATAAACGGGAAACCTGGGGAATCGTCAGATAACTCAAAAGCGAAAGGAGTAAAAAGAAAATAGGTAACTATTCAGAACAGCAGGCCGCAGACCGCCTGCGATGCAGGTTATATGCCGATAACGCGTCATATGTCTGTGGCTTGATGGGCGTCTCCGTTCCACTTCGGTCGGTGCTAAACGATCGTCCACTGGACGATCAGCACCCGCCCATCCCGAAATGAAAATACAGTCTTTAGCAGGTAAACCTGCAAAGTCTGCCTTTTCATTTCGATGCTGTTCTGAACTATTACGAAAATAGAAGCTTGCGCATGGACGGCCGTAAATGTATAATGTAGACATCATAGAGAGGAGGTACCAGCACATGGGAATCTATTTAAATCCCGGAAACAGGGGATTTCAGACAATATTAAATGGAACCTATGTTGATAAAACCGGTCTGATTGATTTCATAAATCGAACAATCAATACCCCTCAGAAATTGATGAGCTTTAGCCGCCCCCGCCGTTTTGGAAAATCATTTGCGGCGAAGATGCTTTGTGCCTATTATGATAAGTGCTGTGATTCACGTTCTCTTTTTGAAGGGCTGGAAATATCGAAGAAGGATTCGTTTGAGGAGTATCTTAACAAGTATGATGCCATCTACCTGGATATTACCTGGTTTATTACTTCCCAAGCATCTGTGAAAAATGTTGTAAGAAGAATTCAACTGGAGGTTATTTCTGAACTTAGAGAAGCATACGGGGATTGTGTTGATAAGAATGAAACATTTCTCCCTGATGCACTGGCAAAGGTAAGTATAAAAACTGGTAACCAGTTTATATTTATAATAGATGAGTGGGATGCACTATTTCGCGAAGCAAAAAATGATATAGAAATACATAAAGAGTATATGAACCTTTTGAGAGCGCTTTTTAAAGGGGGAATAACTACCGATGTAACAATAGCAGCCACTTATATGACAGGAATTCTTCCGATTAAAAAATATGGCACAGGGTCGTCGTTGAATAATTTCCAAGAGTTTACTGCATTGGAATCGTATAACCTTGCCGAATATGTGGGATTTACAGAAAATGAAGTGAGGCATTTGTGCGACATTCATCAAGTTAGCTTTGAAGATATGCAGGCGTTATATGATGGATATATATTCGAGCGGGTTCATCATGTATATAATCCATATACTGTGATGAGTGCGATAGAAATGGAAGAGTTTGATTATTACTGGAACCTGTCAGGAACCTATTTATCATTGATGAATTACATCGGCACGGATTTTGACGGCTTGAAAGAAACGATTTTAAAATTACTCAGAGGAGAAGGAGTAAAAGTAAATACAAGAACTTTTTTGAACGATTTTGTTTCGTTTCATTACAAGGATGATATCCTGACTCTATTGATTCATCTCGGATACCTTAGTTATGATGCTGAGAATAAGAAAGCCTTTATTCCAAATACTGAAGTGAAAAAAGTGTTTGAGGATGCAGTCAGAGGATTACATTGGGAATCCGATTAGCTCTCTTGAAAAATCAAACATTGAAGAGGAGGCTACAGCATATGGGAATCTATTTAAATCCCGGATATACAGGGTTTGAAGAAATCAGAAGATATATATATGTGGATAAATCAGGCCTTATCTCTTTTATGAACAGCTTGATAGGCAAGCCAAAGCCGTTGGTCTGCTTTAGCAGACCCAGACGCTTCGGAAAGTCCTATGACGCCAACATGATTTGCGCATATTACGATAAGAGCTGTGACTCCAGAGCCCTTTTTGAAGATCTTGAAATTGCGAAAGAAGATACCTTTGAGAAACATCTGAACCAGTATAATGTCATCACCTTTGATGTGACGGGTTTCATCGCAGATTCAAAGGATAATAATATAAATATTGTTTTGAATATAAAAAATACTCTTCTTGAGGAGCTAAGAGCTGCCTTTCCTGATTGCATTCGTGATGAAGAGAAGAACCTCGGAAAGGCTTTGTATGCAGCTGTATCGAAAGGAAATGCAAAATTTGTTTTTGTCATAGACGAATGGGATGCACTGTTTAGAGAATATAAGGATAACAAGCAACTTCAGGAGGATTATATTCTTTTCCTGAGAAACCTTTTTAAAAACAAAGATACGACTTCGAGGACAATTGCAGCAGCCTACATGGCAGGCATTTTGCCGATAAAAAAATAAGGATTTGCAGACCTCGTTTTTCTACCGCGTAAGGGGTCGGATAAGCCGGTTATGATTGTGGAACTTAAATATGATAAGGACGCTGATACTGCAATCCGCCAGATACATGAGAACCGCTATGATGGTGATTTAAAGAAGTATTTTGGCAATCTGCTTCTGGTAGGAATCAATTACGATAAAGATGCTAAGGGAGCGAATGCGAAGAGACATAGTTGTGTGATTGAAAAGGTGTGATTAGCATGAACAGAGACACGTCTTTCAACCGAGCGCCAGAATGAGAGCGCATAATTGAATGAAGCATAGAAAATAGCCATTTTGGACGGCTCTTATTTTTGTGCGCTTAAAATATGCACACTGGGGTACGTGCTAAAAGAATAAAAAATTTACACATAATCTGACAGCTTAGAAAATTAACAGAAAATTACGAGGAGCAAATTTGGCGTGAAAGGTATTGACATCCTAATTGATACCCCTTAAAATATTAGAACTAAAGGGTATCAATAAAGGGTATCAAAGGAGGAACGCTCATGGCATTACCGATCAGTATTTCGGATTTAATCAATCGCAGAGTCGTAGAAAATGCAAGAGTAGAATACAAAGCAGACTGGAATCCGGATTCAATTCTTCATTCGATCTGTGCTTTCGCAAATGACATAGATAACTGGGGCGGAGGTTACATCATCATCGGCATCGAAGAGGAAGATGGGATGCCCAAATTGCCAATTTCAGGTCTGGAAAAGAGTTCTGTTGATCGCATTAACAAAGAATTGCTGCAAAAATGCAATCGTATCGAACCAAGATACGTCCCAATAGTGGAGTCAGTAGAATATGAAGGGAAAAACATCATAGTATTGTGGGTTCCTGGCGGTGAGGCAAGGCCATATAAATGCTCTCTTACTGTTATTGGCGACAAGAAAGAAAAGTCAGAAAAAGTATATTATATCCGAAAGCTTTCTAATACAATTCGCGCAAATCAGCAGGAAGAAAAAGAATTGTTTCAGCTTTCACAGACGATACCTTTCGATGACCGTATAAACATGAAAGCGGATACAGAGGATTTGCGATCTGGATTGATTGCTGAATACCTGCATACGGTCGGAAGCGATCTGCATAGGGATTGTCTGAAACGTCCTCTTTCCGATGTTGCTTCAGATATGCGAATTATCGGCGGGCCAACCGAAATGAAAAAACCTCTTAATGTTGGCTTGATGTTTTTCAGCGAACACCCGGAAACATATTTTGAATATGCGAGAATAGAAGTGGTAGATAAACCAGACCCAACCGGTGTTGGTATGACAGAAAAAATATTTACCGGACCGCTTGATCGCCAGCTTCGAGATGCGTTAAGCTATATTCGCAATTATATTATAAAAGAAAAAATTATAAAAGTGTCTGGACGGGCAGAGTCTGAGAGAATATCGAATTTTCCATATGACGCAATCGAAGAGGCACTTTCGAATGCAGTCTATCATAAGTCGTATCAGATTGGAGAACCAGTAACTGTTACAGTTACTCCAGACAGAATGGAGATAAGCAGTCTTCCAGGACCTGACAGGACGATTTCTGATGAGGATATTGCAAATAGAAAAATGGTTTCTCGAAGATACCGGAATAGAAGAATTGGTGATTTTCTAAAGGAACTTCATCTTGTGGAAGGAAGAAATACCGGCATTCCAACGATTTTAAGGGCTATGCAGCAAAACGGATCTGACTTGCCTGTATTTGAGACGGATGCTGAACGTACCTATTTGACAGTTATTTTACCAGTACATCAGCAATTTCTGACAGATATGAGCGTAAGCGTAGAAAAAAAGAAAAGAACGCGTCTTACCACGGTGGAGATGAAACAACTGATGCTGGAAAGTCTGTCAGCAAATGGAGAGTTGTCTACTTCAGAACTTGTAAAAGAATTAGGTTATTCAAAATTGACCGCAGCTCTTGGAAAGGCGATGAAAGAATTGATAGATGAAGGAAAGATAGAGTATACGCATCCTGAAAACATAAAACATCGAAATCAGAAGCTTCGTATTTGTCTTTCCGCAGTGGAAGAATAGATTTAAGAAACTTAATAATCTTGACTTCCCGGGTCTTTTTATACGCACACCGAAATAACGAGTGATTTT
>JAJBUL010000204.1 GCA_020860365.1 Clostridiales bacterium | reverse complement strand
GAGGAACCAAACACCTTAGATATCATCCCCACCCCGTGAATAGTAACATTTAAATATTACAATTCCAATCACTGCCACAAGCATACCGAAAATTTTTCGCCACTCCAGCGGCTGCTTTTCTACCCCAAACAGACCCAGCAGTTCGATTCCATACACGACAGTCAGCTGCGCAATAACAATTAGCATCGCCGCCCGCGCGGGGCCTAAGCTTCCCGTCGCCTTTATCACCGTGATCGTGATAAACGCACCAATCACACCGGAAAGCAGCATATATTTCGGTTCCACCAGAGCCAGCGAAGCCACATTCGTCCGATCGGTAAAAAGCCAGGCCAGAGTGCAGACAAGCAAGGCCGTCAGCTGTACAAAAGCAGGCGAAAGCCAAAGGCTCGTCTGCTTTGTCATTTCCGTATTAAATACACCCTGCACACTCATCAGCGCACCGGAGAGCAGCGCGACCAGAATACCCCACATAAATTTTTCCTCCTGTATGATGGCAGGAACGATATAAAAACCATTCTCATATCGCCACTCCACATTGATCTGACAGGAGTATGCACATTTTTCAAAAAAATATGCGTCTGAAGAAATTCTCCGGCCCCGTATGAATGACTGAACATAAAACCAGTCAGCCCCGCGTGAAAGCCATCAAAATGACGCTTCCAGCCTTACCACCATTTCGTCAATGTCCTTTTTCTCAATCACCAGCGGCGGCACAAGGCGAAGTACATTGCCTTCCGCACTTAAGACTACCAGCCCGTTTTCAAGCGCTCTGTTCACAATCTCGCCAACCGGACGCCCTTCTACTAACAGTCCCTGCATAAATCCTTTGCCACGCCGTGCGGTCAGGAAATCGTACTTCTCTGCCAGTGCGTCCAGCTGCTGCTCCAGATAAGGCGTAAGCTCCTGCACATGCTCAACCACATGAAGCTCCTCAAAGAGATCAAATACCTTTGACACCGCGGCGCAGGCAAATGGGTTGCCACCATAGGTCGTACCATGATCTCCGGGAACCAGGGAAGCCCGGGCTGTCTTTTCGTTCAGCAAAAACGCGCCCACTGGCACACCGCAGCCAAGCGCTTTCGCGCAGGTCATGATATCTGGCTGCACACCATACTGCTGGCAGGCAAACCAGCTCCCCGTGCGCCCCATGCCGCACTGAATCTCATCCAGGATCAGTAAAATGTCATTTTCATCGCACAGGGCACGCACACCACGCAGGAAGTCTTCTTCCGCAGGATAAATACCGCCTTCGCCCTGCACCGTCTCCAGAATAATCGCACAGGTACGCTCTGTGATCTGTGCCTTCACACTCTCCAGATCATTGAATTTCGCAAAGCTTACCCCGCCCATCAGCGGACGGAAGGCTTCCTGATAATGCGGGTTTCCCGTCACGGACAATGCGCCAACGCTCCTTCCATGGAAGGAATGCTCCATTGCAATAATCTCATAATTTGCCTCAGACGTTTCTCCCGCCGCGTTTTTCCCGGGTGCATTCTTTTTCAGATACGCGTATTTACGCGCCGCTTTCAGCGCCCCTTCGATCGCTTCCGTGCCGCTGTTGGTAAAAAACACCTTATCCATACCGCTCGCCTTCGCCAGCTTTGCGGCCGCCTCTGGAAGAGGCTCGTTATAAAACAGGTTCGAGGTATGTATCAGCTTATCAATCTGGGCTTTCAGCGCGTCATTATACGCCTGATTGCCATATCCAAGCGCAAAGACCGCGATTCCGGCGCCAAAATCCAGGTATTCCTTTCCGTCCACATCGGTCAGGTATACACCCTCCCCTTTTTCAAACACTACCGGAAACCGGTTGTAGGTATGGAGCACGTACTGCTCTGTCAAATCCATATATTCCTGGCTGGTCATTTCTGCCACTCCTTCCTTTTTCTCACATTCGTTCCGCATTCGGCCACATCCATATCCGGAACGGTTCGCCACATCTGATAGACCGCATCCTTTCGTCAGCTTTCCTGATAGTATCTCTCCTCCCGGTCGCCAATGATCGCGGTGCCAATCCCTTTGTTGGTGAAGAATTCCAGCAGCAGACAATGCTCAATTCTGCCGTCCAGAATATGCACCCTCGAAACACCCGCCTCAATCGCCGCGATGCAGTTCTGCAGCTTCGGCAGCATGCCGCCGCCGACATTTCCGCTCGCGAGGAATTCTTTGGCTTCCGGTATCGTCAGCTCACTGATCAGAGATGTATGGTCAAGCGGATCCCGGTAAACACCTTCAATATCGGTCAAAAACGCCAGCTTCGCCGCCTTCACCGCCGTCGCGATCGCACAGGCCGCATCATCCGCATTGATGTTGTAAGAATGGTATTGATCGTCCGAGCCGATCGGACAGATCACCGGGATAAAATCGTTGTCCAGCAGGGTATCAAGAAGCGCGGTATTGACCTCCTTCACCTCGCCGACATAGCCAATATCCTTCCCCCCTGCCAGTTTTTTATCTACCCGCAGTACGGAGCCGTCCTTTCCGCTGATGCCGACTGCTTTCAGGCCGGTTTTTTCCATCATGGAGACAAGACCCTTGTTAATCCGGTTCAACACCATCTCTGCGACTTCCATTGTTTCTTTATCCGTGACACGCAGCCCATTGACAAAACTGGTCTCCAGACCAACCTTATTGATCCATTTTGTAATCTCCTTGCCTCCGCCATGGACAATGATTGGCCGGAAGCCAACCAGCTTTAACAAAGCCACATCACGAATCACACTCTTTTTCAGCTCGTGATCTACCATCGCGCTGCCGCCATATTTCACAACAATGGTCTTCCCATGGAAACGCTGAATATACGGCAGCGCCTCGATCAGGACGCTGGCCTTCTGAAGCCAGAGCTCCATTTCTGTTGATTCCATATTTTTAAGTCCTTTCTATCATCCCATATCCAGTACCGCAATTTCCTGTGCATTCTGCAGGCCTGTCATAACAGAAATCAGCTGCGATAGTCCGCATTGATCTTAATATAATCATAGGTCAGATCACAACCCCAGGCAGTCGCTTCCGCAGTACCCATTTTGATATCTGCTATCGCGGTTACCGCACTCTCTGAAAGAATCTTTGTCGCCAGCTCCTCACTGTAATCCGTCGGTACGCCATTTTCAATGATTTTCAATTTTCCGACCGCGCTTTCAAACCAGACGTCTACCTTTTCCGGATCAAACTGCGCGCCCGAATAGCCCATCGCGCACAAAATCCGGCCGCAGTTCGCGTCATGCCCGTAAATCATGGCTTTCACCAGGCTGGAGGAAACCACCGACTTGCTGATCGTCACTGCCTGCTCCTTGCTCTCGGCTCCGATAACCTTCACCTCGAACATTGCCGTCGCTCCCTCGCCATCCGCAGCCATTTTCTTTGCCAGACAGGTATTGACCTCATTCAAAGCCTCAAAAAACGCAGCGTAATCCCCGTTTTCTTCCGTGATTTCCGGGTTGCCTGCCAGACCATTCGCCAGCACCAGGCAGGTGTCGTTGGTCGAAGTATCCCCGTCCACAGATACCATATTGTAGGTGTCTGGCACACTCGCACTGAGGGCTTTCTGCAACATTGGCTGTGAAATATTTGCGTCCGTCGTGATAAAGCTCAGCATCGTACACATATTTGGATGAATCATGCCGCTGCCCTTGCACATTCCGCCAACCGTCACGGTTTTCCCACCAAGCTCCAGCTGTACGGCAGCCTCTTTTTTCACCGTGTCCGTGGTCATAATCGCTTCCGCCGCAAGCGTACCGCCCTCGGCACTCTCTGAAAGAAGCGGCTTCATATTCGCGATCCCCTCACAGATCTTCGCAATCGGCACCTGCTGTCCAATGACGCCGGTCGACGCGACCAGGACCTGATTTTCCCGAATATCCAGCAGTTCAGCTGCCTTTGCTGCCGTGTCGCGGCAATAGCCATAGCCTTCCGCCCCGGTGCAGGCATTGGCCACACCGCTGTTCACCACGACCGCGTGGGCAGTCCTGTCATTCCCGCCACAATTTTCCTGCGCAGCACTCCCGGCTTTATCTGCAGACTGCTCTGCAACAGGCAGTCCTTTTACGATACACTGATCCCATTTCACCGGAGCTGCTTTGACCAGGTTGGTCGTGAAAGTCCCCGCCACGCGGCAGACCGTCTCACTGTAAATCATGGCCATGTCCTTACCACTCTTCTTAATCCCGGCCGCAATACCGGTCGCGCAAAATCCCTTTGCAGCAGTCACGCCGCCTGAAATCCTCTGCATGCAATTTCTCCTCCCGTTTCTTCGATCGTCTTCCTGCCCAAATTCCATCCGCTTCTATTTTTTTACTTTCTTCTTTCCTATGCCATGTCATGTACTGCCGTGAAGCAGATACTCACGGGAACATCGGCGCCAGCTGCAGTCCCTTGGCCTCATCCAGGCCAAACGCCAGGTTCATATTCTGCACCGCCTGTCCTGCCGCGCCTTTTACCAGATTATCCATCGCACCCATCATGATCACACGATTCGTCCGCGGGTCAATTTTAAAATTAACATCCACAAAATTACTGCCTTCTACCCACTTCGTCTGCGGGCAGACATCCTTTTCCAGGACGCGTACAAAATATTCCTTATTATAATACTGATCATAGACTGCTTTCACTTCTTCATATGATACGGCCTTTGTCAGGGAAGCGTATGCGGTTACTAAAATCCCCCGGTTCATCGGCACCAGATGTGGAGTGAAATTTAACACCACGGGCGTTCCCGCCGCGTATCCAAGCTGTTCCTCAATCTCCGGTGTGTGCCGATGGCTCGCTACGCCATAGGCTTTGATATTTTCATTTACTTCACAGTAAAGATTATCCGTCTTCGCCCCACGCCCCGCACCGGAAGTACCGGATTTTGCGTCGATGATAATCGTCGCCGGATCAATCAGCCCCTCCTTCACCAGCGGATAGATCGAAAGAATGCTGCACGTCGGATAACAACCCGGATTCGCGATCAGCCGTGCGCCGCGAACCTTCTCCCGGTTCATCTCACACAGGCCATACACCGCCTCGTCAATAAACTGCGGCGCCTTATGCTCCATCCCATACCACTCTTCGTATATTTTTACATCCTTCAGCCGGAAATCCGCGCTCAGATCAATCACCTTCGCCCTCGAGAGGATCCCCTCGTTTACCAGAGACGCGCACAGTCCCTGCGGCGTTGCCGTAAAAATCACATCCGCCTGGTTCGCCAGATCTTCCATATTGTCATCCATGCATGCTGCATCCACCAGCTGAAACATGTTCTGATAGATGGATGCATATTTCTGATCCACATAGCTCCGCGAGCCATACCAGACGATTTCTGCGTCCGGATGTCCCAAAAGGAGGCGTACCAGCTCACCTCCCGCGTATCCGGTCGCCCCGATAATTCCCACTTTTATCATTTTCATAAACTCCTTACTTCAAGTCATCGTAGCTGTTCATCACCTTTACCGCTACAAAAAACATTTCTGTGTTGAAAAATTGTAATGCATTTTCGGGATTGCATAATTATACATTAATGATGTATATTATGCAACCCCGAAAATAAAATTATATCTCACCACTTCTGCTTCTGTCTGCCCTCTTAACTTCTATCTCCCACAGCACTGCTTATATTTCCTGCCGCTCCCGCAGGGGCAGGGATCATTGCGCCCGATTTTTTTCTCCGGACGAACATAGGGCATGCCATCCTCACCCTCCGTAATTCTACGGCCATAACTCAGCACCTTCTCTTCTGGGTGTCTCTCATAGAACATACCGCATTCAAACATCGGCTCCAGTCTCCGGTAGGTTTTCAGCAGCCCCTCTTTCAGCCTTGGAATATCCTTCTCATTTTTCAGTTTCTCAAGAAAATCCCGAATATTCTCATAAAACTCCGGATAATCTGTGCGGATAACCTCAAGCTCTCCCTTTAGCTGTTCCCGCTCCTCGAGCAGGCACAGAGACTGATCTACAGCCATAAAGCGTTTCATCAGCTCCATTTCCTGTCTGTCATACCCCAGACCGGCTCCCATGGGATCCGCTCCGAACGCAGAAATCAAAGCCGTCCTTAATACTTCTCCAATCCGCCCATCGTGACAGGCCCGTTCTATCAGACATCTCTTTCTGTGTTCATAGAGTGTATTCTGCGCTTCTTCTGAATGGCAGGCGCGGCGTAACATAAAATAGATCTCATCGATTTTCTGATTATCCTCACGGCTATTGCTCTCTGTCACACTCCATGAGGAAACCAGCCAGCCTACATTTTCCAGGTTTTCCTCCATATAAACGGCATACTGCCGGACAAAAACGCGCAGCTCCTCCACAATCTCTGAAAAATATGTACCGCCCATCTGTCTGGACATCGCATACAGCCCCGTAAAGGCTTCAATCAATTCCGGCATCTGTTCCCGGCTATACTTTTTCTTCTTCCGCACCAGCTCCAGCAGAATCCGGATTCCTTCCGGGTTGTCATCGTATTCATTGCAGGCCAGCGAATAGGTCAGAATGAAATCGTTATCCCTGCACCCCGCCTCGTAAGCTTCCCGGAAAGCCGTCTGCGCCTTTTGCGAATACCCCCGTTCCATATAGGAAATCGCCAGCTCCCTCCGGAACCATTTGTTCTCCGGCTCCAGAGAAACCAGTTTTTCCGCGTTTTTAACCGCTTTCCCCGTGTTACCCGCCTGTCTCTGCGCAATCATCAGTTCATACAGGAAGGATATTTCCTCCGGAAACTTTTTTACCGCCTCCTCACAGGCATCCCGGTATAGTTTCAGGTTGCCGGAGCTTTTGCATTCCTTCAGATGTTTCCGGAGCTGAATCACCCACGGATCCTGTGGCGCCGGAAATGTCAGAACATCTTCTGTCTCTTCTCTGTTTTTCAGCTGATCGTAGGCTTCTCTGATTTCCTTGAACCTGTCCGGATCCTTCTCCGGGGTATACTGACGAATCAGCCGAAAATACGCCTTTTTAATCTCCTGGGGCGACGCCCCTGGCTCCAGCTCAAGTATTTTGTAATACTCGTCCATTTTTCTTCTCCATTTCTCCAGAATTTCTTCAGTCCGTCAGCATCCCCATCAGTTCCATTTCACGGGATCTGGCCTCGTCCATATTGTCTTCCACGATCGCCTTTTTCAGCAAATAAAGACACTCTTCGAGATCGTCAATCATATACGCCTCATCCAGATATGCATCCTCCTGCGTTTTCAGGACACGCTCCGCCCGCCGGATCACAGTGCGAAAGCTTCTTGCGCCTGGCTGGTCTTTCCATGCGCTGACGTCCACCCGCGCATCCTTCTTCTCTTCCATATCAGAATCATCGTTCTGCATATTAATCGCAATTTGTGCCTGTTCTCCCGTGCTGACTATGACCGCCTTTACATTCAGCATGCCATTCACATTATAAGAAAACTCGACGTCCAGCTTCTCCCGGCCCGCCTCCCTTGGCGGGATACCGCCAAGCTCAAACTCTCCCAGAAAGTGATTATGAGAAGCAAGCGAGCTCTCTCCCTGATACACCTCTATCATAGCGCTTTTCTGGTAATCCGATGTGGTGGAGAACCGTTCCGTCCGTGTGACCGGAATCGTCACATTTCTCGGAATCACTACACTCATTCGGTCCGCAGTGATCCCATCCATACTCCGTATCCCAAGCGTAAATGGATTCACATCCGTCATAATCAGGCTTTCCGCCGGTGAAAGGGAACCTTCGAGCATCCCGGCCTGAATCGCGGCGCCCTCTGCCACCGCATAGTCCGGATTGACAGACACCTGCGGTGTAATCCCCAGATAATCCTCCAGATCCCTGGCAACCATCGGAATGCGCGTCGACCCGCCGACCAGCAGCACATGATCAATCTCATCACGGGAAACACCGCCATCCGCCATCACCACGTCAATCGGCGGATGCGTACGTGCGATCAGCTCCGCCGCCATCTCCTCAAACTGGCTGCGGGTCACCGTCTCATCCAGAGACAATAACGTGCCTTTTTTCTCAGCGATCATCGGGATCAGAACCCGGCAGGATTCTTCCCTGCTCAGCTCCTTTTTGCACCATTCCGCATTTTCCTTCAGCTTTACCATCGCATACGGATCTTTCCGCAGGCTGACATCATATTTCCGTTCAAACTGCAGTGCCAGATAATCGATCAGCTTCTGGTCAAAATCCTTCCCCCCAAGCTGATTGTCGCCACTGCTCGCCTTGACCTCCAGCACACCGTCAAACATCTCCAGCAGAGTAACATCAAATGTCCCGCCCCCCCCAGGTCATACACCAGGATATGGCTCTCTTCCTCCATATGGCCAAGCCCGTAGCAGAGCGCCGCGGCCGTTGGCTCATTCAGAATCCTCTCTACCACCAGCCCCGCCTGCCGACCGGCCTCGATCGTGGCCTGGCGCCGTATTTCATCAAAATAAGCCGGAACAGAGATCACAGCGTGCGTCACTTTTTCGTCCAGATAGGCGGAAGCATACTCCCGAACATATGCAAGAAGCTTCGCGGAAAGCTCCGTCGCAGTGTAATCCGTACCGCCGAGCGGTATCGTTTCGTTCGTACCGATCTTACGCTTTACTTCGATCGCCGTACTTTCCGGGTAGAGCAGATATCTCGCCCTGGCCTTTTCCCCGACCAGGAAATCTCCCTTTTCATCCACACCAACCGCCGATGGCGTCACCTCTTTGTTCTCATAATTCAGCAGCATAATCGGTTTTCCATTTTCCAAAACCGCTGCTTCCGTCGTTGATGTTCCCAGGTCAATTCCAATAATCTTGCTCATATCCGCAGTTCTCCTTTTCCCTTGTTGTCATCCGTCACTGGATATATTTCCACGCCGCAACACGCGCTTTTTTTCTCACTGCTCCCTCATACAGGGAACCCGGGCTGTAAACCTCCGCGATCTTTCCATCAAGCTCTCTCTCCCGCGTTTCCAGAACCTCTACCACCTCATGAATCCGAAAATCCACAGCCTGCGCCGCTTCCTCGATGCAACTGATCTGGCAAAGCTGCCGCCCCGGTTTTACGCGCTCTTCAAAAGCTGCCATCTGGACAGCGAGCGCCTCGTCCTTCGACGCGAGAAACTTTTTGATGCTCCAAAACTGCTCCTGGTAGAGTTCCAGCGGCTCCACAAGGCCTTCCTCGCGCTCTTTATAACGCTGGAGGGTCATTTTTGCCTCACGCCGCGCGGCATCCTTATCCGCCCACTCATCCAGAAGATCTTCAATCGCCATATCATGCCGACCTGCCTGTGTACGCAGCTCCTCGACGGTTTTTGAAAGCGCTGGCATTTCCTGCGTACTCAATTCATCCACCGTTTTCTTAAGCGCAGGCAATTCCCGGTCACATACGCCCTCAACCGCCCGGCTTATCGCGTCTAGTTTTGCCAGTACCTCCCGTTCCTCATCCCTTTTCCTTTTGAAAAACATGATTGCCTTTCCCCTTTATCCATAAAAGCTTATATTTTCCTTATCATACTCTATTCATCAGGAAATCGCAAGAATGGATAAGCAAAATCCGTGGGAATTTTCTGCGCTGAATTTTTATGCAGCATTTACAGGGCACACTCCGCCCCGGCGCACTTACAATTCACGACAAGCCGGACACCTCCGCCAGGAAAAGCCTCTCCTGCATAGTTACTATTCACGGGGTGGAGAAGACGGACTGAGATTTTGAACTTTCGTGAG
>JAJBUL010000337.1 GCA_020860365.1 Clostridiales bacterium | reverse complement strand
AGATGAGGAACCAAACACCTTAGATATCATCCCCACCCCGTGAATAGTAACCGTTTACAAAAAGGTAAGAATCAAACAGCTCCAAATTGCTTGCAAAAGAAAAAGATGCGCGATATACTGTAAGAAAAATAGTATCTGTTCTGAACTGCAAGCCACAGATCGATCTTCGTTTTGCTTCGGTTCTGAACTGTCACAAAAAATATTTGAGGTGATATTATGGCACATGATAAATATATGGCGTCGAACTGGCTTTACTGTCCGAAATGCGGCCTGCTCCAGGCCGGCCCCCTGCCGCGCACCTGGGCCTGCCCACACTGCGGCCACACAGAATGCAAAGAAATTGATTCTTCCTACGGCATCACAAGCGCCAAACGGGAAGAATTCCAGAAGAAACAGACCACTGGTGAAATGACAGAAGAACAATTCTTCCACCAGTGGGAAGACTACTGCCAGCCTTTTATTGATGAGGTAGTAAAAAAAGACCCGGCCTTTGACTGGGACTCTTATCGCACCACCTCGATCTATGAAGAGGAAACCCGGCGGCTCATGGGTCAGAACCCCTCAATGCCGCCGGTCATCCGGTGCCCCTGGTGCGGCTCCTACGGCACGCAGAAAATCCGCAGGAAGCTTTTTGCAAAAAAAGACAAAAACAACAACAAATATCACTGCGAACAGTGCGGGAAAGACTTCTAGCAGGTAGCGCCGCCCTTCACGTTCTTTTCCAGGATCGCTTTCTTATCAATCTTGCCTTCCAGAAGCTTTTCGCTGACTACGTCAAAACCAAGTCTGGTGACCGTGTCAGCGAAACGCTCCCCGGTCAATCCTTCGTCACGGAACAGCAGGATCGCTTTCTCAACGACATCCACAACTTCCTCCTCAGAGGTGAAAATCCGTGGCAGAGGCTCGCCGTGCGCGATTTTCTTGCCCCAGCGCCCGCCGATATATACGCGGTATCCATCCTGATATTCCAGCGCTCCAAAGACGCATTTATCCTTGCAGCGGCCGCAGTTGTTGCAGACATTCGGGTCGATCTGAATCTTACCGTCCACCACTTTCGCGTGATGAATCGGACAGGAAGCCTCCACCTTACATTTCTTACATCCGCGGCATTTGCTGTAATCCACCATCGGCACTCTCTGACCAACGATTCCCAGATCATTCAGATTCGGCTTCACACAGTTATTCGGGCATCCGCCAACCGCAATCTTAAACTTATGTGGCAGTGTCACACCATGATATCCCACATAAAACTTTTCATGCAGACACTCTGACAGGCCAAACGTATCGATCAGGCCGTACTGACAGGTCGTACCCTTGCAGGAGACAACTGGGCGCACCAGAGAGCCGGTTCCGCCGGTCGAAAGTCCATGTTCGTTCAAAAAATCAATTAACGGCTGAATATTCGCGTATTTCACACCCTGGATTTCCAGCGTCAGACGAGTCGTCATCGTCACCGCACCGGAACCAAAGCGCTCCGAAGCCTCCGCGATCACGCGATGTTCTTCCGAGGTAATTTTCCCATTGCGCGTAATCACGCGGACATTAAACACGTCCGGATAGCGCTTATCCTGCAAACAGCCGAGCCCCTTCACACGCTTAATCTCTTCCGGCGGCAGTGTACCGGTAAACTCCACCTTTACCGTATTCACAAACGCACCGCCTTCCAGAGCGCGCGTATCCGTATACCCCAACGCTTTCAGGCGGTTCTGGAGGAAATAGCCTCTCTTGCCTTTCGCACAGACCAGAAGCAGCTTCTCGTCCTTTGCAATTCCCTCAAGCCCCTTGATGCTGTCGGTATTCGTTCGCTTCTCCTTGCTGCCGCCTTCTTCACCGTTATCGTTTTTACTGTTCCAATCCGTTCCATTTGGTCCGTCTGTCTGCTTCGTCTCACTGTCCTTGCCCGTCCCGTTCATTTTGTCAGCAGAATTGCCGACAGCCGAGAGATTCACCCACGTAGCGCCTGGAATAGTCGGCACCGGATGGACATCAATCACCCGATAGCCCTTTGCCTTCCCTGCCGCGTATTTCGCCGGCGTGAAGCTCTCATATTCCCCATTGATTTTATTTTCCAGAATATAGCAGGCCTGCACAAACGGATGAATAGCAGTCGAAAACGGCGGTGCGTAAGCAAAATCAAGGGTGTCAAAGTCTTCCAGCGTCAGATTTGCGGAAATACCGGTCACCGCAATATCCACCATCTTGTCCACCGCTCCTGCTCCGAGCACCTGAATCCCCAGCAAGGCGTGAGTTGTTTTATCCGCAATCAGCTTCGTAACAAAAGTAGAAGCGTCCGGATAGTAATGTGCTTTATCATCTATGACACAGGTAGCCGTGATAACATCATATCCTGCATCTTTTGCCTGTGCTTCCGTAAGTCCCGTTCGGCCAGCGTTCAGATCGTCCGCCAGTTTCACAACACCGGTGCCAAGACAGCCGCCGTAAGCGACCTGCGTCCCCGTCAGATTCTTCGCCAGCGCACGCCCGGTAATATTGGCAGTAGAACCCATCGCAGACCACTGCGCCTTCCCGGTCAGGCGATTGAACACCTGCGCGCAGTCGCCGACCGCGTAGATATCCTCCCGATTTGTCCGCTGATATTTGTCCACAACAATCGTTCCACGGCTCCTCTCAATTCCAGAGTCGGCCAGAAATTCCGTCGCCGGTCGGACGCCGATCGCCAGCACAACCAGATCTCCGTCAAAGCTGTCAACACTCGTGCGCACACCCGTTGCCTTCTCCTGCCCCAGTACCGCCTCAATTCCCGCACCAGTAGCAATGCGCATTCCTTTCTCCTGCAGCTTCCGGCGTATGTAAGCAGCCATCTCCTGGTCAAACAAATTCGGCATAACCTGAGACGCCATATCCACGACTGTGACTCTCAATCCCTTTGCCATCAGGTTCTCCGCAATCTCCAGCCCGATAAACCCTGCCCCCACAACCACCGCGCTGCGGCAGCCATTTTTGTCCACATATTCGCGCAGACCAGTCGCATCGTCCGGACTGCGCATCGTAAACACACCCGGCAGCTCCCTGCCTGGCACATTCGGCACAAAAGGTACCGCACCGGTCGCAATCACCAGCTTATCGTACGATACCGTCTCTCCATTTGCGAAAGCAACCGTCTTCTCATCGGCATTTACCGAAACAGCCTCCATCCCGGTACGCACCTTTACACCAGTCAGCCCTGTAAAGCTCGACGGTGTATTGACAATCAGCTCCTCCCGCGTCCCGATACTGCCACCCACATAATAGGGCAGACCACATCCTGCGTAAGAGATGTCCTCGCTCTTCGTGTAAACCGTCACATTCGCGCCGCGGTCCTCACGCATCAGCTTCGCGGCAGTCTTTGTTCCGGCGGCTACGCCGCCAATCACTACAACGTTCATCCTCCCGACTCCTTTTTTCTGCTGTAAGTCTTTATGCAGCAATTTTCATTGCATTACGACGTGTAAAAACTCGTCTGCTACCCAGGTACTCATGCACGCAAGCGCACCACAAGGCTTTCACTTGACAACGTTTTTACAGATAACGAACAGCTTGATTATATATCTTTTCTATGATAAAATCTATTTAACATTCTTTATTTATCAATTAGATATATTTATCAAATGAGCAGAACTTGCTGGAGTTCCGGATCGAATCCTTTCTGACCTTATGTGAATGCGGAAGCTACCATCAGGCTGCAGAGCTTCTTCACCTCACGCAGCCTGCCATCACGCAGCAAATTCATCACCTGGAAGCCGAATACGGCTGTAAACTATTCCGCTACGCCAACCGAAGACTTGAAAAGACAGAAGCCGCCAATCTTATCGAAACATACGCCCGCGCAGTGCGTCACCAGGAACAAAGCCTGCGTGAAAGGCTCCACAGACAGGATTCTGCGTGTTATCTGCGAATCGGCGCCACAAAAACCATCGGCGACTATGTCCTGACCGAATATCTTCATCATTTCCTGGATGATTCAAATCACTCTCTGGAATATCTCGTGGACAATACGGAGCATCTTCTGCGTGAACTGGAAGAAAATCGGCTGGATTTCGCAGTAATCGAAGGTTTTTTCGACAAAGAACGCTTCGACTCCATTCTTTTCTGCAGAGAGCCCTTTGTCGGTATCTGCCACAAAAAGCATCCTTTTGCGGGCAAAACGGTCTCCATCGAAGAACTGCTCAGTGAAACGATCATCCACCGCGAAGCAGGCTCCGGCACACGCGCCATCCTTGAGCAGGCGTTGAGAAGCTACAATGAATCGTTAAACCGTTTCAAACACCGCATCTGCATCTCCAGCTTCAAAGTAATCCTCGATCTGGTTCGCGAAGGATATGGGATTTCTTTTGTATACAATGTGCTTGCAGACAACGATCCCTCACTTGGAAAATTCTTTCTGCAGGGTGGACAAATGGTTCGCGAATTCAACATCGTCTACCTGAAAGGAACCGTACAAAGTGAAAAAATCAAGTGGTTTTTCGGAAAATCAGTCTTCTAGTGAACAGAATCTGATTTTGGGAATTTGATTTCCGGAATCTGATTTATCATGTTTTTTCTGAAAATGTGCATATTCTACGCACACCTTTCTAATATAGCCATGTCATATTTTCTCATTCTATTTGAGAAAAACGCTGTATCCACATAGCAGCCCTCCTCCAGTAACAGCTGCTCTTCTATCATCTGGTTCTCGCCAGGATCCATGCCTGACTGGTACGGGCAGAAACAATGGCTAATATCTCTGTGCGTTTCCTCCGGCAGCAGATTCTCCCGCAGAATCAGCATATCTTCCATAGGGAGATCAAGTAACTTGCTGAGCGCAAAAAAGTTATTCAGGGTGGGCAGACATTTCCCATTAAACCATTCATAGACAGCCTGATTTGATGCCAGACCAAGGCTGTGCTGTATCTCCTGTACGGAAATACCTTTTTTGTGGCTCAGATACCGAAGACGCTTTCCTGTCCCGACAGTATCAATCTGCGGATATCCACATCTCTTCACAGCCATCGCTCACGCTCCTGTCTTATTTAATCCACAGTCATTACACAGACATTGATTTCGCCTATAAACTCTCTCTGCAGCCATGACGCACACAATGGATCCTCCCCTCAGCTATGAATCTCACAATCCTGATTTCACCTTCGTTTTCGATTATGAAATCCATATTCTTCTTTCAGCTTCTCCCAAATTTCAAATGCGACCGGACAGACACTCACCACATCCAGCACACTGTACAGACTGGCCAATCGATCCGGCTGATCCGTATACGGGAAATTTTTACAATTCTCCGGCTTACACTCCCCGAGAATGCATGTTCCCTTCTCATCCAAAAAATCACAGGGAACATGCAAGGTCTCATAATTTCCCTCCCAGTCGGCTTCCGGTTTCAGATACTGCCTGATAAAACCTTTTACGCTCCGTCCAAGCTTAGCCGCATCCTGCCGCAAATCTTCCTCCGGGATCGTCCCCACATACTTCGTACAGCAATTGCGACACTTACTGCAGTCATAATTCCGAAACAACTCTCTATGCAATGCTAAAAACTGTTCATCGAGTTTCTCATCATCCGCGTGAATCTTCAAAAAGGTGCGAAACGCAAGATTCTCGTTTTCCTTTTTCTTCGCCTGAAATTCCACTTCCCCTGGCTGTAACATATTCCTCACCTCATACATAAATGGATACAGCAAAAAATGCCCATCTCCGACTTTCTTTTATTTTCCTGCAACACCTCACAGCATTTCAAAAAGACTCCGTCCATCAAAAGACCCTGCTCTTTACGTTGTCTGATACACAGATTTCAAACCTAAAAGCATCGCCGCAAACCGAAACTCTTTTCTTTCAGGATGCTTTCGCCTGCTTCAAACACCGATAGATGTTCGTCCCATCCACTTTCCCAAACCGCTTCAGAGAACCCAGATACAGATCCTTCGGCTTTTTCTCAGTTTCCGTCAGTTCAAATATTCTCGCTACCGCTTCCTCATACTCAGAACCCACAAAAAGATCCTCTATCTTCTTTTTCAGGCGGTCCCTCTCCTGGTATTTCGCGTACTCCTTTCCAATGCTTACCTGCGCAGTCGCCGCGGATATCAATTTCCGCCGGACACTGTTCTCATTTGTCGCGATAATGCCATCCTTCACGGCAGGCTTCAACAGAATACACTCACTTTGAATCCCACGATCCATCCAGTAATCCTTCATCGCAGCATACCCCTTATCCTTACTCACGACAATAACCTTCCCCGAAAATCCAGCGCCGAATAATTCACCAATCATAGAAACAATATAAAAGTCCAGAGCATTTTTCCCTGTCTTTTTCAGGCGAACCGCCTGAAAGTGGCAGCCGGATTTCAATATGTAATCCATTGACTTTTTAGATATCTTCTCACAGGAAGCACTGTAAAAAATCACCACAACGTCTGTATCATACAAGTGCTCCATCCCATCGAGGCCTGCCTCGCCAACATTTTCATAGTCAATCAGAAAGTACAGCCCATCCTTTCCGCCCATTAGCCATCACCCCTTCGCCTTACCTTTCTCGCCAGCAGCACGAACCAGCGCCCCACCCATCCTTGGCATATCTGCGTATTTTTCGCACCTTAAATCAAAGTCATTTACGTAATAAGCTTTTTCCTGTGTCCGTGTTTTTCATGAATGTATATATTATATACTATTACTATATTTTTATCAAGATCTTTTTCCTGATTTTTATCGAAATATCTCTGCTCATTTTCTTCTGCATTAATATCTTTTATCTTCAAACTGCGCAGCGGCTTTCTCATACTGCGGCATAGGCACCTCATATTCCTTCCCCAACCGGACAACCTCGTAGATCAAACCGTCAATCTCCGAAGCTTTCCCCGTCATAATATCCCGCTGCATGGAAGTGGTTGCTTCCGGAGCCAGATCTGAGAGAATCTTTAAATTAACAGCCACCAGGTTCTGTCCGAAATGAATCCCCATAGCCTCCGCGAGAGCTATAATTTCACAAATCATAGCCTTGAACATCTCCCTTTGCTTACCTTCTCTTTGCACAGCACCCACCGTACAATATCCTAAGATGCCTCCAGTCCCGCCCGCGCCGATAATCATATATTTCATCGTTATTTGTCTCCTTTATCTAATCATAAATCTCCGATTGATTCAGCACTTCTTTTCCCTTTCGTTTTGCCGGCCTGTTTCATCACCTATCTCTGCCTGCATTCCAATTCCATCAGTTCCTTCAGTCTCCCCAGCACATGACCCATCACATAATAAGTCGTCTCATAGCGCAAAAAATCCAGGGTATTTTCATCCCACATGAATTTCAGGCTCGCCGGAAATTCATCGTCCGACTCCCAGAACTGCAGCATCAGCGGAAGGAAAGGAAACGGATGCAGCAGATAAGACACGTCTCCAATCTTCTTCTTTTCTCCGCCAAGAATCTCACAGGCCTTTCTAAGCGCTGGCAGGCGTCCGTCGAAATATTCCGCATATTTTCCATACAGGTCATTGCCCAGGCCAGATGAGCGAACCGTCCCTTTCAGATCATTGACTTTCACAAACTGTCCGGACAAACAGCAATCCTCTTTCGAATCACACAATACATCAAAGATTGTAAGCACTTCGTTGAATCCTGCGTGCTCTACACGGGCAAATCCATCCGTTGTCCATTCTGTCCGCCCAGAATGGCGGTCAATTCGATACTCCCGCCCCACAAACTCTATGTACAGATATTGCTCGTCATGTTTCAGGTGAAATTTCTCAATCATATTCTCCTGATCATAATTCAGGAAGCGCCGCTCCGCATTGTCTCTTGTAATGTCATAATTGGATGATGCCATGTTTATCAACCTTTCTCTCCTGACGAGTCCTCTTTAAATAATCCTGCTCTTATATCAATCAGTTCTTCCATACGGCTTAGAAAAGAAGCTTTCCTCAATCATTCTAATCAGTTCCAAATCCGCCGGCAGCCACTCCACACTGTACAGCTCGTCCTTTGAAAGCCACCTGGCTGCTTCATGCTCCTTTAACACCAAGTCACCCGAGACAACCTCTGCCCAGAAGCAATTCATTGACAAATGAAACGTCGGATAGTCATACTCGATCCGCATTATCTGTTCTCCTACTTCTATCACTGTGTCCAGTTCTTCGAGGATTTCCCGCACGAGTGCTTCTCGTTCCGTCTCACACGGCTCTACTTTTCCGCCCGGAAATTCCCATCCATCCTTAAATTCCCCGTATCCACGCTGAGTAGCAAATATCCTGTTTTCATGCCGGATGACTGCAGCCACTACCTTTATGGTCTTCATCCTTCATTCTCTCCTTTTGAATGCTCCGCCAGTGATCTGTGCAGGCTGCGTGAAGTCCGCAGCTTAAACTGTCCGGAATAATCCTCCATGGAATCCGGCTCCTGCATTTCTATGCCATCCTCCAGAGCCGCCTCCAGCCATACCTTCTTTGCATCCATAGCATTGGCTACCGCTGATTCTACAGTCTCGCCACAAGTAAGACATCCCGGCAGGTCAGGAAAAGAAACAACGTATCCGCCCTCATCTTTATCCTCTACGATTTCCATGCGATAAAACATCGCCATATGTTCATTCAGCGTCTTCTTCATTCTTAAAGCCCCATCCCTGTCCAATCCAGTCTCAGCCTAATCTCAGAAATTTTTTATTATCATCTACTTCACAAATACCTGCTGATATATCTGTCACCATCTTTTATACATTTTTCCGATAATGCCCATTTCCTAAAAAGGTTATTATGCCTCGATCACGCAATTGTTGGAGCTGTTTCCTGATTTGAGCCCTGATATTGTGATTATCTGGATGTTTTGTTGCTAATTCTTTCTCAAAACGATATACCATTTCCAATGTAAAAACATTATCTTCGATAGCATTGACACAATTCAGCATATCCAACAGCCAACCTCGCATCGATATGTTGCTCGTTTGAATTTTTTTGCGCCTGCTTAACACTGTTTAGAACATCAATCTTCGCACGTGGAATACGATTTTCTATAATAGGAATCCTTCCTTGTATCGGAATTTTATCAAATAATATATTGCATCCAACCCAACCCGCCCGACGAGCATTGTCTGCCAATGGTTTTCTTTTTTCTACCAGCTCAGGTACAAAGAAATATTTAGGCACAAAGACCATATTCTCCACCGTCATTTTTTCTAAAGAGTAACTCAGCAAAAAAATCGGGATTATTATTACTACTGATCCTTTGAATAAAGGTTGCGTATGCTCCATCTGCAATTTTAACACCGAACGCCCCGTTTTTACTTTTTTGTTCGAATTCATTCTTGCAATTAGGGCAATAAAAATCAGCAACAGCCCTGTTATTTGGGAATTTATTTATCGTCGGCCATCCACACACAGGGCAATACATGTGCTCTGCCGTCCAAGATTCAGTTAAAACACGGGCAATCTGTGATTTACTTTTATATCCACTAGCCAAATTACAATCCAACGACATATTCATATTTTCCCACCTTATTTCTATTTGACAACTTGCTGTTCGCAGAATGTAGCTACTAAGTATGCGATCATCTATATTGCTATATATCACCTAAATAATCCTACATATGATTATAGGTAATATTTTACCATCAGTCAATAAGACATACAGGTCAGGGCGTAGATATAAATATTTGGTAAAAACACTTTACAATCATCTCATATTGTGGTATTA
>JAJBUL010000236.1:7575-9677 GCA_020860365.1 Clostridiales bacterium | reverse complement strand
CTGACGACAACGCAGCGGATGGCGGCATAGGCAGTGCTATAATTAAAAATATGATTGAGACGCCACACGAGCAAGAATCCCCGGAGTCTCAACCACTCCGGGGGTTCGTTTTGGCTCTATGGGAACTCACCGCGTTCCTTAGCTATGGTTATAATATAATGATTCGAGCGACAAAAGGGTATGATACTACGGATTGCTCCGCACTTCGTGCTCCCGCAATCCTAAAAACATTCGGAATCCGCTAAATTTGACCAAAAAACGGTCAAATTTGCTACTTCCTCATGTTTTTGCGGTCCCCAATGTCAGAAATGCGGATGCAAGCATCCGATTTCTGACCTTTTGTCCCTTGTATCATATAATGAGTGCAAGCGAGGAAAATCATGTTTGCATGAATTTGACGAGCGACGAAGTGAATCGTGATGAAATCACGATTTGATAAATCATCGGGAAAGTCAATACCCGTGCAGCAGATTTTTTCAACCTGCCGTATTTACAGTGACGCAAGCCTTGCCGCAACATCCTCCATCATCGCCTCATATTTTTTCAGCTTCGCCCGCTCGACTTCCACCTTCTCTGCGGGCGCCCGGCTCAGGAACTTCTCATTATGCAGCATGCCGTTGGAACGCGCCAGCTCCTTCTCCAGCTTTTCCTTCTCTTTCAGCAGGCGCTCCCGCTCCTTTTCCATGTCGACGAGTTCCTCCAGCGGTACATAGATCACCGCATGGGGGATAACCACGGAGAGAGCATCCTCCGGGATGCCGGTTTTGTCCGTTTGCACATGGATCTGCCCGGCGCTGATCAGGTTCCGGTAAACATCCTGAAACGCGTCCAGCCGGGCACAGACATTCGCGTCCTGGGAAACCACATAGTAGCTCACCCTGCGGCTGGGCGGAACGTTCATCTCGGAGCGGAGATTCCGCACGCCCTTCACAAGTGTCTTGATCATTTCAATAGAAACCTCCGCCTGCTCAAAATGGAGATCCTCCCGGTATTCCGGCCAGGGCGCCAGCATGATGGTCTCTTCCTCCGGGCATAGTGTGCAGTAGATTTCTTCAGTAATGAACGGCATAAACGGGTGAAGCATCTTCAGGGCATTGGCCAGAACTGTCTTCAGCGTCCAGAGGGCGCTGTTCGCCGCTTCCGGGTACTCCTCCTTCTGATAGAGACGCGTCTTGCTGATCTCAATATACCAGTCGCAGAACTCCTCCCAGATAAAATCATATACCTTCTGAACGGCAATACCCAGCTCGTATTTGTCCATGTTCTCCGTCACGTCTTTAGCCAGGGTATTGACCTTCGACAGGATCCATTTGTCCACGGGGAAAAGGTCTTCGGCCGCAGGCTCATGCGGCTGCTCCTCGCCGAGATGCATCAGGATGAAGCGGGACGCGTTCCAGACCTTGTTCGCGAAATTGCGGCTCGCCTCCACGCGTTCCCAGTAAAAGCGCATATCGTTGCCGGGCGCATTTCCGGTCACCAGCGTCAGCCGCAGCGCGTCCGCGCCGTATTTGTCAACCACCTCCAGCGGATCAATGCCGTTCCCGAGCGATTTGCTCATCTTCTGGCCCTTCGCGTCGCGCACAAGCCCGTGGATCAGGACTGTGCGGAACGGCTCCGTCCCGATCTGTTCCAGCGCGGAAAACACCATACGGATCACCCAGAAGAAGATGATGTCATATCCGGTCACAAGCACATCAGTCGGATAAAAATACTCTAACTCCTCCGTCTTTTCCGGCCATCCCAGTGTGGAGAACGGCCACAGGGCGGAGGAAAACCAGGTGTCGAGCGTATCCTCGTCCTGCCGGATCCGCGTGCCGCCGCATTTGCCGCATTTGCACAGCGCTTTCTTCGAGACCATCATATGGCCGCAGTCGCCACAGTAGTACGCGGGAATCCGATGCCCCCACCAGAGCTGGCGGGAAATGCACCAGTCACGGATCCCCTCCAGCCAGTGCAGATAAGTCTTGCCGTAATTCTCCGGGACAAACTTCAGGCGGCCGGATTTCAGCGCGTCAATGGCCGGCTTCGCCATCTCCTCCATCCGCACAAACCACTGCGGCTTTATCATCGGCTCCACCGTCGTCTTGCAGCGGTCATGGGTG
>JAJBUL010000236.1:0-7565 GCA_020860365.1 Clostridiales bacterium | reverse complement strand
TCCATCTTTTTCACTATAGCCTCCGGGGCCTCGTAGCGGTCCATGCCTTCATAGATACCGCCGTTCGCGTTGATCGTCGCATCGTCGTTTAAAATATTGATCTCCTCTAACCCATGCCGTTTCCCGACTTCAAAATCATTCGGGTCATGCGCGGGCGTAATCTTCACACAGCCGGTTCCGAACTCGCGGTCCACATAAGCGTCCGCAATGACCGGAATCTCCCGGTTCACGATCGGAAGCAGCAATGTCTTCCCGATCAGATCCTGATATCTCTCATCATCCGGGTGAACCGCGACAGCAGTATCGCCGAGCATCGTCTCGGGTCGGGTGGTCGCGATCTCCACAAAGGCTCCCTCCCCGCCGATGATCGGATACCGGATATGCCAGAAATGACCCGTCTGCTTCACATGCGCCACCTCAGCGTCCGAGATCGACGTCCGGCAGACCGGACACCAGTTGATGATACGGGAGCCCTTGTAGATATATCCCTTGTCAAACAGGCGGACAAATACCTCCTTCACCGCGCCGGAACAGCCCTCATCCATAGTAAACCGCTCCCGCTCCCAGTCCGCGGAGGAGCCCATCTTCTTTAACTGGTTCACAATGCGTCCGCCGTACTCATCCTTCCATTCCCAGGCATATTTCAGGAACTCATCCCTGGTCAGATCCTCCTTATTGATACCCCTTTCCTTCAGGCTGGCAATCACCTTCACCTCCGTGGCAATGGCCGCGTGGTCAGTTCCCGGCTGCCATAATGCAGAGTAACCCTGCATTCTTTTATAACGGATCAGGATATCCTGCAGCGTATTGTC
This sequence comes from Clostridiales bacterium, assembly GCA_020860365.1. GTDB lineage: Bacteria > Bacillota > Clostridia > Lachnospirales > Lachnospiraceae > Choladousia. The sequence goes on along the minus strand of JAJBUL010000236.1, from coordinate 6,753 downwards.
CAGCGCATGGCCCATGTGGAGCTGCCCGGTGATATTCGGCGGCGGCATCACAATGGCAAACGGTTTTTTGTCCGGATCCACCTTCGCGTGGAAATAACGGTTATCCTCCCATTTCTTATAAAGACGTTCCTCAATCCCCTTCGGATCATAGGTCTTCGCTAATTCTTTCATACTGTTTCTCCTCTATAAGTTCACTAAACATCCATACGCCGCTGTCGCAGTGCGCCAGCATCTATGAAAGACACATTATACAAGATTTCGGAAAATGTCAAGGCGGGAGACTATAAACTTCTATGCGCTGCTGATGCGGCGCACTAGTGTGCCGTCTCAATCATTTTTTAAGTTATAGTGCTGGATATGCCGTCATTCCGCAAGGCGTAGCGGTGGCTACGTCGACTGACGACAACGCAGCGGATGGCGACATAGGCAGTGCTATAATTAAAAATATGATTGAGACGCCACACTAGGCCGATTGCTGTAATCTCACGGGGACTCACCGGAAGAAGCATCTCCTTCCGAGGCGTCACTGCCGGTGCCCGTATCGCCCGTGTCGGAGGCGGCGGCATCACCGGAAGCAGAAGACGTCTCATCCGAACTCCCCGCATCCTCGCCCGTGACGGCGGTACTATCCTCGCCAGATCCGGTACTATCCTCACCAGTGCCGGCATCCGTTTCGCTGCCGTCAACGGAAACCGCCTCTTCCGCCGAGGCGCTCTCTTCGGAGGAAGCCGCACTGTCTGCGGAAACGGTACTGTCTGCGGATGTGCTGTTCCCGGAGGAAGCCGAAGCGGCATCCGCTGCGGAACTGCTGTCCGCCGCAGAACTGTCCGCAGACTGCGAAGAGGATTCAGACCCGTCACTGTCGGACTGTTCCTCATCGTCCTCCGTCTCCTCCACACTTATATACCCTTCTATTTCCTGCGTATATTCCTGCGAGTCCGAACTGTCCTCATCTGTTAATTCAGCGGCATCCGCGCTGCTGCCGGCAGATCCGGACTCCTCCGTATCCGCTTCCTCCTCTGTGACAGACGAATACGCATCCGTGTCCGAATCAGAAGAATTGTGCGTAAACAGCCAGACCACGGCGATCAGAAGGCATGCAATCAGAACAGCGCATAAGATCATCATGCGGTTAATCACTGTATTAAAGTTAAGAGCCTTTATCTTTTCTAAAAATTTTCTCATTTCAGCTTGATTTTCCTCGCCTGCGCCTTCATATCATATGATTCGAGCGACAAAAGGGTATGATACTACGGATTGCTCCGCCAGAGAAAGCGTATTTCCCTCAATCGCATTACTGCTCCAGCAAAAACACGGTGGTTCAGACTGTTCCGCAAGTCTGGCAAAACCACCGTCATTTTATCATGGTCAAAACAAAAAAGCAATCTGCTGTCAACATGAGAGCAAAAACTTTTGGAAAAAACAAGTTTGTTCATTTAAGTGCATAAACTTTTGAAAAAAACCTGTAAATACCCATTGGAAGCATGGATCACATCACTTCATAGCTGCAGAACCCTGCAGCTTTTTTATAAAAGGCTATGCCGTAACCATGTATATGATCTATGTTTTTTCCTTCAAAACAGCGCATATAATTTCTGCCCCTGATCTGGCGCAGCGCCATATTTGCGCTGGATTCCAGGGCATTTCTGCTGTCGGCAGCTTTTATTTCAATGACAAATCCAAGACCATCCGGCTCAGATGAAACGACAATATCCGGATAACCATCGCCTGCTTCGCGATTCGACTCCACCCTCCAGACGTGGCCGCGGCTGTCAAGCATACCCAAAAGCATTCCGTGGAAAAAGTTTTCTGTTTTGCTTTTCCCCTGCGAATCACGAACGCTGATGGATCTGGACAGACAGGAGTTGAGATAATTCTCAATTTTCGCGGTTTCACCATCGGCAAAAGCGTCGCAGAGAATTTCCAGACCTGACGCATCATCCGCTATGGTATGCCGGAACCACTCCAGAATCTGATCCTGAAATATACTGGATATCTCCCGATTCGGAATCTTTAAGTCATAGTTTCCCTTTGTATCAAGTGTTCTGACGTAACTCACAACATCCCAGGGGCAGTAAATATGCTGATTTCCAAAACGGTATCCGTCATACCATTCTTTCACGGCATCATAACAGGCAGTCAGATCATATGTCTGAAGAATGGCACGCACATCCGCATCCGTAAAACCAAAGCAGTCATCGTAAGCCACATCTGTAATCCCGTTGACGCTGAAATTGTTCATGCCGGTAAAAATGCTTTCCTTCGAGACGCGCAGACATCCTGTCAGTACGGCAAATGCCAGATAATCATTCGTTTTTAAAGATGATCCGAATAGCACACGTATCAGTTGGATCATCTCGTCATAATAACCAAACTGGTTTGCTTTATCCAGAGGGACATCATATTCATCGATCAGGATTACTGCTTTATGCCCGCAGGAACGAAAAAGAATCCCGGATAACAGTTTCAGACTGTCCTCCAGGTCTCCGTCGCCATAGATCAGCGACCGCAGGTCATCTCTGTCAAAATCACTGGTTGTATCTTTTTCCAGAAGATATGAAAAACGCCGTGCTTCATCTCGAATAACGCCCCAAATCCTTTTGCGGGCCGATGCAAAGTCCGCGCCCTCTACGTTTTTAAGACTGATAAAGATGACCGGATACTGCCCCAAATGCGCCTGACAGAGAGCATGCTCCCGGCTGATTGCCAGACCTTCAAACAAACTCTCATTTGTACCAATTTCAAAAAAGGCTTTCAGCATACTCATATTCAGCGTCTTTCCGAAACGGCGCGGACGGGTAAACAGGCTCACCAAAGCGCCGTCACACAAAAGTTCTTTGATCAGCATGGTTTTATCGGCATAATAGTACCCCTTTGTTCGAAGGTCAGCAAAATTCTCAATTCCTCTGGGTATTTTTTTTTCGATCCATGTCAGCTGCTCCGTTTCGTTTTCTTTCTAATAGTATACTGTTTTGATGAGCGGGCAGCAAGGACAATTTGATATGCTTCAATAAAAACAAGCAAACCGGCATACACACAGTCATCTGATCTTAAAAACAAACCACCCTTTTATCATTTTCAGTAAAGTTTTGAATCCTATTTTTCCCTGTGATGCCATATCCATCATATTCTGGTAGGATTCATATGAAACCTCTGATATTGTGTTCAGCTGTTTTTGCGTATGTATATTATTTTGCGTCTTAACATTTCCCGAATGAAAAGCAGGTTTTCTGATTTGCTTTTTATTTGCCTCCAGGTTAATGATCTTATCCAGATCATTGCCGATCATGTTAATATCATACTGTTTTGCAGTTTCATGTGCGTTTTTCCCCATTTTCTGTCGAAGGTTTTCGTCTGACATAAGCTTTGCCATTGCATTTGCTAAAGCATCTGTATCCTCTTTCTCAACTAAAAACCCATCATATCCATCTGTTATTATCTCCGCCGGTCCATCACAGGCAAAAGATACACAGGGAATGCCCATGGCAAATCCTTCTATTATTACCATTCCAAACGATTCACGATAAGAAGAGCAAACGTGGATTCCAGCTTCCGAAAGTTTCTCGTTCAATTTATCAGATCCCGGTTCCAACATAACCTGTTTTTCCAGATGGAATTTTTGAATTAACCGGATGTAGTCTTCGGCAAGTTTCCCTTCGCCATATATTTTTATCACCCAATCCGGAAACTGATTGTTAATTTTACCAAATGCTTCTATAAGCATATCATAACCTTTTTCCTCCGCATATCTTCCGGCCGCAATAATAATATGATTTTTTAATTGTGCACGAAACGGTAAATATTCCGTACCGTTTCCAAGAACATATATAGAAACCTCTCCATGTATTTTTCGAGCATATATCGATTTATTTCTTTGTGTTAAAATAGTAAGGGTATCCAGTTTTGCGTAATTATTCCGAATCATCTCCTGAATGCCCGGTGTATGGTCAGCATACGACTTGTGTTCCTGCCCGATTTTTAAAACTCTGTCATCTACATAATTGGCAGACAGCATATTCAAAGACGGCATAGTTGTCACCAGTACACCATCATGCATATCAGAGAATATTTCCAGGAGATTTTTATCTATATATCTGTTAAATATTGTGTATAAATCCTCTTCCGGATGTATCATTTCACTCGGAAGAGCCAGCAAATGTTCATCATCTGCCGAAAAATATACGCCTTTTCTGCTGTCTTGAATGACTGTTATTTTGACTTTTGGATTAATATATAAGGTTGGCGTATCTTTCGTGCGCTTGACACTTATAATTTCAACATTGTACTTTCCTGTCTTCAACAGATAATTGGAAAAATTGAAAATGGTTTTGACAGTCCCTCCAATTCCATATGCATTATAAACCATAAATCTAACATTCATACTCATCTTTCATTTCCTCTCTCAATGTAAGAATTGTCTGATGGATTCGTTCGGAATTACAACCATCCTCATAATCAAAGTATCTGCGCCTTTTTTCTTCGAAAGAAGGTGCAGCCCTGAAATCGGATTCAATAAGATGAGTCATGGCCTGAATCATTTCGCCAGTCGTATGCACTACCTGTCCCGGCAAATCTGACTCTAAATCAACATAGCTTTCTCTGGAACGCAAGTATTCTTCCTGGTCAAATTGAAAGAGCAGTACCGGTTTATGCAAATACACAGCATCAAAAATAATACTGGAATAATCCGAAATGATCATCGCACACTCCTGGACACGCCTGCTCATTGGCACTTCATGCTGGTCTGAAATTTCAACAACATCACAAGCCAGTTTTTCAAATGTCGGCTTATATTTTTCGAAATCATTATGAAGACTGAATACGATTTTGTGCTTTTTTCTCCTTAACAAATCGAGAATGCTGCGATCACACAGTAATTCCGAATAGGATTTGTAAAACCGGGAATCCACAAATTGTTCCATTGAAGATACAAGCCAATCCCGCCATGTTGGCATAACCCACACTATATTTTGTTCCAAATTGTTATCAATACACAGTTTGTCGTAACGAGAAAGCCCTGTCACAGCAATCTCATCATCCCAAAACTGTCTGTTATTCACCAGCAGTTTTTTCTCAAATTCAGATGACACAATAAATTTACGTATGGAATTCCCATAGGATTGATTGCTGATTCCTATTTTTTTCATCGCTATTACACCGTGCTGTAAATAAACAACCGGTTTGTGATATTCCCATAACCTGTTATGATAAAGCGAAGGCATCACATCTCTTATCCCATGTGAAACGACATAGAACTCTGCCAGAGCATCAAGTTTAATATGTTCTTCACTGTCATAGATGATTACATGGTTCATATATGGCTTTAAATAATCCATGTCAGGATTCTCTTTTTTAGTCACATAATATACTTCTGCTTCCTGTACATGATTTTGTTCACAGTATTCAAAAAAGGCAAGTCCGGTATCCCTTGCTGAGAGCCCGTAATTTTCTCCTATCAGCCATATTTTACGATTTTTATTTTTAACATCCTTTTTTGTGCTTTCAGCCAAATTCTGATAAAATTCTGCCTGGGCAGGATTTTCACATAACAATAATTCAGCCACTGCTATGTTTAAAGATCCATTTTCTTTCTGAAACAATATTTTTCTTTTGGCTTTGTGATCATAATAGCTTTCCGGATTTTGCAGTATCTTCAAACCACTTCTCATGCCGTTTGCCAGACGTACATAAACATTATATTTTCCAAATTCCAACGAACCAATGTGCAGTTCCGCCCAATATACTTCTTTCGAAATATTCAGTTTTTCTTTTATATTTTGACCAGTGAAAACATTCTCCACAATAAGTTCGGCAGACAACATTTGTACTGTTTTTTCTGTTTTCTCATTAAAAGAGACAGCCATTTGAACATTTCCGTCTTTATACACTGCTTTCTGCAATATCGCAAATTGCAAATCAGGCGTCACACCAATCAGAAATATTCCTTTTCTATAATCACCCCAAATACGTCGATATCCCATCTTCTGTATATTTTTAACCACAGAAAACTTTTGTGCTTCCCGGTCAGATACGGATGGATGCAGATAATTGTTTTGGATAAACATTCCGACTCCCGGATTTGCACCAGATTCTATCATTGGATAGATCAATTCTTCCTTATTTTTCTCATAAAACCGCGTTAAGTCTACTCTGACATTAATATCATACAGCAGTTCTGTCTCATTTAGAAAATCATATACTACAGGCAATTGCTGATTCTGATTTGTCATCACAAAAAAACAATTTGTGTCAAAAAAAACTTCTTTATAAATGTTGAGATGCATTTTAAGATAATGTTCCTCCACATCATGATCAAGCATCTCTGTTTTCAGAAATTTTTTTTGAATGCTGCATTTCAAATTGGAACTGGTATCGTTGTAAAACATGCAATTATAGTAATGATCCCCTATAATTGTATACGGATAATCCATGATAATATATATGTTTTCCAAAAGTTTTTTATTACAGGGAGTTTTCAATGATATACGGTTTTCATATATTCCATCCCTGACAGTCAAATAAAACTGATACACCCCCGGCCGGAAATTTTCTTCCTCCTGTTCAAAAATTAATCTTGTGCGATAAAAGACAGTTGTATCATTATCATTTATTATTTCAAAGGGGAGCGCATATTCCAAATCCGTATTTACTCTTTTTGCAATAATTTCTGTAATTTCAACAGGATATGACCTCCTGGAATATTGGAATACTATGTTGTTATTGTCGGTGGAACAAATTTCTAACGTCAAATCA
>JAJBUL010000160.1 GCA_020860365.1 Clostridiales bacterium | reverse complement strand
TATGAGAAGAGACCGGACGTCGGCAGCGTCATACACGCGCATCCGGTTTACGCGACTTCCTTTGCGATTGCGGGGATTCCGCTGACACAGCCGATCATGCAGGAAGCGATTATCGCGCTTGGCTGTGTACCGATCGCGGAGTACGGTACACCGTCGACGAATGAGATTCCGGATCGTCTGGAAAAATATCTTCCGTACTTTGACGCAGTGCTTCTGGAGAATCACGGCGCGCTGACCTGGTCGACCGATCTGACCGCAGCTTATATGAAGATGGAGTCCGTAGAGTTCTACGCGCAGCTCCTCTATCAGTCAAAAATGCTGGGTGGCCCGAAGGAATTTGATGAGAAGAATATCGAGAAGCTTTACGCGATCCGCCGCAAATTCGGCATGGCAGGAAAGCATCCGGCCAGCCTTTGCCAGAACAAGGACGGAAAGAATTGTCACAACTGCGGCATCTGCGCGGATGAGGATTACAAACAGTTCCCGGGCTATCAGTATGATTTCGTAGGCAGAGATTCGTCTGAGAAAAAAGCGGACGGCGTAGATCCGGAGCTGGTAGCGAAGATTACAAAGCAGGTGCTGGAGCAGCTGGGTGCCTAGGAGGAAGAGCGCATGCCAATCAATGAGAATATGGTACAGGAGATTGTACAGGCAGTGCTGAAAAATCTGGACGCGCAGGGTCAGACGAGCGGGGAAAATACAGGTTCCGCAGGAAAAGCGGCGGGAAAACACGGTATTTTCAGGGATATGGATGAGGCGATTGAGGCCGCGAAGAGCGCGCAGAAGATTGTGCGGGTCATGTCCATGGACCAGCGCGAAAAAATTATCTCCTGTATAAGAAAGAAAATCCATGAGAACGCGGAAGCTCTGGCGCGCATGGGTGTGGAAGAGACCGGCATGGGTAATGTCGGCGACAAGATTTTAAAACATCATCTGGTGGCGGACAAGACGCCCGGCACAGAGGATATCACGACGACCGCCTGGTCCGGCGACCGGGGGCTGACCCTGATCGAGATGGGGCCGTTTGGTGTGATCGGTGCGATTACCCCAAGTACGAATCCCAGCGAGACCGTCCTTTGCAATACAATCGGAATGCTCTCAGGCGGCAACACGGTGGTGTTTAATCCGCATCCGCAGGCGATTCAGACGTCGATTTACGCGATCAACCTGATCAATGAAGCTTCTCTGGAAGCGGGAGGTCCGGACAATGTCTGTGTGACGGTGGAGAAGCCGACGCTGGAAACCAGCAATGTTATGATGAAGCACAAGGACATCCCCCTGATTGCCGCGACCGGCGGTCCGGGCGTGGTGACGGCGGTGCTTTCCTCTGGCAAACGCGGAATCGGCGCGGGCGCGGGCAATCCCCCGGCTCTGGTGGATGAGACCGCAGATGTCCGCAAAGCGGCGCGGGATATTGTGAATGGCTGTACCTTTGACAACAATCTGCCCTGTATCGCGGAGAAGGAGATCGTAGCGGTGTCCTCTATTGCAGATGAGCTGATGCATTACCTGATCACGGAAAACGACTGTTATCTGGCTTCCAAAGAGGAGCAGGATGCGCTCACGGCTGTCGTGCTCGAGGGCGGCAAGCTGAACCGCAAATGCGTGGGACGCGACGCACGTACCCTGCTTTCCATGATCGGTGTGGACGCCCCGGCAAACATCCGCTGCATCGTCTTTGAGGGGCCGAAGGAGCATCCGCTGATTACAACGGAGCTGATGATGCCGATTCTGGGAATGGTGCGGGCGAAGGATTTTGACGACGCGGTGGAGCAGGCCGTGTGGCTGGAGCATGGCAACCGCCATTCCGCACACATTCATTCCAAGAATGTGGACAACATCACGAAATACGCGAAAGCGATTGACACGGCCATCCTGGTGAAAAACGGGCCGTCCTACTCCGCCATTGGCTTTGGCGGTGAGGGCTTCTGTACTTTCACCATCGCGAGCCGTACCGGCGAGGGGCTTACCAGCGCCAGTACCTTTACGAAGAGAAGACGCTGTGTGATGACAGACAGTCTGTGTATCCGGTAGGAGGTAATAGAATTTATGGAAATGAACAGTGCTAATATAGAAGAGATCGTCAGGCAGGTTCTTGCCGGGATGAACGGCAGCGCGGCAGCGGCTTCTACAGGCGCAGCGCGCGGCGGCATTCCGAAGACGGCGCGGGTCGCTGTGCTGACGGCAAAAAATCATTTTGATGTGAAGGAATATCCGATCCCGCCGGTAGGCGACGATGATATTCTGGTAAAAGTAGAAGGCTGTGGTGTCTGCGGGACAGATGCGCACGAGTTCAAAAATGACCCCTTTGGCCTGATTCCGGTCGCACTTGGACACGAGGGCACCGGCGAGATCGTGGCGATGGGAAAAAATGTAAAGACCGATACCGCCGGGAAACCGGTGAAAATCGGCGATAAGATCGTTACCTGCATGATTTTCAAGGATGACCCGGAAATCACGATGTTCGATCTGAATAAGAAAAATGTGGGCGGTGCGGACGTATACGGTCTTCTGCCGGATGATGATATTCATCTGAACGGCTGGTTTTCCGATTACATCTTCATCCGCGGCGGCGGGTTTGGCTCTACCTTTTTTAACGTGAGTGACCTGGATCTGGATTCAAGAATCCTGATTGAGCCAGCGGCAGTGCTGGTACACGCGGTAGAGCGTGCGAAGACCACCGGCATCCTCCGCTTTAACAGCAGAGTGGTCGTACAGGGCTGCGGCCCGATCGGCCTGCTGTGCATCGCAGTGCTGCGCACGATGGGTGTGGAAAATATCTGCGCGGTGGACGGCAACGAAGGACGGCTGGCATTCGCGAAAAAGATGGGTGCGGAAACCTCTGTTAACTTCAAGAACTTCAAGGGAATTGAAGCCCTGGCAGGCGGCGTGAAAGACGCGTTTGGCGGACATCTGGCGGATTTCGCGTTCCAGTGTACCGGTGCGCCGGGCGGACATTCCAACATCTATAAATTCATCCGCAACGGCGGCGGCCTTTGTGAGCTGGGCTTTTTCGTGAATGGCGGCGACGCCACGATCAACCCGCATTTTGATATTTGCTCAAAGGAAATCACGATCGTGGGCTCCTGGGTATACAATCTGCGCGACTATGCGACGACCTTTGATTTCCTGCGGAGGGCAAAGGCGATCGGGCTTCCGATTTCGGATCTGATCACCGACCGTTTCCCGCTCGACCAGATCAACGAGGCGCTGCAGACCAATCTGGCGATGACCGGCCTGAAGATCGCGATTGTAAATGAATAAAACGACATACATCGTTTACTGTATGTATCAAGGGAAAAGGCCTGACTTGCCCTGCACGCGAAGAAGATATATAATACAGAAAACCGTAGGATTAGAAACTGGAATGACCATGAACACACAAGGAGGCACAACCGTATGGCAGAGGCGGCGGGAATTTTAGAGGTTTACGGGCTGACGACAGCCTTTGTGGCGGCTGACGCGGTATGCAAGGCAGCGAATGTCCGCCTGGAGGTCTTTGACAAGAACAAACCGGCCAACGCGGACGCCCTTCCGGTACCGCTTCTTGTCTGCATGAAATTCCGCGGAAGCGTAGCTGACGTGACAGTGGCGATGGAAGCGGGCCTGCGGGTAGCCGAGAGCATGACGGGCGTTGTGCAGCACCACATCATTCCGAACCCGGAGGAGGGGACGGAGAAGATGCTGAAAATCAGCGGTCTGGATAAAGACTAATAAGGATAAGCGGAGGTAGATAACCATGGCACAGGAAGCATTGGGAATGATTGAAACCAGAGGACTGACAGCGGCGATTGAGGCGGCGGATGCGATGACCAAGTCAGCGGAAGTGACGCTGACCGGTACAGAGAAAATCGGCTCTGGTCTCGTGACTGTAATGGTGCGCGGAGATGTAGGCGCGGTAAAGGCTGCAGTAGAGAGCGGCAGTGCGGCGGCGTCCAGGCTCGGCGAGCTGGTAGCGGCGCATGTAATCCCGAGACCACACAACGATGTGGAGAAGATTTTGCCGAAGATCTGAAAACAGAAGGAATTTGCTCATGGATAAATCGTATGGCTTTATAGAAGTCTCGGGTGTGGTAGCGGCGATTGACGCGCTGGACATCATGTGCAAGACGGCGGGCGTTGAGCTGGCGTCCTGGGAACGCAAGCTCGGCGGGCGGCTCGTGACGATTATTGTAGAGGGCGACGTGGCTGCAGTTACGGAGGCGGTGGAGGCCGCCGCCGCAAATGGGATCAAAAAACCGGTTTGCCAGGCGGTGATCGCGCGTCCCCACGAGGAAATTGTCCGGATCGTGGAATTGAGCGCGGCCAGATGGAGAGAGCAGGGGAGCACTACGGACTGACAGAGGACGGAGAGCTTTTGCGATTTACCGTTGAAACCGGGACATGAGATGTGAGGAATAGAAGCATGGCTGACGAAAAAAAGGCAACATCCGGTACGGCGGCTTCGAGAAAAACGGCCGCGTCAAGACGGACGGTAAAGGCAGTGCAGGAGTATACTGTGGCTGCGGAAATGGCAACAGAGAACGGAGAAACAAATAATATAGTATCCAAAACATCCAATAAGGAGGAAAAGAAAATGACACAGGAAGCATTGGGAATGATTGAAACCAGAGGACTGACGGCGGCGATCGAGGCGGCGGATCAGATGTGCAAGGCGGCGAATGTTACGCTTGTAGGTACAGAGAAGATCGGTTCCGGACTGGTGACCGTGATGGTGCGCGGCGATGTAGGCGCGGTAAAATCTGCGGTAGAGAGCGGCAGCGCGGCAGCGTCCAGACTGGGTGAGCTGGTAGCGACCCATGTCATCCCGAGACCGCACACCGATGTGGAAAAGATCCTTCCGACATTAAAATAAAACAGGTGTGAAGGTACGGAACAGATACCAGTGGATTACATAAGCCGCGCGGGATGAACCCTGATGGAAGGGGGCTTTCCGCGCGGCTGCGAAAAGCAGGTGTATCTTTGGAAACAACGAATATTGAACAGATCACAAGGCTGGTGATGGAAGCGATCAACCAGCTGCAGACAGAAAAGGATAAAAATGCATTTGCCGTTCCGGTCGGTGTTTCCGCTAGACACGTTCATCTGACACAGGAACATGTCGAAGCGCTGTTTGGCCCAGGCTACCATCTTACGAAGCGCAAGGAGCTGATGGGCGGGCAGTTTGCCTCCAATGAGACGGTGACGATTGTGGGGCTGAAGCTGCGTGCAATCGAGAATGTCCGTGTGCTTGGCCCGGTGCGAAAAGCGTCACAGGTAGAGGTTTCCGCAACAGACGCGATCCGGCTTGGCATGAAAGTGCCGGTTCGGGAATCGGGAGATATTGGGGGCAGTGCGCCGATTGCCATTGTCGGACCCAAGGGAGCCATTTATCTGGAGGAAGGCTGTATTGTTGCCATGCGGCACATCCATATGTCACCTGCAGATGCGCGGGCAGCTGGCGTCAGAGATGGTGATTTTGTCTCTGTTAAGGCGGATAACGAGCGCGGCGCGATTTTCGATCACGTAAAAATTCGTGTTGATGAGAGCTTTACACTGGAGATGCACATTGATACCGATGAGGCGAACGCAGCGCAGATTGCCACAGGAGATCGGGTGACGATTGTAAACGGATGCGTGTGAATGCACAGGGCGGTTTGCTTTTGTAATATGCATTCGGAGCGGCGGACAGGGGGGAAGCGCGCTCCTTGTCAGGGCATGATCCTGTTCTCCGTTACGTGGTTTTTTGTTTGCCTGATTTATATGGCGCGGGGAGGCGTGGAAATGATTGTAGGGAAAGTAGTGGGCAGCGTGGTCTCCACGCGCAAAAGTGAAAAACTGATCGGAAGCAAATTTATGATTGTGGAGCCTGTAAAGCGCATGGCACCCAGTCAGGGGCAGCTGGTAGCGATTGATGTGATCGGCGCCGGGATTGGAGAATATGTCCTGGTCGCGCAGGGCAGTGCCGCCCGGATTGGCTGTGGGGTGGATACTGCGCCGGTGGACGCAGCGATCGTTGGTATTCTTGATGATGCCAGTGATCTGTTATGATGCGCAGGGCGCGGACGGGCAGGAGACCGGCATGCCGCTTTTGGCCCGATTGATGGCAGGGGTTTGGGACATGGAACGGTCCTGAACGGTTACGAAATAATGATCGGAGTATCGCTATGGAAATAAAAGAACTTCAGGACATTATGCAGTCATGTGGTGTGGTGGGGGCTGGCGGGGCCGGATTCCCGACCTACGCAAAGCTGACAGATAAAGCAGATACCATTCTCTTGAACTGTGCGGAATGTGAGCCGCTTTTAAAACTGCATCGGCAGCTTTTGGAGCGCCATGCGTATGAGATTATGAAGACGTTTCATCGGATCGCGCAGACGGTGGGTGCGGCCGAGGCGATCATTGGAGTGAAAAAATCCTATGTACAGACTGTGCGCGCGTTGCAGCAGCACCTGGAGGAATTTCCCGGGATGCGGCTTCACCTGCTGGATGAAGCCTATCCGATGGGCGATGAGATGGTGCTGATCTATGAGGCGACCGGGCGTGTCGTACGGCCAGGCGGGCTGCCGATCGAGCAGGGCGTGGCGGTATTTAACGTAGAGACCGTTTATAACGTATACCGCGCACTGGAACAGAAAAAACCGGTGACAGACAAATATGTATCGGTTGTGGCGGAGGTCAGCCATCCGGTAACCGTGCGGGTGCCGATTGGCTGTACGCTGGATGACGTGGTTGCGCTTGCGGGCAATGTCACGGTCCGTGATCTGGTCTATTTTGTCGGCGGACCGATGATGGGACGTATTGGCAGCGGCGACGAGCCGGTTACAAAGACGACAAACGCGATTCTGGTTCTTCCAGAAGATCACATCATTGTCAGAAAGAAACAGAGAACCTCCTCGATTGACCTGAAGCGGGCGGCCTCCATCTGCTGCCAGTGCAATACCTGTACGGATCTGTGTCCGCGTCATGCTCTGGGTCATCCGATTGATCCGGCAAGGTTCATGAGAGCAGCGTCCAATCAGGATTTTCGCGATCTGAATCCGTATCTGGACGCATCATTTTGCAGTTCCTGTGGCGTTTGTGAAATGTATGCCTGTCCACAGAGCCTCGCTCCGAGGTCTCTGCTTGCGGACATGAAGGCCGGCCTGCGGCAGGCGGGTGTCCGGCCGCCGCAGAATGTACAGGCTGACCCGGTGCTTCCTTCCAGAGAATACCGGAAGGTGCCGGAGGAGCGGCTGATGGCACGTCTGGGGCTTTCCCGGTATGATGTGGACGCCCCGATGGATGAGACTCTGGCGCCGGTTTCTAAAGTAAAAATTCTTCTGAGTCAGCACATTGGCGCTCCGGCGAAGGCTCTGGTAAAGGCTGGGGATGAGGTGAGCTGTGGACAGATGATTGCCAGCCCCGCGCAGGGGTTAAGCGTGGGGATTCACGCGTCGATTGGCGGGAAGGTGACGGAAGTGACAGACCGCCATATTATAATCGTTGCGAATTCCTGACGATTTGAGATTCTGATGAGCTGGAGTGGCAGGTTTATCCATTTGCGTGGCAAGGGATGATCGTTCAGGTATGTAAAGGGCAGTGCGTAGCGGAAAGGATAGCACAGCGATGAGTAAAGCGATTGGAATGATAGAATTTAAGACGACCGCTGCCGGTATTACCGCGGCGGACGCGATGGTAAAAACAGCCGAGGTGGAGCTGATCGAGGCGCAAACCGTATGTCCGGGAAAGTATATCGCTATTATTGCCGGAGATTTGAGTGCGGTCAAGGCGGCGGTAGAGACAGCAGTTACTTCGTATGAAGACAAATGCATTGACAGCTTTGTTCTGGGGAATCCACATGAGTCGATCTTTCCGGCGATCTATGGCACTTCTCAGGTGCAGGATATCAGTGCGCTTGGCATTCTGGAGACTTATGATGCGGCGTCTATTATTGAGGCGGCGGATCAGGCTGCGAAGACAGCGATTGTAGAGCTGATCGAACTGCGAATCGCAAAGGGGATGTGCGGAAAGTCTTACATGCTGATTACCGGGGAAGTATCTGCGGTGGAGGCATCCATCGAACGGGCGAAGCAGCTGGTGGCGGAAAAAGGCATGTATCTGGATTCCTCTGTCATCGCGCATCCGGATCGGAGAATGACAGAAAAGCTTCTGTAAAAATTTTGTGCAATGATTCTGAGCAACAGACCGCAGGCGGTCTGCGGCCTGTTCTGAGCGGTTATGGTTTTGTGACTTGGAGGATGGATACATATGCTGGCACTGGAAAGACGAAATGAAATCCTGGAAAAGCTGCAAATCGAGAAGCGTGTGGTAGTCTCGGAGCTGAGCCTGCAGTACGGTGTTTCGGAGGAGACCATACGACGTGACCTGGACAAACTGGAAAAAGAGGGATACGCTACCAAAAGCTATGGCGGCGCTGTGATCAATGAGAATACCGGGATTGATCTGCCTTTTAATATCCGGAAAAATCAGAATGTGCAGGGAAAACAGAAAATTGCGGAGCTTGCCGCAGCCTTGGTGGAGGATGGAGATCACATTATCCTGGACGCCAGCAGCACGGCTGTTTTTGTGGCAAAGGTGCTGAAGGAAACAAAAAACCGCCTGACGGTTCTTACAAATTCCATGGAGATTTTGCTGTCTCTGACGGACGCCCCTGAGTGGGAGATTATCTCGACCGGAGGCGTGATGGACGAGCGTTATCTGACCTTTATCGGGATTGAGGCGGAGCAGTCTATTCGTGCCCATTACGCGGATAAGGTGATTTTTTCCTGCAAGGCTCTCAGCCGGGAGAGAGGCTATATGGAGTCGAAGGATTCCCTTGCCGGGATTAAGAGAAGCATGCTTGCGTCCGGGAGAACCCGAATTCTGGCGGCAGACAGCTCAAAGTTTGGACGGGATGCGTTTGCAATCGTAAGCGACCTGCGGGATGTGGATATCGTGGTCACGGATGAACAGCCATCCGAAGAATGGATGCGTGATTTTGAGCGGGCAGGGGTCAGGTGCATTTATCCTGGTGTATTTTTATAGAAAAAGTCATCCTGCCTGTAGTGGCTGAGGGATCGTAAATGAGGGCGTGGTGTGACCTGTAACGTTAAAATCCATAAAGAAATACGAAGATTTTTCTAAGTGGTAGACAGGAAAAAGGAAAATATGGTAATATGTTCTTCATGAGTCTATTCATAAACCTAATCACATGATTTTAGAAGGGGAGGAGACACAATGAAGAAAAAACTGATCTTATTATTGACTACTGTTCTGGTCTCTGGCCTGCCATTCGGTATGGGATGTCAGGTATATGCCCGGGAGGGCATTTCTGAGACGGCTGTTTATTCGGATACGACGGATTTCGAGGATATGGCTGTTGCGGAATCAGTAACGGAATCTGATATGAAAGAATCGGCTGCCACGGTAGCAGAGACAACGGACGAGTCGGCCACGGAAGAGACGGGTGAATCGGAGACAGAGTCGCTCACAGAAGCGGCTGACGAGTCTGAGACGGAGACCGTTACGGAAGCGGCGGGTGAATCCGAGACGGAGACCGTTACAGAAGCGACGGGCGAATCCGAGACAGAGGCTGCCACAGAAACGGTGGATGAGTCCGAGACGGAGACAGAGACAGAGGGTCTGCTGCTGGGAAATGGAACCTTGCTGCAGGGGCTTGTGACGGTGGATGGATATACCTACTATTATGTGGACGGTGTGGCACAGACTGGCTGGCAGACCGTGGAAAAATCCACTTATTATTTCTATAAGAGTGC
>JAJBUL010000101.1:667-9902 GCA_020860365.1 Clostridiales bacterium | reverse complement strand
TCTCACGAAAGTTCAAAATCTCAGTCCGTCTTCTCCACCCCGTGAATAGTAACCTACTGGGTGCTCCGCTACGCAGAGTCTTTTTAGATGCATTGCATCTTTTGATTTTGTATGTTATGATAAGCGAACGACAAATCGGATTATTTGTTACTGTTCAAAGCCGGCACAGGAAATGCCGGTCAGGGAGTGAAAAATGGAAATACTACTGTGGCGTGAGATCTTGAGTCCTTATGATCTGGCGGTGAAAGAGCTCATTTTAAAATTTGAACATTTGAGAACGGAATACCGGAACCAGGGACTTTATTCACCGATCGAACAGGTGACCGGCCGGGTAAAGACGATTGCCAGTATTCTGGAAAAAGCACAGAGGAAAAATATAAAAATTGAAGAATTTGAGGAACGGATTTCCGATATCGCGGGTGTGCGGATTATCTGCCAGTTTGTGGAGGATATTCAGAAGGTGGTTGAGATCATCCGGCAAAGGACGGATATGGAAGTCGTCAGTGAGCGGGATTATGTCAATCATATGAAGGACAGCGGTTACCGCAGCTACCATATGATTATCCGTTACGAGGTTCAGACCATCTCCGGCAGCCGAACCATTCTCGCGGAAATCCAGATTCGTACACTGGCGATGAATTTCTGGTCCACAATTGAGCATTCCCTCCAGTACAAGTATCGGGAAAACATACCGGATCATATTCGTGAGAAGCTGACCAATGCGGCGAACGCGATCATTTCTCTGGATAACGAGATGTCTTCTGTGCGCAGCGAGATTATGGATGCACAGAATTCTTCGCAGATACATTCCAGGCTGGTGGCGGATATTCTGAATAACATCCAGAACCTCTACCGTGTAGCGAACAAGAGGGAGATTCAGAAGATACAGGATGAATTTTACCGTATCTATGAGCTGGATGATATTGATCAGCTGGCGCGGTTTGGCAGGGAGCTGGATGTGATTGCGGAGGGATACCGTGTGCAGTCGGTGGATGGGAATGATTAGTACGAAAGGAAAAGGTTATGTCTGTGAGGGAACGTCTTCCTGAGACATTTGTCGCGCGTATGCGCAGACAGCTCGGGGAGGAGACGGAGGAATTTTTATCCTCCTTTGAGCGGGAGGCATATTCGGCTATCCGCGTCAATACCGGGAAACTGTCCGTGGAGGAGGCCGCAGAGAAATGGCCATTTGTCCTTCGCCCTGTTCCCTGGACGGAAAACGGGTTTTATGTGAATGGCCTGCCGGTTTCGCGGCATCCCTGGTATTATGCGGGACTTTATTACATTCAGGAACCCAGCGCCATGCTTCCGGCGAGTCTTCTTCCGATTGCGCCAGGGGACAGGGTGCTTGATTTGTGCGCGGCGCCGGGGGGCAACGCCACAGAGCTGGCCTCCCGGCTGCGGGGAAGCGGGCTTCTGGTCGCCAATGATGTGAGCGCGAGCCGGGCGAAAGCACTGGTGAAAAATCTGTCTGTGTGGGGCGCGGCGAATGTCTGCGTTACGGCAGAGGATCCCAGGCGCCTTTATGAAGCATTTGGCTGTTCTTTTGACAAGATCCTGGTCGACGCCCCCTGCTCCGGGGAAGGGATGTTCCGGAAGGACAGCAGCCTGATCGCTTCCTGGATGGAAAAAGGGCCAAAGGAGTATGCCCCTCTGCAAAAGGAGATTCTTTCCTGGGCAGTGCAGATGCTAAGGCCTGGAGGCATGCTTTTGTATTCTACCTGCACCTTTTCCGAGGAGGAGGATGAGGCTGTTGTTGCGAATGCTCTGGAGCATTTTCCGGAGCTGTCGCTGATCCCGTTAAAGCAGACAGAAGGGTTTGCGCCTGGCAGGGGACTGGAGGGCTGCGTCCGCCTTTATCCCCATCGGGTGGAAGGGGAAGGGCATTTTGTGGCTCTGTTGAAGAAACAGGCGGCGGAGTACATGGAGAAATCGTGTGAAAAGGAAGCTGCCGCCTGTTTCCTTCGAAAGGCAAAAAACAAAAAGAGCTCAGGCAGACCAGAAGATGGTTGCGATGGAAATACAGGACGGATACCAGAGGCGGTCAGGGAGTTCCTTGCCCGGTTTTCGTGGCCCCGGGATTTGTCTGGCGCAGCGGATGAGCGCAGAAGGGATTACGCAATGGAAGCGCCCCTGGAGACATTTCACTATGAGCAGATTGGGGAACAGTGCCTGCTGGTGCCACCCTTTGCTCTTCCCAGGGATATCCGCTATCTGCGCACGGGTGTGCGGATTGGCTGTCTGAAGCGTGGTCGCTTTGAACCGTCTCAGGAGCTGGCAATGCTGCCGGACGCCAGCTGTTTTGATACGGTATTGGATCTGGAAGCGGATGATGAACGCCTCCTGCGCTACCTGAAGGGCGAGACCATTGCGCTTTCGTCAGCGGAGGCAGACCGGCTGTGTGCCGGCTGGGTTCTGGTCTGTGTAGATGGGCATGGGCTCGGCTGGGGAAAGTATGCAAATGGGAGCCTGAAAAACAAATATAATCCCGGCTGGAGAATACAGTAAGTAATGGAGTTTATATACATATGTTAGAACAGATAGAAGCCGTGATTTTTGATCTGGATGGGACGCTGGTTGATTCCATGTGGGTATGGACGGACATAGATATTGATTTTTTGGGGCGGTATGGGTATGCGCCTACCCCGGAGCTGACAGTTGCGATTGAAGGAATGGGGTTCACGGAGACCGCCGTTTATTTTAAGGAACGGTTTGCACTTCCCCTGTCGATTGAGGAAATCAAAGAAGAGTGGAACCGGATGGCGCTCGGAATCTATGGTACGAAGGTGCCATTGAAGCCTGGTGCGGCCGTTTTTCTTCATTATTTAAGGGCTCACGCTTATCCGGTTGCGATCGCGAGCAGCAACAGCCAGGAGCTGATCCGCGCCGCGCTTGTGAACAACCAGGTGGAGGATTGCTTTGACGCGATTGTGACGTCCTGTGAGGTCGCGAAGGGAAAGCCTTCGCCAGATGTTTATCTCGCCGCGGCCCAAAAGCTTGACGTCCGCCCGGAGCGCTGCCTGGTGTTTGAGGATGTGCCAATGGGCGTGCTTGCAGGGAAAAACGCGGGCATGCGCGTCTGCGCGATGGAGGATGCGTTTTCCGCCGCGCGGAAGGAGGAAGTGCGGCGGCTTGCGGACTATTACATACGCAGCTATGATGAGATCCTGGATAGCAGCTATGAGGTGCTGCGCCAAGTTCCGGAACGGCAGCTTTGCGGTCGGCACAAAAGGAAACGACGAATGCCATTTCCTGATGATATAGGATTGCCGCTGATCTGACAGCGGCGGAATGGAGACAAAAATGGAATTTCTGCCGACTTCGCCGGAAGAAATGAAGGCGCAGGGAATCAGCCAGCTGGATTTTGTTTATGTCTGTGGGGATGCTTATGTGGATCACCCCTCATTTGGACATGCGATCATCAGCCGTCTTTTACAGGCGCATGGGTTTACTGTGGGGATTCTCGCGCAGCCAGACTGGAGGAATAAAGAGAGCGTGATGCTGCTGGGACGTCCCCGGCTGGGCTTTCTGGTATCTGCCGGAAATATGGATTCCATGGTAAACCATTACACGGTCTCAAAGCGGCGACGCCAGACAGACGCCTACACGCCCGGCGGTGTGATGGGCAAACGGCCAGACTACGCGGTGACTGTTTACTGCCGACTGATCCGCCAGGCTTATGCGGATGTGCCGGTCATCGCGGGAGGAATTGAGGCAAGCCTGCGCCGTCTGGCACATTATGATTATTGGTCGGATTCTCTGAAGCCGTCCGTGCTGATGGATTCCGGAGCAGATCTGGTTTCCTATGGAATGGGCGAGCGCTCGATTGTGGCTATCGCGGAGGCTCTGGATTCCGGGCTGGCTATTCAGGATATCACCTTTATTGACGGCACCTGCTATTCGACCAGGCGGCTGGAGGACGTCTACGATTATGAGCTTCTGCCCTCCTATGAGGAGCTGAGAGCCGATAAACGCAGATATGCGGAGAGCTTTTATACCCAGTATTGTAATACGGATCCTTTTACTGCCAAAAGGCTGGTGGAGCCTTACCGCATGGAAAAAAATGCTATGCTGTGCAAGAGACAGGATCCTGCGGATGAGATGGGGCAAGCGCCGGCACGCTTAAATTTGGCGCCAGATGCAGCCGGGTATTTGTATGTCGTGCAGAATCCTCCTGCGAAACCACTTACCACAATGGAAATGGACGACGTCTATGATCTGCCATACTGCCGCACCTGGCATCCTTCCTATGACGCAAAGGGCGGGGTTCCGGCACTTGCAGAGGTAAAGTTCAGCCTGGTCAGCAACCGCGGCTGTTTTGGTGGCTGTAGTTTTTGCGCACTGACGTTTCACCAGGGGCGGATCGTGCAGGTGCGCAGCCATGACTCTATCGTCCGGGAAGCGGAGCAGATGACCGAAGACCCGGATTTCAAAGGGTACATCCACGATGTCGGCGGCCCGACCGCAAATTTCCGCCATCCGGCCTGCAAAAAACAGCTGGAAAAGGGCACCTGCAAAAATAAACAGTGCCTTTTCCCGGAGCCATGCAAAAACCTGGACGCGGATCACAGTGATTATGTGAGGCTGCTGCGCCGTCTGCGGGAGATTCCGAAGGTGAAAAAGGTCTTTATCCGTTCCGGGATTCGTTTTGATTATCTGATGGCGGATCGGTCGCAGGCATTTTTTCGCGATCTGGTAAAGTATCACATCAGCGGGCAGCTGAAAGTGGCGCCGGAACATGTCTCCGACCGTGTGCTGGAGATGATGGGAAAACCAAAACACGACGTTTACCTGAAATTTACGGAAGCCTATCAGAAAATGAATCAGGCCTGTGGGATGGATCAGTATCTGGTGCCTTATCTGATGTCCTCCCATCCGGGCTGCTCCATGAAGGAAGCGGTAGAGCTGGCCGTGTATCTGCGAGACCTGAAGTATATGCCAGAGCAGGTGCAGGACTTTTACCCGACGCCGTCCACGATTTCGACCTGTATGTATTACACAGGGTTAGACCCGCGTACCATGAAGCCAGTCTATGTGGAAAAGAATCCGCACCGCAAACGGCTTCAGCGTGCGCTGATTCAATACCGGAACCCGGAAAATTATGATCTGGTAGTCGAAGCACTGAAGATTGCCGGCAGGACGGACCTGATTGGCTACGGACCGGATTGCCTGATCCGCCCGCGCAGGGACAAGACAAAGACCGGTGGCCCCAAACCACGGCGCGGCTATGCCAAACGTACTGGAGCGGTATCCGGAAAAAGAGGAAAAAAGCAAGACAAAACGGGAGATGTGAGAAAGAAATAAGATCCTGCAGGGAATCGCGCAGCATGCGAAAACGCACAAAAGGAGATGACATTTTTCATGACGAAAGTGAAAAAGGGAACCCGCGGTTATATCAGCTATGAAAAGAAAAAGCGATTTTTGATGACACTTCTGATGTTTCTTTTGCCGATCGGCATCTATATCATTGGGTATGTCACCGTGAAATCAAGGCTGAACCTCTTTACTGTGATTGCGATTCTGGGCTGCCTGCCAGCCTGCCGGTCGATGGTTGGGCTGATCATGATGCTGATGCAGCATCCGATGCCGGACGATCGCTACGAAACCATCCGGGGAGCGGTCGGCGGCCTGACGGTGGGCTATGAGTTGGTTATCACCGCCTATGAGCATACAAGTCTGGTAGAGGCAGCGGTGATTTGCGGCGACCAGGTGGTCTGCTTTACGCCAGATGAGAAGACGGATCCAGCTTACCTGGAAAAGCACATCCGTCAGCTTCTTTCTTCCAATGGATTCACAGAAGCGCAGGTAAAGGTGATGAAGGAACTAAAGCCTTATCTGCAGCGGGTATCTGTCCTGGCGAAAAATCCGGAAAAATACCGGGAAGGGCTTTCTTTTACCCAGGATGAACGTTATCCTGGACTCTCACGCGATGAGGTGGTTTATCAGACACTGCTCGCGATATCGCTGTAAAGAATGACTTTTCTTTTACGGAGAACTAATTTGGGCAGGACAGGATTTACCCTCTGCGGGATATGGTAAAACACAGAAATGCATATAAAAAGTTACTGTTCACAACCCGACCACGCACTTGCTGCGTGGTCAGGGGCGAAAACGTAGAGATTGCATGGCATCTGGCCCCTCGCCGGGTGGCATCCTGCCCCAAAATCGGGCAGGATAAGCCATCGCGAAGCGATTTTAATTGGCCAGATGCCGTTATAGGTCACACCTGTAGAGATTGAAATAACGTAAATCTGGTCAGGGTGTGACCTGTAACTATAAAAATGCGTACAGGGAAATCATTATGATACAGATTCAGATAAAAGAGGGGGATGCCGGCCAGCGGCTGGATAAGCTGCTTTCGCGCTATATGCGTGAGGCGCCCAGGAGCTTCCTTTATAAAATGCTTCGAAAAAAGAATATCACCCTGAACGGGAAAAAAGCGGATGGCAGGGAGATTCTTCAGCCAGATGATCTGGTGAAGCTGTTTCTCTCGGAAGAAACCTATAAAAAATTCGGAGGTGTGCAGGTCAGTCATGGGTGGAAAGAGAGTGGCCAGACCGGGCGTTTCATGCTGGAAAAACGGGTTTTTCCCGAAAATGGAAATGACCATATGGCACCGGTGCTTGTCTCTGGCGTACAGCCGCCTGCCATTGTCTATGAGGATGCAAACATTCTTCTTTTTAATAAGCCTGCCGGTATGCTTTCTCAAAAGGCTGCGCCTGGGGACGTCTCTCTGGTGGAATATCTGAATGCGTATCTGCACTCCTCCGGCTCTATGACGAACGAACAGATGCGGATTGTCCGCCCGGCGATCTGCAATCGGCTTGACCGCAATACGAGCGGCCTGGTCGTAGCCGGAAAGAGTCTCGCGGGACTTCAGACTATGAACCAGCTTCTGAAGGAGCGGACAGTCCGCAAATATTACCGCTGCATTGTTTGCGGCGAAGTGCAATCGGACAGTTGCCTGCGCGGCTATCTGCACAAGGATGAGCGGACAAACACAGTGACGGTGACCAGGGTTCCCTCCGGGGACGCGAAGCCGATTGAGACAGAGTATCATGTGCTTTCTGCCGCGCGAGGCCTGACGCTTCTGGAGGTCCATCTGATTACCGGTCGCACGCACCAGATCCGCGCGCATCTGGCAAGTGTCGGCCATCCGATTCTCGGTGATCCGAAATACGGGAATCCGGCGAAAAACAAGGCGTATGCGCGTTCTCACGGCATTCACAGCCAGCTGCTGCATGCCTGTCGGCTGGAGTTCCCGCAGGTGGAGGGGGCGCTTTCTTACCTGTCCGGACAGAGTTTCTGTGCGCCAGTGCCGGAAGCGTTTGGGGCTCTTGTGGCAGACCGGAGCGAAGCGCAGACCCGGTGGGACATGTTTTGAACGGAACGGAGCGAATCTTGTCAGGAAGCAGAAAACACAGAGAAAACGCAGGAGGAATCATATGGCGACCTGGAATACGCGAGGCCTGCGCGGCTCAACACTGGAGGAACTGATCAACCGCACCAATGAGATTTATCTGGAGAAGAAGCTTGCGCTGATTCAGAAGATACCGACGCCGATTACGCCTCTGAAGATTGACAAAGACGAGCGTCACATTACGCTCGCTTATTTTGAGCAGAAGAGCACCGTTGATTATATCGGCGTGGTACAGGGACTTCCGGTCTGCTTTGACGCCAAAGAATGTACGGTCGACACCTTTGCATTGCAGAACATTCATCCGCATCAGGTAAAATTTATGACTCAGTTTGAGGAGCAGGGAGGGATTTCTTTTTTGATCCTGTTTTTCAGTGTGAGAAATGAATTGTTTTATCTGCCCTACTGTGACATGATGAAATTCTGGAACCGTGCGCAGAATGGCGGACGGAAAAGTTTTCGTTATGAGGAGCTTAACCAGGACTATTATATTCATCCGCGGGGCGGTCTTCTGGTGCCGTATCTGGACGCGCTGCAACACGATCTTGACGAAAGGGAAGCTGTTCAGGAAAACAGAGAACCGCATAAATAAGAAAGCATTTGCTTGTCTCCCGAAATAACCTGTGTTATGATAGGACTGATTTTTCATCGGATAAAAAGCGGGGCAACCACGAAAATCGGATGAAGAGGGAGGAAATCATGAGCAAAATCGCTATTCCGGTTTTGTCTTACAGGCCGGACAACTATGTAGCAGTGTTAAAAAATTTAGGGGCAGAGACATTTGTTCTGGATACATTTGAGCCGGCAGGAAACTTTGATGGACTTTTACTGCCCGGAGGAGGATGCGACGTAAATCCTTCCCGCTATGGGCAGCCGAACCAGGGAAGCCAGGATGTAAATGACGCAGAAGACGACCTTCAGATAAAGATGCTGGAGGATTTTATCCGCGCAGGGAAACCCGTATTGGGCGTCTGCCGGGGAATGCAGCTGATCAACGTGTATTTTGGCGGCAGCCTGATTCAGGATATGGAAGAACGGGACACACACAATGGGAACGGGTCGGGAGATTCTCTGCATGACTCCACAGCACTTGAGGGCTCCTGGCTGGAGCAGCTCTATGGAGAGCACTTTTACGTCAACAGCCATCATCATCAGGCAGTAGACAGGCCTGGGGACGGGATTGCTCTGAATCAGTTTGCGGAGGATGGCATTCCGGAAGGATATGCACACCGGCAGTACCCGGTCTGGGCAGTGCAATGGCATCCGGAGCGCTGCGGCGTTTTTTTTCTCTGGAGGAGAAGGTGGCGCCATGAAGACTTACCGGGAAAAAGCGGTATCACCGATTCCGGTCGGATGTGCAGGAGGCAAAAACGCAGATCGCCTGGCAGATGGCCGCATGGTGTTTCGTTTTTTCCTTGACAGGTGTGAAGAGAGAAAATGCCGGAAGGGTTTACGGGAATGAGTGAAATGGG
This sequence comes from Clostridiales bacterium, assembly GCA_020860365.1. Classification (GTDB taxonomy): domain Bacteria; phylum Bacillota; class Clostridia; order Lachnospirales; family Lachnospiraceae; genus Choladousia. The sequence goes on along the minus strand of JAJBUL010000101.1, from coordinate 1,013 downwards.
GAAATTATAAAAATATTAAAACAGTAGGAATATAGACTTGACGAATGTTCGATCTGGGTGTATGATAATAGCGTAAAACATATTATTCCTATTAAAAACGTAGGAAAAAAGGAGGAAAAGAATCATGAAAGCTTATAAAAAGGTACTGGCGTATATGCTGGCTTTCTCAATGGCGCTGAGCTTTACGCTGGGAACGGGCGTACTGGCGGATGAAACTGAAACTGAGACCGAGACAGAAGATCATTCTGTGGCGATTGACAAGGATGCGTTCGATGAGCTGATTGCTTCCGGCATCGTGGCAGATGACGAGACGATTGCCGCAAGCGAGTGGGCGACCGCAGTATAG
>JAJBUL010000101.1:0-657 GCA_020860365.1 Clostridiales bacterium | reverse complement strand
TGTACTCAGAGTCGGCGGTACGAGGACTTCGTACCTGTTCAGCCAGTTGGATGAGACAGATGACAGTCTCCGTGGATTTGACGCGGGTCTTTATCAGCTTCTCGCCCTCTACATTCTGGGTGATGAGACAGCCTATGAACTGACCCAGGTAGATTCGAGCACCCGTGAGGCAGTTCTGCAGAGTGATCAGGTGGATCTCGTAGTAGCGACCTACTCCATTACAGATTCACGTAAAGAAGTGATTTCCTTCGCAGGTCCTTATTATACCTCTCAGCAGGCCGTGCTGGTAGTGGCCGGCAATACTGAGATCACCGGTGTAGATGACCTGGCAGGCAAGGTAGTCGCGACACAGGCAGGCTCTACCGGCCCGGATATTCTGGCAGAGTATGCGCCAGACGCTACCGTACAGGAATTCGAGACAGATACAGAAGCCCGTACCGCGCTGGAACAGGGGCGGGTAGACGCTTATGTGACCGATTACACACTTCTTTTGAACGCGATTGTTAAGAATCCGGACGTCTATGAGATTGCAGGCGATGTATTCGGGCCGGAGGATAATTACGGGATCGGACTTCCGCTTGACTCGGACGGCGTAGCGTTTGTAAATGAGTTTTTGCAGGAGATTATTGATAATGGCACATGGGCAGAGCTCTGGCA
>JAJBUL010000249.1 GCA_020860365.1 Clostridiales bacterium | reverse complement strand
ACCATAATAACACGTTCAAAAAGCGTCTAACAGACGTTTTTTATTTGACGCTTACTTTTCAAATATATGCAAGATTGTCCCAATGAACCTTTCCCCTTATTTCACCGCAGCAAATCCGTTTTCCAGGTCAGTGATAATATCATCTAAACTTTTTCTGTTCTTTTGGGACAGGTTCTTAAATCACATAAGAATCTGCTTTCGCCATCTGCCATTCCATAAGATCTTCCAGTGTAATGCAGGGAGCTGCTCAAAAGCATGTTGGCTACTCTACCAGAGTAACCAACTCATCCATGGAATTCCTCGTGACCGCTGATGTGTAGCCATTCGCATCCTCATCCAGGGATGTTTCCTCATAACCGACCAGCAGAACTGCCACGACAGAATAATCCTCTGGAATTCCCAGCAGTTCCCTATATTCCTCTCCATTCAATATATCTACGGGAGATGAAATGATCTTTGAGCCATACCCAAGGAGCTGGGCTTCAATAGACATCGTCTGACATGCAAGTCCTGCATCCAGTTCTGAACCTTCTGCACAGGAAATTATAATTACCAGAGGTGCATCCGCAACATCAGCGCTCATATCATCTGAAAACTGCTGTAGCACAGTTGTGTCAGTGACAGCTGAAAAATGCCATGGCTGACTGTTCATGGTGCTGGGTGAATGAATCCCTGCCGTCAGGATCATCTCAATATCCTCATCCGCCACGGGGTCATCTGAAAAATATTGCGTGGTAGGTATATCCGAAACCAGTTCTGCAGCGCTCTGATTCCCCTCTCCATTTTTCTTCGTCAGGAGTGGGCTGATGTATTCTTCAATCCATTCTGCAATATTCTGATCAGCTTCCTTGAATTCATTTGTCAGATAAGAGCCGATCGAATCTTCGATCTGTTCCATAAATTCCTGACTGTCCAATAGTTCTTTTACCAGATAGGAGCTAAGGGCATCCTCAGACTGTTTCTCTTCACTCTCCTCCTGGAAAGAATTGATGAACTCCTCAACCTGTTCCGCAACGCTCTGATCATCTGTCTCGTTTTCTTCTGTTTTTGCTTCTGTTTCCGTTTCCATTTCTATTGCTTCACTTTCCCCGGCTCCACCTGACTCCTCTGCTTTCACAGTCAATGCAGGACACCATGTAAAGAAAACCGCAAGTAACGATACTATAAACGCGGCTCTTATGCAGACAGCTGGCAGACTATTTCCTATACGCACGGTTTTCACACATGTCTGCCGGTCATCCTGTGTTTCAAAAGTCTCCCTATAGTTATTATTTTTTTTCATAAAATTCTTACCTCCTGGTTAAAGATTTCTATGCGCATCTTTTTCCCACAACCGGAATGTCTGCCTGTAAGCACAGTCATCTGGCAAAGTAGGATGAAACAATGCCACGAATAAATTTACCTTCCCGCAATGATTGCATTTATGGAATCGGTCTTTATATATTCTGCATAGATGTGTTTCCACATCCAGATTTTCACACGGGCTGTCATAGTGAATAGCCACTTTTCCTTTCGCCCAGGCTGATCGTGAATAACAGCATTTTCCACAGCGATTGCACAGAGAATCCCAGTCCTTTCGCCATTTGAGCCAGGCCTTAAAAATATCCCATAGCATTTTCACTTCACACTCTCCCATATATGATGTGCGTTTAACAAACACTGTCCAGTTGTCCATTAAGCGACATCCTTATCCGTTATCAATATATTCTTTTACGATGTCTCAGGAATCGCCCCCTCATTCCATTCGGCGAATATCCCGTCCATGTCGATGCCATCGTCCGCATGGGCTTCCTGGTATTCCTCGCTTAAGGTGGTATTTTCAAGAATTGCCTGAGTCAGTTCATTGTCCGTATCGGTCAGATCCAGGCTTTCCATATCGAATTCCGACATGTCTGTTCCTTCCGGCAGGTAATCCATGATGTTGATCTCCCCGCTCATGATCTGCTCCTGGATGTCCTCAGCCATATTCTCAGAAGAAACGCCTCCATAGAGTCCGTCATAGATATAATCCGTCAGCCTGGACAGCTGGTCCGGCCCGATGATCGTAAAGACCGCGCCACCTTCTATCGGTATTTTGTAGATATCTACGCCCTGATCGAATAACAGAACATGTGATGTTTCAGCGGCTTACACCCATTTGAAATTCTCTTTCCCTGCTCCCAGTTCAAAATGATACTTGCCGATTCCTAAATCAGCACCGGAATAGGATCCATTATTGCAGGTCATGCTTACCTGATTGCCTTTGCCACTGATGGTAAATGCCTGCTTGTTCATGGCCGTCGGAGCTAATAAAGCTGCCTTAACACCTTCGTTGAACCATTTCGGAGAGGTGCCCTCATAGGACGATATGTCCGATGCCGCTTTCGATTTGTGCGGAACTCCCTGATTTTCACCATAACCGACCACGACGATTCCGATAATTTTCGTGTTGTCCCCAGCATTTACATTCTTTTTTGCGTTCTTACGGCTGAACATTCCGCCAATCCACCAGGAATTCAGGCCAAGTGTTTGCGCATAAAGCATCAGATCGGCGCTGCTGTATCCCAGTTTTTCGTCAATACCCGGCGTGTCAGGCCCCGCCAGAATGATGTAATTTTTGACACCCTTTGACATCAGTGCAGCTATAATTCCCGGCATCGCATCCTTGCTTTCCGTGACAAGCTTCATATTCAAGCCATATTCCTGATTCTGAGCTTTGATTCTGTTATTGAGCTGCCGGACAACAGCAGCCGACAGCGGCTTATCCGTGTATTTGCTCACTTTGTGTCGTGCGTTCATTGCTTCCTGTAATGTCATAATGACCTCCTTTTTTGCTATGGTTTCCCGCATCAGAACTTAATGAACTTAATCATTCAGTATCTTCGCAGTTACATCAGCTTTTCTTTTTCCTTACAAAAAACGGCAGAACCGCTTTTGCGCCTTTAAATAACGGCCCTTCAAATTCCTTTGCTACCGCCTTCAGGTTTTGCCGGATCGGCAGGGACTGCGGACAATGCTGCTCACATTTTCCGCATTCTCTGCACAGGCTTGCGTAGCTGGGCTTGTCATTCATCAGAGTACCCATATAATACTGGATCAGTCCCTGGCTTTTACTGATGGAGTAACGGGTATTATATGCGGTAAAGCAGGCCGGGATATCCACTCCGGCCGGACAGGGTGTACAATAATGACAGCCTGTACAATGAACCTTATAGGACTCTTTAAAGATTTCCCGGACGTCCCGGATAGCTTCCTGTTCTGTCTCTGTCAGAATTCCGGGCGCGGCAGTGTCCGCAATCCGGACATTATCATCCAGCTGTTCCTGCTCATTCATGCCGCTTAATACTACCGTGACCTCCGGCTGGTTGTACAGCCAGCGGAATCCCCAGGCGGCCGGAGAAATGTCCGGATTCGTCTGCCGGAATCGTTCCACCGCTTTTTTCGGCAGGTTTTTCGCCAGCTTACCGCCAAGAAGCGGTTCCATGATCATGACCGGCATTCCCTTCGCCGCAGCCGCTTTCAATCCGGTGACGCCTGCCTGATAGTTTTCGTCCGAATAATTGTATTGAATCTGACAGAAATCCCAGTCATAAGCATCCAGCAAAGCCAGAAATTCGCTTTGCGCTCCATGGAAGGAATAGCCGAAGTTCCGGATCTGTCCGGATTTCTTCTTCTTTTCCGCCCACTCACGGATGCCCCAGCTGCAGAGCGTTTCCCATGTTTTCATATCCGTCAGCATATGCAGCAGGTAATAGTCGATATGATCGGTCTGCAGATGTTCCAGATGCTTATCGAAAAACCTATCCAGATCCTCTGCCTTGCGACACATGATCAGCGGCATTTTGGTAGCAATGAAAACCTGATCCCGCAGATTGTGCTTTTTCAGAACACTGCCCAGGATCTCCTCGCTTCCGGTATAAACATAAGCTGTGTCAAAATAGTTGATCCCCTGCTCCACAGCGGAAACGATCAGCTTTTCCACTTTTTTCTCGTCAAAGCGTCCGGTGAATGACGTTACGATGCTGTCCCCGGCAAACCGCATGCATCCGTAGCCAAGGACGGAAAGTTTGTCGCCATTTTTTGGATTGATCTTATATTTCACTTCCATCTCCTCCTACGTGGAATCTAGAATGCGTCATATCCTTCAACCGGATATTCGGGTTCTGGTAGCGCCTGCGTTTTTCCGGCACATTGGGATGGCGAATGGCCTGGTTCGGGCACCACATGATATTTCATTGCTGATCCTCCCTCTAAAAGCCCGTTGATATTTTCTTTACTCTTATTATAATTATCATCATCGCGAAAAGTCAACAAACTGTTTTGTTTAAAATGTTTTGTGGTCAACTATTCATCACTTATTTGTTTTTAAATCAACGAAATCTGAAAATTTGTCGGCTGAAGTGCAAAAACTATTGACTGAAACAAATCTTTCCATATTAGATATCGCAAACAGAGTCGGGTTTGTTTCCGGAATCACCCAGGATTTCTGGCTCACCCAGAATCGGTCGATCACGCATGAACAGCAGCAATCCGCCGAACGTCCACAGATTTCCAATGCTGATCCACGCCGTAGACAATCCGTTCATAAGAGCTGTATTTCCAATAAATATCGACATTATCATTATCACAGGAAAAGGTACTGGCAATGAAAAAATAAAACACCACTTTGGATACGGCGTAAGCCCTTTTACAAACGCCATGGTCTGTGAACCACATGACACGAATAAAAATACTGCAAATAATATAGTGCCCGGAAGCAGGAAATATGAAGCGAACCGAATCATACAATCATAAGCAAGCTCGCCTAACCCATACGTTGCCAAAAACCGCCTGGGGGAAATTCAGACAGCCCCTGGCTTTCATATATGGAAATGCCCCCTCACAAAGCGAGGGGGCAATCTCCGTTCCACTCCGGTCGGTGCTTAACGGACGTCCACTGGGTCTCCGCTTCGCTATTATACTTATACGATTATTCCTCTGCGAGCAGTACGCTCTCCAGATCAGCGAGCATCATATCCAGTGCGGTAATTCCGCCTTCTGCTGTGTACCACACGGCAGGATGCTCCAGATACACGATGTTGCCGTTCTGGTAAGCATCCGTCTGCATCACCAGTTCATTTTCCATAATCTCCTGTGCCAGTTGCGCTCCTTCTGTCTGAATCGCCGCGTCGCGATCCATCACAAAAATATAATCCGGGTTCTGCTCCAGAATTGTCTCAAAAGAAGACTCATTACCATGTGTTGAAGTTGAGTCCGCCGCAGTGAGATTCTCAAATCCAATCTCCACGCCGATGATGGAGCAGCGGCCATCATTCCCAAGCAGATTGAAGCTGCCGCTGGTGCACATACCTACCAGCGCGGTCTTGCCCTCAGCTATCTCCTGAAGTGCCGCGATGCGATCATCAAAGGCTGTCATTTTTTCATCAATCTGATCCTCCAGGCCAAAGATGGAGGCGATTGTTGTCGCGTTCTTGCGGACACTCTCTACCAGGCCGATCTCGCTGTCTGTCGCCAAATATACGACCGGCGCGATCTCGCTCAGGTCGTCATAAATAGAACTCAACCGACCGCCGATGAAAATAATATCCGGCTCGCACTCCATAACCGCTTCCAGATCCGCTTCTTTGATATTACCGAGGTTCAGAATATTTTCATCTTCCGCATAGGAAGAAAGGTAATCGATCGATGTGCTGGCGGTACCTACTACCCGGTCGCCCAGGCCAAGATTATCAAGGATGTCCAGAGATGCCAGATCCAGGATCGCGATGCGCTCCGGGTCATACGGAACCTCTACCTCCGCTTCTTCGCCATCCGCATTCAATGCAGTAATGGTAATCGTTTCTGCTTCTTCCGCACAGCAGGCTGTACTGATTGTCATTGCCGCGACAAGCGCAGCGAAAATAAGTCTTTTCATTTTCACAATCTCCTTTTATAAAGTACTGAAATAATAAAATCTGTAGTAACTGTGGAACTCTCTGCAGTTCCTGTTTTTCTTAATAGTAGATCGACAATGGTTTTCCCTCGATCTCCATGATCTCGAAATCTACGTTGTAAATGTGCGCCAGGGTTTCTTTCGTCATCACCTCCTTTACGGTACCGAATTTTTCGATTTTCCCGTCCTTGAACGCGCAGATGTAGTCCGAGTAAAATGCTGCGTAATTTATTTCATGCAGCACTAAAATCACCGTCTTCCCAAGCTCATCGCAGAGGCGACGGACAATTTTCATCATATTAGTGGCGTGGTAAATATCCAGATTATTCGTCGGCTCATCCAGCAGGATGTACTCCGTATCCTGAGCAATTACCATTGCGATATAAGCTCTCTGGCGCTGTCCGCCTGAAAGCTCATCAATAAACCGATTCTCAAATTCCTCCAGCTCCATATAAGCGATCGCCCGGCTGATGATCTCCTCATCCTCCTTTGTCGTGTGGTTCCCGGAATAGGGAAAGCGTCCAAAGGTCACCAGTTCCCGGACCGTCAGCTTCATCTGAATGTTATTTGTCTGGGTGAGAATTGCCAGACGCTTCGCAAGATCACGGCTTTTCCACTGCGTAATATCTTTCCCTTCAAAATCCACTGCACCGCCGTCCCGTGCAATCAGCCTGGACAATATGTTCAATACTGTCGACTTGCCGGCGCCGGTCGGTCGTAGCATGGAAATGACTGCCCGCTTCGGAATCTCGAAGCTGACTCCATCGACTACCGTTTTACCGTCATATTGCTTTGTCAGTTTTTTTGCAAACATGGTCTGCTCCCTTCTTTTTTATGCGCATTCACCTTCTGGAATTCCTCAATATCAGATACAGGAAATAAATTCCGCCCCACAGGGTAATGAACACACTGACCGGAACGGAGTATACGAACACCCGCTCTACAACCAACTGTCCCGCGACCAGCACCAGCATACCGAACAGAGTGGATCCGATGATCAGTTCCGAATGCCGATAGGTCTTCAAAAGCTGCCTCGAAAGATTTGCAATAATCAGGCCGAGAAATGAAATTGGCCCGACCATCGCTGTCGCCACCGCTATGTAGAGGGTCACACACAGCAGGAGCCTGCGGATGCAGCTGTCATAGTCCACACCCAGATTGATTGCCTGATTTTTCCCAAGCGTAATCACATCCAGCAAAGACAGATCTTTTCGAAAAAGAAAAGCCAGCGCCGCAAGTATAATTACAGAAAAGATAATAATCTCAGTATTGATACTGCTGAAGCTCGCGACCAGCGTTGCCAGGAGGGTATCATATTCATTCGGATCCATAACGCGCGTCAGCGTGGACTGAATGCTGGAAAAAAAGGAACTCAGCACTGTGCCGACCAGCAAAACATAAAGAACATTATGCCCGGTCTTTTTAAACAGATAGCTGTAGATGATCGTCGCCGTGATCCCCATCAGCACCAGATCAATGCCAAACGCCAGATTTGATTTTGTCATAATAAAGCTGGTCGTGCCAAAGACAAAAACTACCGCCGTATGGATCAATGTGTACAGCGAATTCATGCCCAGAAGGCAAGGCGTCACAATCGTATTGTTTATAATTGGCTGAAACACAATAGATGCGCTGCCAATGGCAAACGCGGTAATCAACATTGCGGCCAGCTTCGGCGCGCGAATTTTCATAGAGTAACGAAAGAGCTTCGGATTGGCAAATTTTACACCGACCGTCATATAAAGGATCGCCGCGAGAAGCACCAGAATGGCCAAAATGACCAGCTTCCGAACGTTCGCGCGCCGCGCCGCAGTTGACTTTACATTCATTTCGCACCGTCTCCTTCCTCAGCCATTTTCCGCACACCAAATTGCTTCCTAAGAAATTCCCCAACATGGATCGCTTTTCGCCCATGCTTCAAGCGATACATCAGAAGTCCGATAAACAGAATGCTGCCAAGAATGCCAATAATCAGCTCGATCGGCAGCTCATAAGGTGCAATCACGACCCGCCCAACCATATCACATACCAGCACGAAGATTGCTCCGAACAGCGCAACATCCGGCAGGGTTCCCCGAATCTTGTCGCCCTTAAACATCGCGACCAGATTGGGCACAATCAGGCCAATATATGAGATAGAGCCGACTACTACCACCACGCTCGCCGTAATCAGCGCGGCAATGGTCAGCCCGCCAAACAATACCAGATTGTAATGGACTCCCAGATTATTGGAAAAATCCTTTCCCATACCTACAATATTAAAATGGTTTGCGAAGACGAAAGCCAGAATCAGCATCGGCACGACCAGGTATACCAGCTCATATCTTCCGCGGATGACCATGGAAAAATGCCCGACTGTCCAGGTGGAAAGTGCCTGCGTCATCTCATAGCGGTAAGCAAAATAATTTGTGATTCCCGTAATCACGTTGCCAAACATAATGCCCACCAACGGCACCATCACTACATCCTTAAACTGAATACGCTGAATAAACCAGACAAAGATCCAGGTACCCAGGATCGCGGTCGTAAACGAAAACAGCGCCCGGCTCCAAATCGTCGAGTTCGGCATAAAAAGAAGCGCCAGCAGAATCCCCATCTCAGCAGAGGAGATCGTCGCGCCGGTCGTAGGCGACACAAACTTATTCATACAAAGCTGCTGCATAATCAGGCCCGCCACACTCATGCCCATGCCCGTACACAAAATTGCCAGCAGCCTTGGCAGTCTCGAAGCCATAAAAATCAGCCACTGCTCAGAATCTCCCGCAGCCAGGCCCGCGAGATTCACATCGATCACTCCGACAAAAAGCGAAAAAAATGAAAGCAAAAGCAGTGCCCCTGCAAGAATGATGGTGCTCAGATGTTCTTTCAAGACTCCTTTTTTCATGTAAGCCTCCGTAAAAAGGCAAAAAAATAGCCACTATAGAGTATAGTGGACTGCTATCCGGTAAGCTATTCAAAATTCTTATTAGCTATTTCTAACATCTGTTAGGGATGATAACACAGATGTGTCAGGAATGCAAGTTTTTTTATTTAAAAAGATTTGAAAATCAAATCCTGATGATACAAATACTGCATTCTGCTCAGGGACAGTCGGGCATTCCTGTCTTGGGTACAACATGATTCATCTCATCCACTACCTCTGCAGGTTTTATAGTCATCTCTACCCATGCCGGAACAAAACCGCTTTTCACCGCGTTTCGCGCGGAGCGAATATTCGACCAGGCGCAACAGTAAAACGGTACTTTGTCTCTCTCTAAAATTTCAGATGCCAATCTGCTGGTCAATGCTGACGCTATTCTTTTCCTCCGATAGTCAGGAAGAACATCCACTCCAATCTGCCACATACTGTCACAATCGGCAGAGCACCCGGCCATCCCGATGAGTTCATCATCCATATACGCCCCCACGCCAAGCACATCCAGATTCTTCCTGTCTTTGCAAAGGGCATTACTCCACTCTTTTTTTTACAAACCCGAAAAGTCCTTTTGCTCCAGAACCTTTAATTCAAAGTCACAAGGCAAGATTTTCAGTTTATCAATATTCGGCAAAAAGTATTCCGCCATAAAGCAGACCTTCTGACCCATAGGACCGATTCTCTCACTCAGCCAATGTATGGCTGGTGTTTCAAAGCAATGGTAAAATTCAAACTTGTGAATATATTCCCAGATGAGCTCCTCATATCCCGGCTTCACCGAAGCGACAATATTGCTGCCATAGGAAACAAGATTGCAGGTAACCGGCTCTTTATAGTATTTTCTCGCCCCTTCTCCAATAACAGATTCAACCATCACATGATTGCTTTTCTGAAAGTCTTTCATCTCACAATTCAGATCGCAGGCAGATTGTCTTATAGCTGTTTCCAAGATTTCCTGTTTTGTAAACATTTTCCAGTATACCTCCAAATCTCTGATTTCATCCTTCATGCAACGCATCATAGAATGAGTAATCTATAGTTCCGCATAAATTTTCTACTTACACTTCAATGGTAGTAAGTGGGA
>JAJBUL010000237.1 GCA_020860365.1 Clostridiales bacterium | reverse complement strand
AGATTTACCTGTTGACAAATAAAAAAATGATATTATAGTAAAAATACACAAAAATAAAGGGGCTAGGGGGGGGTGAAAACAAACTTTCCAAACAAATATGAACGGAAAAGAGCAAATATTGTGTTGTTTTGCTTTTTGATAATGTTCTCTTTGGATGAAATACAAATTAAATGAACATCTAGAAGAACGGGAAGAACAGATAATGAACAGAAATGTGTGAGTAAGCGGTGCTGTCTATGGCCGTATAATAAACTCAAAAAAGGAGGAAAAGTAACATGAAAAAAATATCCAGAAGAGATTTTCTGCGTGGTTCAGTGGCAGGAGTGGCAGCAGCAGCCCTGGGAGCAATGCCGGGGACAGCTTTGGCTGAAGAGGGAAGTAAGAAGCTGCTGTTCTTTACTGCATTTATTGGGGACTTTGGCCTGTCGGATATGGGTTACAGCGCGGCACAGGAGGTTTGTGAAGAGTATGGGTGGGATATGACCCTGGTAGAGTATGGATCATATGATGCGGCTCTGGCTGTAAACAGCTTCTATGACGCTCTGGAAACGACACACTATGATTATTTCCTTGGACCAGACTGGTATATTTCAGATATTCTGAATGATACCGTTGCGGAGTATCCGGATACGACATTTATTCTCTATGATACTGGCCGTGATACGGTTTATGAGGGGGATAATATTTACGGCATTTCTTTTGCACAGAATGAGAGCTCTTTCGTGGCGGCTATTTTGCAGGCTGAGATGACAAAAGTCGGAAAGATCGGTGTTCTCTCTACCGATAGCCCGATTTTGAACGATTTCAGTACCGGATGGCTTGCGGGTGCACGGTATGCGCAGAATGATCTGGGGCTGGATGTGGAATATCTGCATGCGTATCTGGTTGAGACCAGTATGTCCGCTGTATATGAGCAGATGAATGTAATGTATGACAGCGGGTGCGACGTGGTATGGCCAATCACAGCGCAGATGATGCTTGGCGCGGCACAGGCAGCGGAAGAGCACGGCGGAATTGAAGAAGGCTACTTCATTATGGGATGCGATTATGACCAGTATTCCTATTTCAAGAGTCTGGCTGACGAAGGTAGTGAGTCGGCGGTTGGGTATGAAAACATCCTCACTTCGATCACAAAGAATATTGCACCATGCGCAAAAGCGATCATTGACAGTGTAGAGTCTGGCGATGGGAGCATTGAGACAGGCAACCGGCTGTACGGTGTAGCGGAGGATGGCGTAGGAATTCTGGAGAACGATTATTATCTGGAGAATACACCGGAGGAAGTTCGTGAAGTGATTTATGATATCATTGATAAGATTGGAAGTGGCGAGATTGAGGTTCCTTCTTATTATGATTTTGATACCTATGAGGAATTTGAAGAGTACCGTGACCAGTGAGAAAACGGCTTAATGTGAGGTCAAGTGAAAACAGACCATGAAGCGGGGTAAATGCCTGGCATTTACCCCGCAGGTATTATAATGCACAGGGACGCGACAGAAATATTTCTGATCAGTGTCAGATGCGGCCTATGTGTGAGCAGGAGGCGAAATAGCTGCCGCCTGCTCAGTCAGTATAGAGATACGGAAAGGGATGTCATGGCAAAAGAATTATTGAAGATGGAAGGAATCACAAAGATTTATCCCAACGGATTTATGGCCAATAAAGACGTAACCTTCTCAATCAATGAAAGTGAGATACATGGCCTGATTGGTGAAAACGGAGCCGGAAAGACCACCCTGATGAAAATTCTTTTTGGTCTTGAGAGCCATCAGGAAGGGAAAATCTACATAAATGGGGAAGAAACGCAGATTGCGAGCCCGCTGGACGCGATTGCCAAGGGCGTGGGTATGGTTCACCAGCATTTCATGCAGGTGCCGAATCTGTCTGTGGCAGAGAATGTGATTCTGGGTATGGAACCGGGGAAAGGAATGCTTTTTGACAAGAAGAAAGCGGTGGAAATGACCCGGGAAGTGATAGAGAAATACCAGATGGAGGTGGATCCGAATGCACTGATCCGTGACCTGACAGTAGGGCAGAAGCAGAAAGTAGAACTGCTGAAAGCACTGATTCGTAATGTTAATGTGCTGATTATGGACGAGCCGACCGCTGTGTTGACACCGCAGGAGACGAGGGAACTGTTTATTCAGCTGAAGTTATTGCGTGAGCAGGGACATGGAATTGTTTTTATTTCGCATAAGCTAGAAGAAGTGATGGAGCTGTGTGACCGCTGTACCGTATTGCGGCATGGCAGAGTTACCGGACAGGCGGCGATCGAAGATCTGGACACGGCGAAGATGTCCAAGATGATGGTAGAGCGTGAAGTGGATCTGACGATTGAGAAAGCACCGGCAAGGCCAGAGAAAACGATCCTTCATGTAGAAAAGCTGAATTATCTGGATCATTTTGGAAAGCAGATTATTAAGGATCTGAGTTTCGGTGTTCGTGCGGGTGAAGTGGTAGGAATTGCCGGGGTCGAAGGAAATGGCCAGACCGAGCTCTCAGAGCTTCTTTCCGGTATCATTGAGCGTACATCCGGAAGTCTCCAGCTGCATGGAAAAGAGACCAATGGTCTCTCGATCCGAAAAATCCGTGACCTTGGTCTTGCGCATGTGTCAGAGGATCGCATGAAATATGGGATCGCTGGAGATCTGTCAATTCGGGATAATTTGGTAGCAACTTCTCTGACAAAGGGAGAGTTTAGCAAGGGACCATTTTTAAATATGAAGAAACTGAACGAGTTTGTGGATCAGTCGATCAAAGACTTTGAAGTGGCCTGCAGTGATGGAAATGAAAATATTAAATTTCTTTCAGGCGGTAATATTCAAAAGGTGATCGTGGCCAGAGAATTCTCTGGGGATGCGAATTTTATCATTGCAAATCAGCCGACTCGAGGCATTGACGTAGGGACTTCGGATCTGATCCGACGGCTGTTGGTGAAGTATACCAGAGAGTTCAACCGAGGCGTCCTGCTGATTTCCTCCGATCTGAATGAAATCATGGAGGTCTCCGATCGGCTGCTGGTGATGAAAGACGGGGAAATTGTTGCCCAATTTCATAACGTAAAGGCGGTCACCGATGAGGTGCTTGGAGAGTATATGCTGGGCGTCAGAAGGATGACCCCGGAGGAAATGGGGGATTTACAATGAAGAAAGTGCAGAGGATAGATCATTTTTACACGTTTTTAAGAGTTGTCCTCGGAATTATTATCGCATATGCGGTATGCCTTGTGATTATTTGTCTGGTCACTGGCGCGGATGGCTGGAGAGATGCGGTATATAATTTCGCAATCGGGCCGTTTACTTCAAGACGGCGGTTTGCGCAGGTACTCTCCAGATGGGGTCCGTATATGCTCTGTGGCTGCGGTATGTGTTTTGTTTATGCAAGCGGACGCTTTAGTATGATTGCGGAAGGAATTATTAATATTGCACCAGTACCGATTATCCTGGTTATGTTTAATACAACATTTATGACAAACCTGCCATGGATCGTGAATATTACCCTGATCGCGGTTACCTGTATGCTGACAGGCGGCGTGGTCTCCATGATTCCGGCTGCCGGCCGTGAGAAGCTTGGTGCGAATGAGACGGTAACATCTATCGTATTGAATAGTGTATGTCTTTATATAGCTTTGTCTCTGATCCGTAAATATGCGGCTGACCGGACGCTGTCCTTTATCGCGTCTAAGACGTATCCGGACAACATGCGTTTTGCAAGATGGTGGGGTAATACCAACGCGCATGATGGATTCTGGTTAGCAGTGATCGGTGTGATCGTAGCGATTGTTATTTTTTACCGCACTCGACTGGGCGTGGAAATCCGCCTGACCGGTTCGAACCCCTCGTTTGCGAAGTACGCCGGGATTAATGTAAAGGTTGTTCCATTTATGGGACAGCTCCTGGGTGGCCTTTTTGCCGGTTTGGCTGCGTGTGTAGAGGTCTTTGGTGCATACAACAATTATCAGTTGACGGCTCTGACGAATATCGGTATGGACGGACTGATCATCGCGGTAATGGCACAAAAGTCACCGCTTTATGTTCCGCTGACTGCTTTTGTAATGGCCTATATCCGGACGGCGGCAGCTGTATTGAATACAAATACAAACATACCGGTCGAGATGGTGACAATGCTACAGGCCGTGATTATTTTCTTCGTGGCGGCGGAGGGCTTCCTGAGCAAAGCGCGTCAGAAATCCATCATCAAAGCTTCGAAAGAAAGTCAGGAGGAGGTGGCTTAATCTATGCTGAGCAGTATTACAAGCTTTATCTATGCTGTAATCCGTATCTCAACACCTATTATTTTTATTGCGATCTGTTCAACTATTTCTTCACAGGCAGGTTTGATGAATATGGCAGGAGAAAGTATGCTGCTTGTTTCCGCTCTGTCTGGTGTGATCGCAAGCGCTGCCTTTCAAAATGTGTGGCTGGGTATCCTGATTGGAATGTTATCTTCGGTCGTGGTGGTGTTGATTATCTGCTTTGCCGCTTTTGTAATGAAAGTAGACCTCTATCTGATGTCAATCTCCATGAATATGGCGTTAACCGGAGGTACAATTTTTGTAATGTGGGTTATCACAGGAACGAAGGCAAACACGGCGGGAGCGATTAACAGCCTGGCGCTAGGCGATGTGAATATTCCGATTATCAAAAACATCCCGATTATTGGCGCAATAGTTTCTGGACATAATGTGTTCACATATCTGGCATTTATTATGACATTTGCGGTGTGGTTCCTATTGTACCGCACAAAGTTGGGGCTGAGAATGCGGGCGATCGGGCAGAATCCGGCGGCTGCGGAGTCAGTTGGAATTAAGACAAAGCAGATTTATACGATCGCGTTTGTGATCGCGGCTGCGGTAGGCAGTTTCGGAGGTATGTACCTGTCAATGGGCTATCAGAATTTCTTCTCAAAAGGGTTGACGGCCAGTAAGGGTTTTGTTGGTATGGCGGCTGCGACAATTGGAAATTCTGAGCCGATTGGCGCATTGCTGGTGAGTTTTATTTTTGGCCTTGCCTATTCAACATCAAATTATTTATCTACCGTAGTTACAGACCCGTATCTGTTGCTCGCATTGCCATTTGCCCTGGCGACGGTGGTCTATCTGGTGATGAGCGGTTATCGTTCTGGCGCGGAAGAACGACTGATTCGAAAGAATATGAAGAAGTTGGAGGAGATGAAGGGAACCGCAACAAAGCCATGACAACGTAATAAGGCATATGATAGACACAGAGGAGGGACAGATGAACAGACAGGATTATTATAACACCGTGACGCTTCAGGTAAACAGCCTTCCGGAGCTTGCGGTCATACAGGCGGAAAACTGTTTTTCCACCGCGAAACTAGATGCGATTCTGCCGAGAGAACAATTTGCTGCTCTTGAACGGGTAGTGTTAACCGGCTGTGGGGATTCCTACTCCGCGGCCGGCGCGATGCGGGCGGCTTTTGCCGCCCTGTCAGGAATTTCAGCGACCTTTGCACCGGATCCGATGGATTATACAGCTTTCTGGACGAATCAGAAAATTACCGGAGGCAGAGCCGCTCTGACCGTGGCGATCAGCGCGAGCGGTTCTTCCGAGCGCATTGTCAAAATACTGGAGTGCAGTAAGGATGCTGGAGCGAGAACGATGCTGATTTCCAACAACCCGGAATCAAAGGGTGCAAAAGCCGCGGAATTGTTTTATGCTACGGAGACGCCGGAGTTATGCAATACACCTGGCTTGCGCTCTTATTTCGCTAATATGGTTGCAATTGTTGCGTTGGGGACACACATCGGACGCTGTAAAGGTCTTTTGAGTGATGACAGGTTCGAAGAGATAAAACGAGTGACAGGAGCCTATGTGTCGAGCTATAGGGAATGTCTGGAGGAGATCGATGATCTTGTTTTCAATCTCTCCGTAAAATGGAGAGATTTTACGCGGTTTGATATTGTTGGGGATGGCCCCGATTATTTTACTGCACAATTTGTAGAGGAAAAATTTATTGAGTGTGCCGGAACACAGTGCTCACATACAGATGCGGAAGACTGGTGTCATATTCCGTTTTTCCTGAAAGAACCACAGACGATAGGAACGATTTTTCACGCGTTTCGCTCACAGCCAGATTACAATCGGGTGTTGGAGAGCGCAAATTCCGCGGCAGCGCTGGGGCGACCGGTGCTGTTGGTGACTGACAATGTGAGTTCTCTGACAGATGAACGTATTACTGTATGTCGGCTCCCTGCGCCCCCGGAAGGCTATGAATGGCTACTTCCTCTGGTTAGTTTTATCCCCGGCTCTCTGGCGGGGGGATACACCGCAGCGGTGGCAGAGAAGCTGTTTTTTGGCGGAAGGTATGATTACAGGACACAGAAGTGGAATATGTCATTTGGCTGACAGAAAGGAGACGGAGATGGAATATACGGAGAATAAATTGAGAAATCTGTGCCGTAGCCTGGATGATCAGGCAATCACACAATTTGATTTTGCACTCGCGCATTTCCGGGGATTGTTGCCTGATGAAAAACTAAGGCGGATAGATCGCATCATTCTGTCCGGTTGTGGGGATTCCTATCTGGCCTGTGTGGAGGCTTTACAGGCATTTTCTTTTTATCTTGGAGATGGCTGTCAGGTGATGGCGCCTGGGATTATCGAAGCGACACGGTATCTCCCGCTTGAAGAGCAGGAGCCGAACACGTTGATCGTGGCGGTCAGTGCCGGAGGCGGTTCCGCGCGGGTGGTGGAGCTTTTGGAGCGAGGGAAAAAGCACGGATGTATGACGGTTGCACTTACACACAACGCAGAATCGCGCGTGGCGAAGGCAGCTGATTATATTTATCTGACGAAAATTGCTCCGGATGCACCTGGACTGGGCAGCTACTATGCGTCCATGCTTTCTTTGCTCATACTTGCGGCCGTTCTGTCGGAAGTCAGAAGTGGAGATACCAAAGCCTGTACAGAGCTTTTGGAGGCTTTGCTAGAGTATCATGTTCTTTTTATGCGCAGGTTCGACCGGATAGATGAGGATTGCCAGGCGGCGGCGGAAGAAATGAAGTCCGCAAAAGGATTTGAGGTGATTGCGGATGGTCCACAGTTTGCATGCGCGGAATTTGTTTCAGCAAAATTTGCGGAAGCGTCCGGTGACAAGTGTACCGTCATTGATTCGGAAAATTTCTTCCATGTAAATAATATGATTGCACCGGAACTGGCCTATGGGACAATGCTCCTGGCGTGGAGTGATGAGGCGAATATCGGACGGATCGCAGATGCAGCAATGTTTGCATATTCAAAAGGACGTTATGTATTTTTGATTTGCGATAAAGAACCATCAGAAGTTGGCATATCTGCACCGGTTGGATTTTGCAGGATTCCTTTGCCCAGGGAGGACTATCGCTTTTTGGGATTATTGTACGCATATATTCCGGGGACGCTGCTTGCCTCCTATCGTGCAGTGCAGCAGGGGAGCGCTTATTTCGGAACAGCGGAAAAGGTAGACCCGTCTGTGTTTACGATTGCAACCAGTGAGATAATTGTAATCTGACGGGAAAAGAGAATACTGGAAAAAACGGGAATACACTGGAAACGAAAGAATGTGAAAAAAGAAAAACAAAAATGAGTAAGAACACAGGGAATACAGGAAAAGAAAGGGGTAAGAGATGGCAGAATATATAGCGGCTGGCAATGTGATGATAGACAGCGTATCCTTTGCAGATGGGTCCGGTTCGGACGGAGAGCACATTGGGGGACCGGCTACATTTGCCTATACAGGAATCAAAATCTGGACGGACAGCGTGATTCAGTGTAGCAAGCTTGGGGCGGACTACGAGGAAATTTTTGCTCCATGGGTAGAAAAAAACGGAGTAGATACGTCTTTTCTGAAAGTTGTGTGTGATCATTGCAATCACTCCTATATTACCTATGAAACAAAGGGCGGAGCGATGGCTGGCGCTGCTCCGAGTAATTCGCAAAACGAGAGTTTTTTGCGGCGGGGAACCCGCTGGGAAGATTTTGGGTTTATGAAGACTTCACCGGAGGACATTGGCGCTCTGACAGAAAAAGGCGGTGTAAAGGGCGTGTATCTGGCTCAGAACTGTGACCGTGTATTCTGGGAGAAAATTCGCAGGATCAAGGAACGAGATGGATTCTGCATGATGTGGGAGCTGGAAGGGTCTGTAGCTTTTCCAGAATTCCGGGAAAATATCTACCGCGCGGCAGAAGTGGCAGATATTTTCAGCCTGAATATTCAGGAAGCACAGCGATTGTTTGAGGTAGAAGGTGATGAAGCTTGCATTGCCGAGCTCCAGAAGCTTCCTGTCAGTTTTACGCTGTTTCGTGTCGGCGGCAGAGGCCTGTACAGTGTGACACCGGATGCGGCTTACTACCTTCCGCCGGCACCCTGCACTGTTGTTGATCCGACCGGCTGTGGAAATACTTCGACCGGCGCAGCACTTTACGCGTATGCGGAAGGAAAGGATCCTCTGATGGTTGGCATTATGGCGAATGTAGGTTCCGCGATGAATATCAATCAGTATGGGGCAATTCCGGATATGCTTGGTGTGCGGGAGCAGTGTTATGCGATGGCGGAGGAACTTTATAAAAAATATAAAAACAACTAGAAGGAGAGAGGTTGGAGAGTATGTTTAAAGATTTGAATGGGAAAAAACTCGTGATCGGTCTGGTGCACTTGCTTCCAATGCCGGGAACGGCACAGTATGAAGAAGGAAATCTGGATAAGATGACCAGGAAAGCGATTCAGGATTGCCAGACCCTGAAAGCAAATGGAGCCGATGGTGGATTGCTGCAGTCTGTGGATAATGTATATCCAGTTGGCGATGATACGGATTATGCCCGTGTGGCTACACTTGCGATGGTTGCCGCGCGCGTCCGTGACGCGGTGGGACCGGATTTTAAGATGGGTGTGCAGTTGATGTGGAACTGTATTACTCCGTCTTTGGCGGTAGCGAAGGCGACCGGGGCGGATTTCATCCGTTGCACAGCACTGGTAGGCTCGACTCCTTCTCCATTTGGGGGTGTCATCAATGCGGATCCGCTGAAAGTAATGGAATACCGGGCGAAAATCAATGCGAAGGGCGTTGCGATGCTCGCGGAGGTTTCGGGCTATCATTTCAAAGGCGAATATAGCCCTGAGAATATCCGAAATCTTGCAGGGATGTCCATGCGTGTTGGAGCGGACGCAGTAGAAGTCCTTCACAGTGATGAGGAGATGAATGAGCGCCTGGTAAAAGATGTAAAGGCAGTCGGACCGATCCCGGTGATCCTGGGCGGAGGCACAAATGTAGAGAACTGTAAGCGAAGACTGCGCTATGCGGATGGGGCGCTGGTAGGCTCTGCTTTTGAAGGCGGAAAATGGGGAGGCCCAGTGGTGGGTGAAATTGTGGCCGAATATGTGAGAAAAATTCGTGAACTGGAAGAAGAACTGGCAAAGGACGACTCAAAATAAAAGCAAGAGGTATTATTTAAAACAGGTCTTCGCATTTGCTGCGAAGACCTGCATGAAAAATGCAAAACATGTGGGGTGACAGGGATTGGACGGGCAGAAAAAAAGAAAGAAGATTCTTTTTGGATTTCGGAGCGGGACACCATGGAAGAGTATACTTGCCGTATGCTATTATATTGGCTGTGTGGCTGTTTTTGTGCTATGCATGGTCACCCCGCCTCTGGTTCCAGCGAGTATCTGGGATACACTGGTGATGAAACTGTCATCTCTCGTGATTTTTCTCTGGATGTTGAGCCCGATGATCTTCCTTTCAGACACGCCGCTTCGCAGCAGACTCCCCTTTTTAAAGAATCACAGTCTCCTGAATTCCATAGTGGGAATGGCAATTGTGTTCCTTATTTTTACCATATTATTCCAGGCGACCGAGAGTCTGCATACAGAGGAATACCAGGTGCAGTTTGCTGACTATCTGGATGCTGCGATGGACGGATTTATTGAGGCTGGAGAAGAGTAAAGAGTGAAGAGAGGAAAGGTTTAGTATGAGTACAAAGACAAGTAATGGCAGGCAGCATTATGCCTGGAAGATTATGTTTGCCTGCATTATGATCAAAATAGGATCTTCCGCAGTGACAGGCGCTGCCATGGGCAATTTTATTACGCCGATTGTCAATGAACTGGGGTGTCAGGTGAGCCAGCTGACGATGTTCGTCAGCATTGAGGCAGTTGCGATGGCTTTGCTGTACACGACAGCGGCAAAAGTCCTCACTACCAGAAGAATCGGGTTCGTGATGGGAATTGCGGTCATAGCAGAGACCTGCGGCGTCGCTTTGATGTCTACCTATCATTCGGTTTATATGTTCTATTTTTCCGGGGCGCTGATCGGTGTGGCACAGGCGTTTACTGGATTTGTCGCAATGCCGATCGTGATAAATATGTGGTTCCATAAAAGAGCTGGTGCGGTGCTCGGGACAGTGGTGGCGGTGGGCAGTGGTGCCGGCATTTTCTACAGCTTTCTGTCCGCCAGGCTGATCACCGCCTGTGGCTGGCGGAACGCGTATTTGATTATGGCCGCAATGGGTGCAGTGATCACCATACTGCCGGTGTTTCTGCTGATCAAGAGTCCACAGGAGGCAGGGTGCAGACCCTATGGGGAGGATGAGGAAGAGAGTATTGCTTCGGATGGAAGCACAGTATCTTCCGAGTGGGGGCTGACACGGAAACAGGCATTTGGCTCTCTGTTTTTATATGTCGCGTGGGCGGCGTGCCTGATGTACATTTATGGTAGTGGAGTATCCGGCTATATTGTGACCTACACGACGATGGAGCTGGGACAGACCATTAATTTCGGATCTTATGCGGGTATTGCGCTGGCGGTAGGTACGATTGGAAGCAGCCTGATACTCGGGCAGCTGAATGACCGGTTTAGTGTAGTCTATGGCCTGACCTGGGGAGCGGCTACGACGACAGTCGGCTACCTGCTTATGCTTTTGAGCAAGCAGTCTCCTATGCTGGTTCTTCCAGGGGCTTTTATTGTTGGCCTTGGGGCAAGTATGTATACGGTTCAGTGTCCTTTGCTGGCGAGGAGTATTGTCGGCTCTAAGAATTATTCAGAGATATGGGCGATTATGATGATGGCAAACAGCCTGATTGGTGGTGGACTTTATTCATCAATCGGACTTTTTTACGATCGCTTGGGAAGCTATCGCGGCGCATTTGTCATGGGAATGCTTCTCTATATTGGTGCATTTTTGACTGGCGCCTGTGCGGTAACCATGTCGAAAAAACAACGCAAGAAACTGGGAGGAAAGTAACATGAAGTATGATTTTACAACAATCATGGATCGGAGAGGAAAAGACGCCATGGCGGTGGATAATATTCCATACGAGAATGGAATTACCAGAGAGGGCTTTTCTCAGATCCCGATGTGGGTGGCAGATATGAATTTTGCTACCGCGCCGTCTGTAACCAGAGCCATGGCAGAGCGGATAGCCCATCCGGCGTTTGGGTATTATTCTCCGTCGGAGGCATATTACGACACGATTATTCGCTGGCAGAAGGAGCGCAATGGAGTGGAAGACCTGACACCGGAATGCATTAAATATGAGAATGGCGTGCTGGGAGGGATGCTCAGTGCCGCGAATGCGTTTTGCTCACAGGGGGACTATGTGTTATTGCACAGCCCGACCTACATCGGGTTTACGAATGATCTGACGAGGGCAGGGTATCGCATTATTCTCACGGATCTGATCCGGGACGCGGATGGAGTGTGGCGGATGGACTATGAGGATATGGACCGCAAGCTGAAGCAGTACCAGATCCATCTGGCGGTATTCTGTTCCCCGCACAATCCGTGCGGCCGTGTGTGGGAGAAGGAAGAGATCGAAAAAGCGATGGAAGTGTATGCGGCGAATGACTGCATTGTCGTCTCTGATGAGATCTGGTCGGATATTCTATTGGACGGGCATCGTCATATTCCGACACAGTCTGTCTCAGAGGACGCGAAAATGCGGACAATCGCACTCTATGCGCCGTCTAAGACATTTAACCTGGCAGGACTTATCGGTTCTTATCATATTATTTATAACAGCTATCTGAGAGACCGTGTGCGGGCACAGGGCAGCAAATCAGGTTACAATCATATGAATGTGCTGTCTATGCATGCACTGATTGGCGCCTATAGCGATGAGGGTGCGACCTGGGTGGATGAGCTTTGTGAGGTTCTGAGTCAGAATGTTTCTTACGCGTATGATTTTATTGAAAAGCATTTTGACGGCGTGGAGCTTTACCATCCACAGGGAACTTATATGATGTACCTGGACTGTGAAAAATGGTGCCTGGCGAACAAAAAGAGTCTGGACGAGTTACTAAATGCGGGCGCGGAGGTTGGTGTCATCTGGCAGGATGGTCGTCCTTTCCATCGCCCCTATGCGATTCGTCTGAATCTGGCGCTGCCTTTTAGTCTGGTGCAGGAGGCATTTGACCGCCTAGATCAATATGTTTTTAATCTGAGATCATGATGATACCAGGGAAAAGGTCAGGAATGGAGCGCTCACACTCCAATCATTGTATGTGCAATAGACAGCGAGGGTAAGAGGTTTGAACGATCATATGAAAAAAGCGAATATGCAGGAAAAACACTATGCGTGGACAATCATGGTCTGCTGTATTCTAATTTATTTTTCTACCAGTATTATTAATGTCAGTATCGGGAATTTTGTCACTCCGGTTGTGGAAGAATTTGGTATTCTTGTCCGACAGATGACGATCGTAAGTGGGATAGAGTGTGCAGTGATGGCTGTACTTTATCCTGTAGCGGGGCGGATTTTGACTACCTATAAACTGAAACTTGTGGTGGTGCCGGCTCTCTTTCTGATGCTTTTGGGTATGTTCCTGATGGGGTCTTACCAGTCGATTAATGGTTTTTATGTATCTGCTGTCATGATCGGAATTGGCTCCGCATTTACGCAGTATATGGCCATGCCATTGATCATTAACATGTGGTTTAAAAAGAAGACAGGAACGGTATTAGGTATCTGTGTTGCCAGTGGAAACGCCTTTACGATTCTTTTTACTTTACTTAGCGCGCAGCTGATTGAGCATCTTGGGTGGAGGAGTGCGTATCATATTTTGCCTCTGCTTCCGGTGGTAATCGCTTTGCCTTATGTCTTCTTACACCTGAAAAGTCCAGAGGAGATGAAATGCAGCCCTTATGGGCAAGAAGAGGCTGGATCTCTCTCAGGTTCGCCTGCCCGGGCAGGCGAAGCACGGCTGCAGCAGAGCTGGGGTGTGACGCGTAAGCAGGCCGTTGTTATGCCAATGTTTTATTTTGCCTGGGTGGCCTGTCTTTGCTATAGCGTCGGCAGTTCGATGCCTGGCTATATTGCTACATTTGCAACCATGGAATTGGGAACCAGTGTTTCCTATGGCTCCGTCGCAGCCTGTATTTGCAGTATCGGTTCCGTGATCAGCGGCTTTTTGCTGGGAAGATTAAATGACAGGTATGGTGTCAAAGCCGGAATGGCCTGGGGTGTTGGCTTTATGACTCTGGGAATGATGGGGATGATTCTATCCAAACAGTATCCCTTGTTTTTGCTGCCAGCTTGTCTTTTAACTGGTTTTGCGGGATTGAATATGTATAGCATGCAGGCGCCGCTGATTGCCCGCACTGTGGTGGGAGACCGCTATTATTCAGATATCTGGGCAGTGATGATGATTGGTAACAGTATGATTGCCGCAGTGTTTTCTGTGCCTCTTGGGGCAATCTATGACGCTACAGGGTCTTATACGATTGATTTTCTGATTGCAATTATTACATTTGCGGGAGCGATGGTGTTCGGATGTATTGCTTTAAAATTGAGCCAATCTTATCGGAACAGAAAAGGTGCATGAACGGAGAACCGGCACATCAACGATTATGCCTGTAAGGAAGGAGAAGACAGATGGATAAAAAGGACTATAGCAATTCCGTGACTCGCCAGGTACAGGATCTTATTAGCCTGGCGGCCTATCAGACAGAAAAAAGTTTTGACCTTAAAAAGCTTTGTGCGGTTTTGCCGCAAAAAGAGGCGGAGAAAATCCGCCGGGTGATGCTGCTCGGCTGTGGAGATTCGTATTCAGCCGTAGGGGCGATGCTTCCGGGATTTAAGAAGCTGAGCGGCCTGAGCAAATGCGATGTGCCAGATATCATGGATTTTTGTCGGTTCTACAGCGAAAAAGAACTCCTGGATGGCTACCAGGCAGAGGCAGTGTTGGTTGTAGCGATCAGTGCGAGCGGCTCCTCGGGGCGTGTGGCAGAGGCGTTTGGTAAGGCCGACAATTATGGGGCGAAGACACTGTTGATTACGAACACACCCGATTCTGTGTGTGGAAAGGCTGCTGGCTATATCTATAACCTGGAGACGCCGACAGGACGCAACACACCTGGACTTCGCTCTTATTATGCCAGCATGACAGGTATAGCGGCGTTGGGAGCTTATCTTGGGCTTTGTAATGGAAGCATAGATACGGAGCGTTTTGGTGAAGTGAAAAAGAGTGTGGAAGAGTATACGCTCCGTTTCCTTGAAGACATTGAAAGGATCGATGATCTGATGTTTGCAGAGGCAATTCGAATGAAGAATCTGAACAGGTTTGAAGTGATTGCTGATGGAAATGAGGGCTTTTCGGCCCAGTTTGTAGAAGAAAAATTTATTGAATGCGGTGGTGTGTACTGTGATCATACGAATTCAGAGGAATTTGCGCATATCAGCTTTTTTATGCGCGGCCCTGATGAGGTGGGGACAATCGTGATGATCAACGAAGCAGATCCGAGCATTGGCCGTATGAAGGACACGATCGCAGGCTGCCTGACGCAGCATCGCCCAACTCTTGTTGTCACGGATTCAGAGAAAGAGTCGTTTGCAGTGGAGGCTGATATGGAAGTGCAATTTCCTGATTTATATCATATAGCCCAAAACAGCTACAACTCCAGAGCTAATGCCGGAGTGCCGGTGATCTGCCGGATTGCAAAGGCGCCGGAGAGATGGATGTCGCCATTTGTTGATTTTATTCCGGGGGCACTGCTGGCCGGTTATCAGGCTGCTGTCAATGAGAAATTATATTTTGGTGGACACTATGATTTCAGGGAAGAAAAATGGATGAGGTGAGGAGGATACGATGTATAAAAGGTTAAATGATGAAAAATATTACAGAAGATTTTACTTCCAGGACAGCTTCTTTGCACAGTGTACAGATGTGGATCCTCTTACGATGGATCAGTTTGATCGCGCCGCAAACAATGTGAAAGAGATAATTGGAAACCCGATTTTTCGCACGGCAACCCATATCATCGGAACTGGCTGCGGGGATTCAAATATTGCAGCATTTGCCGTGAAGGAGGCGTTTGCTTATTATCTGCCGGATGTAAAATATGAAGCGGTGGAGGCAATTGAGCTGAGCCGCCACTATGACTATGAAGAGGATGGATCTGAAGCGATTGCTCTTTTTATCAGTGTGTCCGGTCGGATTTTCCGCACGATTGAAGCTTTGCGGCAGTGTAAACGTCACGGAATTATTACGGTGGCTGTCACGGATAGTCCAGATTCAGAGACTGCAAAAGAGGCGGATATTCTTTTTTATGAAAATGCACCGGCAGGCGATAACAATGCTGGTTTGCGTACTTACTATATTAATGTGATCAGTACGATCATTCTGGCGGCTGCCATGGCAGAAATGCGGACGGGAAAAGCGTGTTTGCCACAGCTGCGTGAGCAACTGCAGAGCTATCATGACCTGTTTTTTGCCGACTGGGAGAAGATGGCAGATTCCTGCTTTGCGGCGGCGATACACTGGATGGACAAAAAGTATCTGGGACTTACAGCTGACGGCGCCATGTTCTGGGCGGCAAAGTTTGTACAGGCGAAAGTGATTGAGCTTTCCGGGGACGCTTGCGCGGTTATTGACAGCGAAAACTATATGCATGTGAATATTTTAATGGGACCGGGCGAAGCGTATGGAGAAATGGTGATCATCAATAGCAATGATGATAATGTTTCCAGAATCGCGGATACGGTGAATAACATGGTAAAGCGGGGAGCCAGAGAAGTCCTGGTATTCAGTGACCAGACACCGGAAAATCTGGGTATTACGGAAGAAGTAGCTTATTGCAGGATGCCTGTGCCTCCAAAGGAGTGGAATTTCCTGGCATCTATTTACGCGTACCTGCCAGGAGCGCTCTTTGCGGGCTTCCGTCATACGACAATTGGTGAACCGATGTTCCGCGGTGGAATGGATCCGACAATTTTTATTCCTACTTACTTTTCGCCGATAGAAGTGGTAGACTAATAAGGAAGAACGTGGAATAAGGCAGTTATTATATGAGCCTTCGCATAAGCTGCGGAGGCTTTTTGAATGATCTTATCATATTTAGAATCAGGAGGAATGCTTTCGCTATGATTGATAAAATTAACATCCGGGGCGCGCGGGTTCATAATCTTAAAAATATTGATGTGGATATTCCTTTGAACCAGATTGTGGGTATTGTAGGTGTTTCCGGCTCGGGGAAGTCTTCTCTGGCGCTTGGTGTTCTTTATGCGGAAGGATCCAGGCGATATATGGAGTCTTTGTCGACGTACACTCGCAGGAGAATGACAACTGCTTCGAAAGCGGATGTGGATGAGGTGTTGCATGTTCCTGCCGCTCTCGCTCTTCATCAGAGACCAGGGGTGCCGGGACTGCGCAGCACGTTTGGCACAGGAACAGAACTTTTAAATAGCCTGCGTCTGATGTTCTCCAGGCTGGCGAACCATCGATGCCCCAATGGGCACTATCTTCCACCGTCATTGAATGTTGCTGCCGGGCGTGAATTGATTTGTCCGGAATGTGGTGCGCATTTTTGGGCGCCTTCGGCGGAGGAACTTTCTTTTAACAGTCAGGGCGCCTGCCAGGCATGTGACGGAACCGGTCAGGTGCAGACAGTTGACCTGTCAACGCTGGTACCGGATGAATCATTGACGATTGACCAGGGGGCTGTAGCTCCCTGGAATTCTCTGATGTGGTCTCTGATGACGGATGTCTGCCGCGAGATGGGGGTGCGGACGGATGTTCCGTTTTGTGAACTGACAGAGAAGGAAAAAGAGATTGTTTTTCACGGCCCAGCGGAAAAAAAGCATATTTTTTACAAGGCGAAAAATACCAATCAGTCAGGAGAACTTGATTTTACTTATTTTAATGCTGTTTATACGGTAGAAAATGCTCTTTCAAAAGTAAAGGATGAAAAGGGTATGAAACGCGTAGAGAAATTTCTCCGGCAGGACACTTGTACATGCTGTGGGGGAACGCGTCTGTCTAAGGCGGCACGTGCTCCGAAACTTCGGGGAATTTCTTTGGCGGAGGCCTGCCAGATGACGCTGGAGGAGCTGTCCGTATGGGTGGAGGAACTGCCGTCGACACTGCCGGAGGAAATGCGGCCTCTGGCTGAGAGTATTTGTGAATCCTTCCATGTCGTGGCGAGGCGTCTGCTGGAATTGGGGCTGGGATACCTGACTCTGGATCGGGGCACTTCGACACTCTCGACAGGAGAACGGCAGCGCATGCAGCTGGCTCGCGCGGTGAGGAACCGCATCACAGGAGCAATGTATATTTTGGATGAACCCTCTATCGGACTGCATCCGCACAATATAAGAGGTCTGATCTCTGTGATGCGTGACCTGGTCGTGGACGGGAATACTGTGATTCTGGTTGATCACGATACACAGGTGATCGCGGAAGCAGACTGGCTGGTAGAGATGGGGCCAGGAGCCGGTGCGGAGGGAGGAAATGTGATAGCTGAAGGAACCGTCGAAGAGATTATCCAGAACCGTCAGTCAACAATCGGGCCTTTTCTGAAAAAAAATAGAGAAAAGCCCAAAAGAAAATCGGTCTCGTCTGAGAACCTTTTTGAGGCGGGAGAACTGTGTATGTTTACCAGGGAAATTCATACGGTGAAGCCCTTGAAAGTACGTATTCCAAAGGGAAAACTAACAGTTGTGACTGGTGTATCAGGCTCTGGTAAGACAACTCTGGTGCTGGAATGTCTGGTGCCAGCTTTGGAGGCTGTCATTGAAGGGAAAAAACTGCCAGCTTCGGTGGAGTTTGTTAAAGCAGATGAGATTTGTCACGTAAAATTAATTGACGCGACGCCGATTGGCATTAATGTCCGTTCTACGGTCGCCACTTATGCCGATATCCATGATGATCTGAGAAAACAATTTGCGAGATTGCCCCAGGCTAAGGAGCAGGGCTATAAGGCGGGGGATTTTTCTTATAATACGGGCAGACTTCGATGTCCGGTCTGTGATGGAACCGGTCAGATTGATCTCGACATCCAGTTTTTACCGGATATTCATATTACGTGCACAGAGTGCGGAGGCAGCCGTTATAATAAGCAGGCAGAACAGATCCTCTGGACGAACAAAGCAGGACAATCCTGGTCTTTGCCGCAGATGATGGACATGGATATCCATTCAGCGCTCTCCGCTTGCGCGGAACTGAAGCGAGTTGTTCCGAAGCTGAAAACGCTGCAGGATCTGGGATTGGATTATCTGACATTGGGAGAAGAGACCCCCAGCCTTTCCGGCGGAGAAGCACAACGCCTGAAGCTTGCAAGTGAGATGGGACGGGTGCAGACGGACTCTGTGTTTGTGTTTGACGAGCCTACTATAGGATTACATCCGCTGGATGTACAGACGCTTCTGCGAGTATTTCAGACTCTGCTGAAAAATGGCGCGACGCTGGTTGTCATTGAGCATGACCTGGATATCATACGAAATGCGGATTATATTATCGACATGGGACCTGGGGGTGGCAAATCAGGCGGACGGATTGTTGCCGTAGGTACACCCCAGGAGGTCAGGGAAAACCAGGAAAGCGTGACGGGACATTATCTTTAGATAAATGTTTCGGTAATGAATTTCAAAGAGGCGGATCTGGAGAGCGTATTGCTCGCGAAGGAATCATGGTATAACTGCGTTTTGGCGCAGAGAAGAAAGGTGGTCTGCAGCTCTTTTTCTGACAGGGGAGGAGTTGCGGGCCTTTTTTTGCTTGACAAACGGATAATTAATGGATATGATTAACTCATGTGAATTAAATAAATTGCACGGTTTTTTACAATTATCGTATATGGAGGAAATGAATGGACAGAGACAATAATAGAAACATAGACGCGGGGCGCATGCCTCAGCGAGGAGGAAAAGGAGATCATTTGCTTGAGGAACTATCAGAGAAGGGAATGTTGCTTTTTGTGGGCTCTGTGAACTGCCTGCGCCATAAGCCATATCGGAGAATCGGGGCGTTGATGCGCGAAGGGCGGGCGGCGCTGCTTTGTCCGTCGATGAGCGATTTTTCCAGCGGGCGCTATCTGAACCAGATCGTTGAGGCGCTCGCGGAGCTTTCCAGGGAACAGGGAGAGAAGCGGTTTGTCATTGCCTGCGGCTGCCAGTGGGTCATTCTCTCAACGGACAGTGAACTGCTGAAGGAACGGGTAAAACAGGAATATGACATTGACCTTACCATATTTGAGGACGCGCATCTGGAGTTTGGAGATCATGAGTAGCAGCGCGTTTTGGAAAACCGGGGCGTCGATTTGCGACCAGATGGTTTAACAGGCGGATTTGATTAAAGAAAAGAGAAGGAGACATATATAATATGAAGCGATTGTGGAAAGTGTTACCGCCCTGTCTTTCGGATCTGATGGGATTTGAAACAGTAGTGAATGAGACAGAAGGACTGGGTTTGATCGATGATTCGAGCACCTATAAGCCGCTTATGTTTGGCCGCGACGGGAATGGAAGGCCGGATCGGGGCAGGCGTCCGTCGATGAATGACAACTCTGACGTGGGCGGTCGTCCGTGGGCAGCTGGCAAGTTGGATAGAGACAAATATGCAGAAATGACTGGTCGTCCAGACCAGGAAGGTCGACCGGGAATAGAAGGCCGCCATGGACATAGAGGCGGCCGGGGCGGCTTTGGCGGACTTATTCCCGGAGTGCGCGTCCTCAATTCGGACATCCGCAATGAGGATATTATTACGGGTACGGAAAATAAAGTGATGCTTGCGTTTGAAAAAGGTGTGAAGCAGCTTTCCCCGAACTTTGTCCTGCTTGCCTATGGCCCGTCCGCATCTATGATTGGTTCGGATCTGGAGTATGCGGCGGAGAAGATTACAGAAGGATCGTCCTTCACGCAGCGAGCTTTTATTGATGAACCGACCAGCCGCCGGGCGCGGCGAGGGGACGCTTCCACGCAGAGCGGGCTTCCTGCGGCGTCGGTGAAGATTGACGGAGAAAAGGATTACCTGTACGGGATTGGCTGTACCCTAGAGGCGATGGGGCGGCTTTTGCTGGCGCCGTGCGAGACGATTCCCGGCTCACTGAATATCCTTGGCGCAAATACGATTGATTGGGCAAAGGAGGCTTTTCGTGATCTGGAAACGCTTTTGAAGCAGGAAGGATTTCAGATTCTCTCCCGCTGGGGCTGGAAGGAGACGACGGAGAATCTGAAGATGGCTCCTGCCGCTGCGCTGAACCTGGTGGTGAGCGAATCCGGTCTGCGTCTGGCCAGATATATGGAGAGTGAATATGGAATTCCTTATCTGGCAGGAGCGCCATTCGGCGCGGCTAGTGTGGAGATATTGAAAAACAGGCTAAAAGAGTTCGGTTCGATGGCAGCCGCCGGGAATCTGGCGAAAGGCCAGAGTATGGAGATCAGGTCGGCGGAAACCGCCAGAAGAGCAAATGAAGAGCAGATCAAGGGAATCAGATCAGTAGAAACCGCCGAAAGAGCAGATGAAGATCTGAGGAAGGAAGCCAGATCAGTGGAAACTGTCGGGAAGCCGAATGCAGGACAGGGAAAAGGAAACGACATGGAGACAGGAGCAGAAATCCTGATTGTCGGGGAACAGTTTATGGCAAACGCCATCCGTCGGGAATTGCTTCGCCGCGGAGAAAAAAAGATTCGGGTTCTTAGCTTTTACGAGATGGACAGGGCATATATGGAGAACGGTGATCAGAAGCTGACCGGCGAGGATGATTTTGCCAGATGGGCCAATGCGCCGTCTGTTCGCATGATCTTTGCGGACAGTGATTTGCAGCCATTGGTCGAGAAAGAGGTTCGTTGGGTGAGGCTTCCAAACCCGGGCAGTATGTTTCCGGTAGAATCGATGGACGCGTTTAACATGATGGGCGGTGCGATGGACGCCTGGCTGAATCAGGAAGGGCTGTAAGAAAAGAGAGGATGAATGAATCTATGAGACAGATCGCGATTTATGGAAAGGGCGGCATCGGAAAATCCACTACGTCACAGAATCTGGCGGCCGCTCTGGCGGAAAATAAGAAAAAACTGATGATTGTGGGTTGTGACCCCAAAGCAGATTCCACGAGATTGATCCTGGGCGGCCATGTGCGTCAGACCGTCCTGGATACGATGCGGGAAAAGGATGAGGATGAAGCAGAACTGGATGACTTTCTCTATACTGGATTTCATGGGATTAAAGCTGTGGAATCCGGCGGCCCGGAACCAGGAGTCGGCTGTGCGGGACGCGGGATTGTCACAGCGATTAACTTACTGGAAAATCTCGGCGCTTACACGCCGGATCTGGATTATGTCCTTTATGACGTCCTGGGCGATGTCGTGTGCGGTGGGTTTGCCATGCCCATCCGGGAAGGGAAGGCGAAGGAAATCTATATTGTCTGTTCGGGCGAGATGATGAGCCTGTATGCGGCAAACAATATCTGCAGAGGAATACGGCGCTATGCGGAGACTGGTAAGACAAAGCTGGGCGGGCTCATCTGCAATTCCCGTATGGTAGATCAGGAGAGAGCTTGTAACCGCTTTTGCAGAAAAACTCAATACACGGATGATTTATTTTATTCCACGTGACAATCTGGTACAGCATGCGGAGCTGCAGCGGAAAACGGTTATTGAATACGCGCCGGAGTCCGCGCAGGCGGACGAGTACCGCTCCCTGGCGCAGGCAATTGCGGAGAACACAGAATTTTCCGTTCCGACACCGATTTCGAATGACGAACTGGAAGCGCTTCTGATGAGGTATATACCGATCGGGTGAGAGAAGAACTTTTGATGAAATACATGCCGATTGGATGACGGAGCAAAACCAGATGGGGAGAAAGAAGGACGAAAAGATGGACAGAGAACAGCTGATTGATGAAATTATGAACGTGACGCAGAGAAGACATGCGAGCCGAAGAGGAAGAAAGCATTCCGGAGAATCGGATTCCGGGCGGGGGATGGTTCTCAACTATCTGTATGCGCATGAAGGGCAGACATCTCCTGGAGAACTCCGCGACTATATGCGCGTCACAACCCCACGCGTAACCGCGGTACTCAACGAACTGGAAGAGGATCAGCTTATCGTTCGTGAAACATCGTCGTATGACCGCAGGCGGGTGAGTGTAAAGCTGACCGATCTGGGAAAGCAGCGTGTGGGGCGGCGGAGAAAGGAAAAACGGGAAGAGATCGCCCGACTTGTAGACCGCCTGGGAACGGAAGATGCGGAGGCGCTGCTGCGAATCTGCCGGGTGGTGGAAGAGCTGGAAGATGAATCGGACTGTGGTGATGGAGCCTGATGAAAAGGGTGCCTCGACTGTTTGCCAGAGAATCCCGGTGGGTGATGTACTGCCGAGAGGCATCTGGCTTTCATTGCCTTGGAAAAATGACATTTTTTAATTTCGAGGAGATCGGTATGAAAGATATGCTGCGGTATCTGCCGGAGCTGGTGGGGCAGATACCGGTGTATTATGTACAGTCGGGGGATGAAAAATGGTCTGTTGTTGAGCCAAAACCAAACGACATGAGAAATGATTGAAGGCAACTGAAAAGGAATGCGCGGCGGGCAGGACGGAGGAATCGTATCCTGCCCGTTACTATGCATACAGGCGGGAGAAAAAATCTGCCGCGCGGCAATCTTGTCCTTCGAACCGGAGAAACGCCGCACCCGCCTGGCGCAGCCTTGTATAGGAAAATGAGGTAGTGAAAAACACGAAAAAGAGGAAAACGCAGGCCGGGTATGTGGTGATTATTGCAAAAAATGAATAAAACTCCAACTTTTCCCGTGTTGAAACTGCACAGAGGAATCAGTAAAATGGCATTATTCAAAGGAATCGAAGGAGACGTCCTCTGGTTTCGTGAAGTACCAGAAAATCACTGTCACCGGCAGCAGCTTCGGATCGATCCCGTCCGGATGGCTGTGATAAAAGTAAAAAATTGAGCCGGCTCTTTTGGGTGCGCACGGCTATGAAAAATCCGACGCAGAGGAGCAGGAAAAGGCATTTTGCCTGAATAAAAATTAGGAGGAAAAACAAAATGAGAGAAATCAGCAGAAGAGATTTTCTGAAGGGAACGGCGGCCAGCTTTGTGGCGGTTGCGTTTGGCACAAGCCTTGTTGGGACGACAGCGCTGGCAAGTGATGATTCGCTGCATGATACTGCGAATATCGACAATTCGTTCACCCGTTCTTCCCTGATAGTAGGCTGGAACACGGCGACTTCCATTGAGCCGTGGGGTACCGACAATAATGTACCGGGTAACTACGAAGTCTATGAGATGCTGTTTGAGACGTCTGCGGATGGCGAGTTCTATGCGCTACTGGCGGATGCAAGCCGCGGCGAATATGGCGGGTATGACCATGAGGAAGGCAGCGTAGAGTACCGTGTGTACATTTATGATTATATCTACGATCATGCCGGCAATCACATCACCGCTTCTGATATTGCTTACAGCTATATGTATCAGTATGAGAACGCGACGACTTCAAACTGGCAGACGCTGGTTTCCGTAGAGGCGGAGGATGACACGACCGTTCTGTTCACCTTCTCAGAGGAATTGAATTCCCTGGGCGCACTGGAGAACTTCCTGTCCCGCTGTTTCATCGTTTCGGAGAACAATACGGAAAATCTGACCAGCTCGATGTGCGGTACCGGCCCGTATAAATTTGTATCCTATACCTCTGGTTCCTCTCTGGTGATTGAGAAGAACGAGGAGTACTGGCAGACGGATGAGTCTCTTCGCCGTCAGGAGTCTCAGGCGAATGTACAGACGATCACCTATCAGTTCGTAGACGAAGGCAACTCCCGTGAGACAGGTCTTCAGTCCGGCGCTCTGGATATGGTATATGATATGCCGCTGGAAAACATTGAGACCTTCACAGACGATGGAAGCTACGGCGATCAGTACAGCGTATACAGCTATGTGCAGAAGTTTGTTTACGGACTTTGCCTGAACTGCAGCGAAGATATGCCGACTGGTGATGTGAACCTGAGACTTGCGGTTCTGAACGCGATCGACCAGAACGGCCTGATCACAGCTCTTGGCGGAACCTATACCAGACTGTACGCATACGCGACCGATTATTATTCGGATTACAGCTATGTAGACTGGGCAAGCCTTGACAACTACAATACGAATGACGGCGCAGATCTGGAAGCGGCAGCGGAGTATCTTGCGGCATCCTCTTATAACGGAGAGACACTGACGGTTCTTACACAGAGCGATTACAATGACGTGGCGACGATTATCGCGGCTCAGCTTGCGGCGGCCGGTATCAACGCGACTGTAAAGGGCGTTGACCAGGCGACACAGACCTCCACTCTGGCGGATTCCTCCGCATGGGATATGATGTTCGGCATGATGGCTGGCGACTACAACGTACAGGTTTGGAGTCACGGCTTCGACTACAACAGCAATGGCGGTACCGGTACAGCGAACGGCTACTTCACCGTAAATGATGAGTGGCAGGAGCTCCTGGAGCTGTGCAATACGGCTGAGGGTCATACCGCAGAGAATATGCTGGCATGGTGGCAGATGTGTACAGACAATGGTTACGCGATGGGTCTTTATGCCGGAAACAACTACGATATCGTTCCGGAAGACTGTACCTATGTATGCCTGTCTGACCGCCTGAACCTGCTTCCGGGTGCCTGCTGCTTCGATGGATCGGTTGAATAATCAGCAGTTTCTTTCATAATAATTTTCCTCAGGGCGCCGCTCCGGCAGTTGCGGGGCGGTGCCCTATTTTACAAAAAATGTAATGATTCAGGACAGATGACTACAGATATGTTTTCGTCCTGATGCTGTTTTAAGAAGCTCTTAAAAAGAAAGGCGTAACTATGTGGAGATATATAGTAAAAAGACTTCTCTGGCTGATCGTAATTATGGCCTGTGTGGGCGTCATTATTTTTACGATCATGTGGTTTGTGCCGGGTGATCCCGCACAGATCATCCTGGGGTCGGGCGCCACGAATGAGGATATCGCGCGTGTGCGGGAGCAGTTAGGGCTTGACCGGCCGTATATGGTACAGCTCGGTGAGTTCCTGATCAATGCCTGTCGTCTGGACTTTGGCGAATCCTATGTATATGGCATTCCTGTCATTCAGGAATTTGCGACCCGTCTTCCCCGTACGCTGGGTCTGGGCCTGATTTCGATGTTCTTGAATATTATCATCGGCATCCCGCTCGGCGTAAACGCGGCGATTCACAGAAATACGATCTGGGATCAGGGCGTTCTGGTTCTGGCAATGGTATTTATCTCGGTGCCGCAGTTTTTCCTGGGACTTCTGATGGTGGTTCTGTTTTCGGTACAGCTGGGCTGGCTGCCGCCGTTCGGTATCAGCGGCTCTTATCCGACCTGGATGTACTGGATTATGCCGGTGCTGGCAAACTCTCTGTCCGGTATGGCGATGAACGCAAGGCAGACGCGTTCCGCAGCACTGGAAATGATCCGCGCCGATTTTGTGACGACGGCGCGGGCGAAAGGACTTCCGGAGCGTACCGTTATCTATAAACATATGCTGCCGAACGCGTTGATCCCCGTAGTGAATTCGCTGGGTATGCAGCTGTCGATGGTGGTCGGCGGTACCGTGGTTATTGAGACGGTATTCTCTTTCCCGGGGATCGGCCAGTATCTGCTGACCGGCGTGAACTCAAGAGACTATCCGGTGGTTCGCGGCTCGGTTATGATCCTAGCACTGTTCTCAGCGGTGATCACGCTGTTGGTAGACCTGGTGTATGCGTATCTTGATCCGCGTATCAAGGCGCAGTATGTAAATTATGCCGCGAAAAAAGGCGGTGCGAAGAAAGGCGGGAAGAAATAATGGCGAACGCGGCAACTGTTACGAAGGCTTCTTCCGTGCCGAAACGGAAAAAAGACACCCAGCTGCGCCAGATCATGCGGCGGCTGGTAAAGAGCAAAACGGCGATGCTGGGCCTGATTGTTCTTCTGATCATTATCCTGGCGTGTGTATTCGCGCCGCTGATTGCCCCCTATGACCCGAATTACATGGATTATTCCGCTCTGAACGCGGGTTCGAGCTTTGCGCATATTATGGGCTGTGACAACCTGGGGCGCGACATTTTCAGCCGTATCCTTTACGGCGGCCGGATGTCTCTGATGCTTGGCTTCACAGTGGCTATTGTCGGCATGGTGTTCGGTGTGTTTTTCGGCTGTATCGTCGGGTACTATGGCGGACAGGTGGACAATATCGCAATGCGTATCTGCGACGTGTGGATGGCGATTCCGGGTACCCTGCTCGCGATCGTGATTTCCTCCGCATTGGGCTCCGGGTTTGGCTACACGGTGCTGGCGCTTTCGGTTTCCGGTCTTCCTGGTTCTGTGCGCGGCACTCGTGCGATGGCGCTAAAAGAGCGTGAGATGGAATATCTGGAAGCAGCGAAGGCAATGAACTGCTCAAAGATGAAAATCATGTTTAAGCATATGATGCCGAATATCATTGCGCCGACAATCGTCGGTACGACCGGCCAGATCGGCGGCACGATGATGTCAGCGGCAGGCCTTTCCTACATAGGGCTGGGTATCCAGCCGCCGACCGCGGAGTGGGGCGCGATGTGTTCTTCCGCGCGTGAGTATCTGACAAAATATCCGCATGAGATGCTGTGGCCGGGATTTGTCATCCTGCTTACGGTACTGGCGATCAACCTGCTTGGCGACGGTCTGCGCGACGCGATGGATCCGAGGCTGAAGGACTGATGAGGGGGAAGAGAAGATGAGTGAAGAGTTTTTGCAAATCAAAGATCTTGTCGTCGAGTATTCCTCCGGCGGCCAGATCGTACAGGCTGTCAATGGTGTGGACCTGACGGTAAAAAAGGGTAAGACCCTCGGCCTTGTGGGCGAGACGGGAGCAGGCAAGACGACAATCGCGAAATCGATCCTGCGTATTCTGCCGACGCCGCCGGCGAAGATTCAGAAGGGTGAGATTTTCCTGGATGGCCAGGATCTGCTGAAGCTGCCGGAAAAGGAAATGATGAAGGTGCGCGGCAATAAAATTGCCATGATTTTCCAGGATCCGATGACGGCGCTGAACCCGACGATGACGGTCGGCGATCAGATCAGTGAGGTGGTCCTGCAGCATAATAATTACACCAAACAGCAGGCACAGGAGCGCACGATCGAGATGCTGGAACTGGTGGGAATTGCGAGTGTCCGCTATATGGATTATCCGCATCAGTTCTCCGGCGGCATGAAGCAGCGTGTCGTGATCGCGATGGCGCTGGCCTGCAATCCGGAGCTGATTCTCGCGGATGAGCCGACGACAGCGCTGGATGTTACCATTCAGGCACAGGTGCTGGATATGATGCGCGAGCTTCGTGAGAAATTTAATACGTCCATGATTCTGATCACGCACGACCTGGGCGTCGTGGCGGAGACCTGCGACGACGTCGCGGTTATCTATGCGGGCGAGATTGTGGAGTACGGCACGCGGGAGCATATTTTCCGCAACCCGCGGCATCCGTATACGTTGGGCCTGTTTGGCTCTCTGCCGAAGTTGGACGACGATTCCAAGCGGCTCTCGCCGATCCATGGCCTGCCGCCTGATCCGACGAACCTGCCGGACGGCTGTAAATTCGGGCCGCGGTGTCCAGAGTGTACGAGTGAGTGTTCGAAGGATCAGATCATGTTGGAAATTGAGCCCGGCCATTTTGTCCGCTGTTGTAAATTTACAGCGGGAGGGGCACAGACAGCCGCGAAGACGAAGAATACGCAGCCTGCATCCGACATCGGCAGAGTAAATGCCGGACAAGGCAAGAGAGGAGGCGTGTGAGCATGGCACTGCTTGAGGTAGAACATTTAAAAAAATATTTCAGCGTTGGCGCCGGTACGAACCACGCCGTGGATGATATTACGTTATCCATTGAAAAGGGACATACGATGGGCGTAGTCGGTGAGTCCGGATGCGGAAAAAGTACGCTGGGCCGCACCATTATCCGCCTGCTGGACGCGACGGATGGCGTGGTCCGCCTGGACGGCGAGGACATCACCTATGCGAAGGGCAAAAAGCTCCGCGAGCTGCGTGAGAAGGTCAGCATTGTATTCCAGGATCCGTATTCGTCCCTGAACCCGCGCTCCAGCGTGGAAGCAACCATCAAGGAGCCGCTGCAGGAGTCGCATCGCTATACCAAAGCACAGGTGCAGCAGCGCACGGAAGAGCTGATGGATCTGGTCGGCATTGAAGAGCGTCTTCGCCTTGCTTATCCGCATGAGATGGACGGTGGCCGCCGCCAGAGAGTCGGCATTGCCCGCGCCCTGGCGCTGAATCCGCAGTTTATCATGTGCGACGAGCCGGTGTCTGCCCTCGATGTGTCGATTCAGGCACAGGTGCTGAACCTGCTGATGGATTTGCAGGAGCAGATGCAGCTGACTTATATGTTTGTCACCCATGACCTTTCGGTTGTTCGCCATATTTCGGACGACATCTGCGTCATGTATCTGGGGCAGCTGGTAGAGACCAGCCCGTCCCGTGAGCTGTTCCGCCGTCCGCTGCATCCGTATACGAAGGCGCTGCTGTCAGCAATCCCGTCGACGGATCTGGATCATCCGATGCAGCGTGTGCAGCTGAAAGGTGAGATCACCTCCGCGATTAATCCGGAGCCGGGCTGCCGTTTCGCGGCGCGCTGTCCGTACGCGTGTGACAAATGCCGCCAGCCGCAGGTGCTTGAAGAGGTCGAACCGAGACACTTTGTGTCCTGCTGCAGGGTGAAGGAAATAAACGACTGAAAAGGAACCATATGTTGCCCAAGGGTATAGAGTATGCTCGCCTGATAAACGAAGGAGTGATTGTTTCATGGCAAAGAAAACAGGTCCGGAG
Source organism: Clostridiales bacterium (assembly GCA_020860365.1). Lineage (GTDB taxonomy): Bacteria > Bacillota > Clostridia > Lachnospirales > Lachnospiraceae > Choladousia. The sequence goes on along the minus strand of JAJBUL010000237.1, from coordinate 32,704 downwards.
AAGGTCGGCAACGACATTTACGGTGTGAATTCGAACTGGAAGCTGGAGCAGAAGCTGGAGAAGACAACCGGGGACGATATCCACCGCAGTACCTACTATCACAAGTATTTTCGCGGCTATACAGAGATCCGCACGGAAAAAGCAAACGGCGGCTATAAGGTCGAGCGCTTTTATACGGAGCCATGGCTGGTGCAGGATGTGACGCCGACGATGTACGTCTGGTACCGCATGATGTATATTCTGCTGACGGTGGCAGTGTGTGCGGTGTATTTTCGTCTGATGTGTATGGACGGCTTCGCCGGAACCTATTCTCTGCTGGTGGCGGTGCCGGAGTTCGCATCTGTGATCGGCCTGATGCTGTTGGCCGCGGCAACCATAAATTATGTGTTTATGCGCAAACGGATGACGCTTTATGACCATCGAAGCTCCTCGGGAAATCTGAAAAAAGCAGCGGTTATCTCGGCGGTCTGCCTGGCGGCTACCGCCCTGATGATTGCGATCAACAGCTTCTTTCGCGCGGACTCTGTACTGAATGAGCTGAAGCTCTCTGGCGGCGTGCTGCTTAGTGCAGCCGCGCCTCTGGCGATCTATCTGATCGAGCGGGGGATGCCATACCGGGAAGAAGAAAACTGTACGGTACTCCCCGCCGGAGAGGCGCATGAAATCTGGTGAGGCACGGAGGAATATTATGAATAACCAACATATTTTACATATCACGGCGGTGACTGAGGTGGGGCCGGAGGCGCAGAAATGCGTCCGGGCGCTGCTGGAATATGATCAGTCGATCGCAGCCGATATACCTGCGGAAGCGTTTTCCGTCGCAGACCGCACTATCACGGGGATATCCGTGGAGGGAAATACCGTCGTGTTAGAGCTGTCGCCGGAGGATGCGTCCGCGTCTACCTTCCATCAGGGGAATCCCTGGGAGCATACACCGACGACGCTGGAGAGGGCCAGTGTGACCGTGCGGCAATGTAAGTCGATAAACGCCTCGGACGGCAGTGAAATCGCGGCGCCGTTTGCCGCGGAAAATGATATACTGAAACAGGCAGATCAGAATGATCAGGTGCAGAACCTGATTGTGGATGATTTCATCCAGGGGGAATTTGAAGGGCTGGCGTACAACCTTTATATCCCCAAAGACCTGGAGCCGGAGAGCACCTATCCTCTGGTGCAGTTTATTCATGATGCTGGACCCTGTGGGCCGGATTCGCGCCTGACGCTGGCGCAGGGCGTCGGAGCCTTGGTCTGGGCCAGACCGGAAGAGCAGGCGAAGCGCAAATGCTTTGTACTGGCGCCGCAGTTTGACGGCCCGCCGATTGTGGATGACGACTGGAACGTTGACCCGCGCCTGGAGATGGAAAAACGTTTGCTGGACTGGGTTTGCGAGACATATCCGGTCGATCGGAAACGTCTCTATACGACGGGACAATCGATGGGCTGCATGTCTTCGATTGTGCTGAACGTGCGCTATCCGGATCTGTTTGCGGCTTCCTTTCTGGTGGCCGGACAATGGGATGAGCGGCAGATCGGAGGACTGGAAAAACAGAACCTCTGGATGATCAATTCCATGGGCGACGCGAAAGCCTTTCCGGTGATGAATCAGATGGCGTGTGAGATGGAATCAAAGGGCGCGAAGGTTGCGCGAAAGCTGATTGACGCCAGAGCTTCGGAAGAGGAAATGGCCGGGATCGCGAAAACATTGATTGCGACCGGTGCGAATGTGATTTATACGCCATACAAGATTGAGAGCGTGGCGAATGGCTGGAGCAGCCGGGGTGGGGAGCATCATGTCAATACCTGGAAGACCGCCTATAATATAGAAGCAATCCGGGAATGGCTGTTCTCAAACGTGAAAGAGTAGTGGCTGAGATAAGGTAAATTTGGTCATGGTGTGACCTGTAACGAATTAGCCGAGGTTTCCTTTCCGGTTTTCGGCTGTGAATTTTACAAATGCGTCTACCATTGCGTTCAGGTGTCGCTCTTTTGGATAGATCAGATAAAGATCGGTGTGAACGCGCGGCTCGAGATCGACGACGGCGATGTGGACATTGCCGCGCAGCTTATCCGCGAGTCCCTGCTTTACCAGAGAGACCTCTCCACTACGATTGATGACAGAATCCTCCCAGTTGCCTTTGCTGGACGACAGCTTTGGTGTGAAGCCTGCGTTTTGCAGTTCATTGACCTCCAGCTGCCAGGGAGTAGATCCTTTTTTGTGGCGGATGAAGAAGACCTCATCCTTTAATTCAGAGAGATGTACGGACTTCTTCGCTGCCAGCGGATGGCTGTGCGGGAGGCTTACCGAGAGGTAGTCCTCCCGGTAAGGAATCATGGTATAGTCGTCCTCAAACGTGCCGGTGTTGTGGATAAAGGCGGCGTCGAGGAGACCGGACTGCAGCTGACCGAGCGTTTCATCCGTTGAGAGCATCAGCACATCGATGATAGCCTGCGGGTATTGTTTTTTGAAATCAGCAAAGAGCGTGGTGATGCCGTAGTAAGCCGGGAATCCGACGACTCCCAGGGAAATTCGATGATCCGCATCCCGGCGGAGTGCTTCCGCAGTGCGCTCAAACTCTTTTTCGTGTTCTGTGATGGCTATTGCGTGCGGAAGAAAGGCCATTCCGAAAGAGGTCAGCTCGATTTTCTGGGTGGTGCGGGTAAAAAGAGGCACGTTAAGCTCTTCTTCCAGCTGTTTGATGTGCCGGGAGAGAGCGGACTGGTTGATGCCGAGCTTTTTCGCGGCGTTGGAGAAATTCAGCTGTTCCGCGAGAATGAGAAATTCATTTAAAAAAAGGGTTTTCAATTCCTGCCTCCGGTCCATAGTAAGGGATATCCATGGAGTGATCCCTGTGAATGTGCATCGCGTAATTCAAAAACGCCTTTGCCGACGCGGAGAGCGCCAGGTCTTTGCGATAGTACAGATTCAGATAAACGGGCGAGGGCGGGTCGAGAGGAATCAGGGCGACCCTTTTCGCGTAAACCTTTGCCGGGATATCATTTTCTGTAGAGATGGAGACACCGACATTGCCAGATACAAGTTCCGCCAGATTCGCGTTTCCGTGGATGGTAAAGTCAATCCGCGGCGTGAAGCTGGCCTGCTGGCAGAGGGAAACGACCATCTGGTGCAGCGCGGTCTCCCGCGGGGGAAGTACAAACGGCTCAGCGGCCAGCTCCTGCAGCCGGATGCGGGTACGCCCCTGATCCGGGGCGGCAAGCGCGTGTGAAAGCGGGAGCACAGCAGTCAATTCACTTTCAGCCCAGGTAAAGCAGCCGCAGCTTTTGTCTGTCGGTAAAGCCGAGAGGGCGAATACCAGCTCATATCCCATGGCGAACAGGTCCTCGCGGGAGAGAAGCGCGGCCTGGTACTCAATCGTTGAAAGATGATATTGCGGGTGTCCCTGACTGAAATGATCCCACAGCATATTTACCATATGGTCGCAGTTCATATGCGCGGCGACTGCGATCCGCACTTCGGAAGAGACGTCTTCCTCCCAGGAGGTTCGGGCCTGCTCGTACTCATCATCGAGCGTGGTAAAGCGCCTGGCATAGTCCAGGAAGAATTTGCCAAACTCAGTCAGTACAAGCTTATGGCCGGACTGGACGAACAGCTTGTGCTCCAGGCTGGCTTCCAGATCCCGGATGTGCTTGGTCAGCGTAGACTTCGAGAGATAGAGCCGGTCACAGGCCTGGGTATAATTGCCGGTGTCGGCAAGCACAATAAAATCATTTAAGTGTTTGATGGCACTGCATTCCAGCATGATGGTTTATCCTTTTGCAAATGATTTAGCGACCGCTGTGTTATGCCATGCGAAGCGCAGACAGACTTCAGTTGGCCGGATTTACCTAAATTATGGTAAATGGTGTAAGCTGTTTTTTCTCCACGGAAATGTTTCCAGATCATTATGCTTTATTGCCAGACGGTTGGACAGAAAAAAGCGGGCGAAAATAACAATAGAAAAATGGAAATATTTCGTGTAAAATAAAAAATAGCTTAAAATTACACTAATATTCTATGCATTATATCATTTTAAGACAAAAAAAGCAACAGGAGGGGCAAATGACAGCGATTGATTTTTCACCAAAACATAACGTTCAGATCCGCCACAAGGACGGAACGCTTACACCAATGGATGTCCCATATTATGAGGTTACACAGATTAACGAAAGCACCTGGCAGATCATGAGCTCCGGCGATTATCATTATCTGCTGGTCGGCGACGAGGCGGGAGTGGCGATTGATACCGGTTACGGCGCCGGGAATTTAAGAGAATTTCTGGAAAAGCTCTGTGGCAAGCCGGTGCCGTGGGTGATCAACACCCATCACCATTTTGACCATTCAGCCAATAATTTTTACTTTGATATGGCTTATATGGGTGAGGAAGCTCTGCCATTGGCGTCTATTCCCTATCCGAGCTTTGAAGGGATTGTCTTCCCAGAGCCAGATTATCCAAAAACAGCGGTGAGCGACGGCGACATTATTCCGCTTAAAGGGCGCGAACTGGAGATTTTCCGCATCGGCGACCACACGGCAGACGGAATCGCGATTTTGGACCGAAAGGGCAGACTGCTGTTTACCGGGGATGAGGTAATGGGGCACGGTAAGACGCTGAATGGCTCCGTGAGCAAATGGAAGAGCGACCTGGAAAAACTGCTGGCGCACCGGGATGCGTTTGACGCGGTTTATGGCGGTCCCGGCAAAGTGGCGGATGGTGCTCTGGATATTTTTTACGAGGCGGCATGCAAGGCCATGGCGGGAGAAGAATTGGAACAGCCATCACCAGCGGCACCGCATCCGCCGATTGTCGATGAGCGGGACACCGATGGAAATCTGATCTACGACTGCCAGCGACCGCACAGCGCGGATATGCCAAAGGGGGGATTTACCAAGATAAACCCGAATATGGTGGATTTTGTATACAAAGGCTACCATTTTTCTTATGATAAGACGCTAAGATAAGCATATCAGTCAATAAAATGGAAGGCTGTGCGTGTGCGGAGCACGTAAACACAGGATTCGAGATACGGGCAGAGGTCGGTTAAAAAGATGAATACAGATTTTCTGGAAAAACATCAGGGAGTCGTGAACGCGCTCAAAGGTCTGGTTGCGGTGGTTGTGATTGTAGGAATCCTGGCTGCGCTTGGCATTTTTAAAAAAGCCGCCATGAGCATTAACATTGAAGATGAAGTGTTTATGGTTTCCTATGAGGATGAAGTGGTGATTCAATTTGGCAAAGAAGAGCTCCGTTCAGCCGAGATTGTGACTTCCTTTGATATGGGAAACGCCATAAACGCTGTTTCCGAAGACAAGTATACCGTCGGCATCTGGGAAAATGATGCGTGGGGACAGTATATGCTCTGTGTGAAGAACGCACTGGAATGCTACCTTGTGGTGACTACAGAGACGGATGTGTTTGTGTTTAATTACGAGAGTAAAGACACAACGGAGAGTATGTGCAGCGCACTGCTGGCGTGGTAGCAAAGTGTGCAGTTGTATTTGGTTAAATGATCAAATGTGAATGGAAAGAAAGAAGGATAAAAGTATGGGAGGACTAAAGGCAGGAGCGGGAAAGCGCGTGATTGAGATCCCGCAGGATTACCTTGCGGTTGAGAATTTTGGGATGATCCATGACCCGATTCATGCGAGGGCGGTAGCAATCCGGCAGGAAAAAACAGAAAGTACGGTGATCCTGGTTTCCCTGGAGATCACTTCCATGCCGGGGGAAGAGACGGAGGCCATCCGTGCGCTGATCACGGAAAAAACGGGTGTGAAAGAGGAAAACATCTGGGTGTGCGTGACTCATTCATTCTCCTCACCGCATTTGCTTCCAGATCGTCATTTTAAATCAGAAGGGGAGCTTGCCCTGAAGACAAAATACCGCGAAGCGCTGCGGGAAGCCGCGGTTGGATCGGCAGAGGAGGCCGTGAACAATCTGCAGAGTGCGACAATGGAAATCGGAGCCAGAGAGTGCGGTATTGTGGCGAGCCGGGATATTGAGACAGCGGACGGCTGGTGGGTCGGCACGAATGGCGATGGGCCGACGAACCGCATGGTGACCGTTCTTCGGTTCAATGATCTGGCAGGCAAGCCGATCGCCCTGATCAGCCATTTCGCGATTCAGTCTTCCGTCATGGATCAGTCGGTGCTTTCAGACGGCAAAAAACCGGTGACTTCCGACATCGCCGGAAACGCCTGCCGGAAAGTAGAAGAAGAGAGCGGGGAGAGCCTTGTCTGCCTGTTTCTGATCGGCGCAGCAGCGGATCAGGCGCCCATCGAGAAGGCGGTAAACGAAACTTTCGAGAATGGCGAAAAAATCCATACCGATCTGCATGAGGAAGGTTTTGCAATTTGTGACCGTCTTTCGGAGGAGCTGAAGAAGCGGATCTGTGAGATTGCGCATGAAGTGAGCCAGACAAAAGCGAATTTTTCACAAGAGAATGCGGAGCTATGTGAGACAAATCAGAGTAAGACAGATGAACCGACGATGAAAGCAGCTTCTGCAAGCCTGATGGTACCGGCGAAGCACATGAACCATGATCTGCACAGTTTGCGTCCGACCAGACATGCTGTGTATGAGCCGGACGGTGAGAGTGAGACGACGATCGAGGCAATTCGCATCGGCGATCTGGCGCTGCTGGGCGTGAAGCCAGAGCTGACCTGCCGGACGGCAGAGTTTATCATGGAGCAGTCCGGGTTTGGCACGACACTGATCTGTACGCTCGTCAACGGCGCTTCCAAATATATGGCAGATGAGAGTGCATATGACCGCAGCTGCTATGAGGCGCAGAATTCTCCGTTCGGGCGCGGTGCGGCAGAACTGCTTGCGGCGAAGGCGGTGGAGATGCTGGAAAGCCTGAAATAAACAGAAACTTGTGGTTACGATTCACCACCAGACCACGCACTTGCTGTATGGTCTGCGGTGTGACTTGACCGACTTGTGCGTGTGTATCCGAAATAGGGATAAGATTGAAGCATATATTTCAAAATGGAGGTATTCAAAAATGATAATTGATGCGAATTTATACTGGGTTCCGGAAGCGCTTTTTACAGACGATGATCTGATGGCGCGTTTCCTGAGTGAAGTGAAGTTTGGCTGGCATGGTCGCTGTGAGGAGATTCCCGGCACGAACGGGGAAAAGCAGGTTGTGCTTGAGAAACCGGAGGGCAGCCCAAACCTGAACTATGTGCAGGGGGACTATGTCATGGAGAGTCAGCTGGCGGATCTGGACGCGGCGGGCGTAGACAAGGCGCTGCTGAAGGTGCCAGGCTGCCATGAATGGATGGATCTGGACTTTTGCCGTATGTTCAATGACGGGATGCACGCATATGAAAAAGCGAGCAGCGGCAGGCTGATTGCACTGGCGGTTGTTCCTCCCTACGGTACCCCGGAGAGTCTGGCGGAGCTGGAGCGCTGCAAAAAAGAGCTGGGTATGAACGCTGTACAGGTCAGCGCGCATTATGGAGATGCCTATCTGGACGATGAAAAATTTGACGCGTTTTTCGCGAAGGTCAATGAGCTGGAGATGAGCGTTTACGTTCATCATACCCCGATTCCGGCGGAATACCAGTCCTTCTGTGCGTATAATAATGTAAGACGTTCCTATGGCCGGTGCGTGGACCAGGGACTCGCCGTAGGCCGCGAGGTCTTCAGCGATCTGTTTGTAAAATATCCGAACCTTAAAATGGTACACTCCATGCTCGGCGGCGGCTTCTTTGCCATCGCAAACATGATGTTCCCGCAGCAGGCGAAAAAGACTGAAGATGTCAGCCGTTTCAAATCTGACAGCGGTGAAATGGCGGCACGTTTCCGTGAGCACATTTATTTTGAAATGTCCCATGCGCAGCCCTGGGGAAAGACCCAGCTGGAGTGCGCGGTGAAGGTACTTGGCGCGGATCATATCATCTGGGGCACCTCCTATCCGGTGCGCAAAGAATGGCTGACCGACGGCCCGGCGTTTGTGCGCGCACTGGATGTCACCGAGGAAGAAAAAGAGCAGATGCTGCATGGGAACGCGGAAAGGATTTATCAGATCTGATTCATTCACGCAGAACAGATAGAGGAAACAGCAATAGGTACCCCGGAGAGTCTGGCGGAGCTGGAGCGCTGCAAAAAAAGAGCCGTCCAAAGCAGCTCTTTTTCTCTATCTGTCGTTCTTCTATTACTTCCACACAACAAAGGACTGTGGCTCCAAAGCAATCTCTTTGTTGCTCATCACCCCGTTTCCGATTGAGAAAAGGACTTTTTTCTCTTTGCCGGTCACGGCCACCGGTGCGCTTACGCGCTCTGCGGATGGGTTCAGGGCGAGAATCAGGCCGCCCCTGCGATACACGAACGGGAGCTTCCTTCTCTCGGCGTAGAGTGCCTCGAATTCCGCGTCCGCCTGGAGATCCTCCTTGGCGTGACGCAGAGAAAGCAGGGTTCGAACCGTGTTTAGCAGTGAATCTGCATCGTTTAACTTTCCACTTCCCGGGGATTTTTCACTCCACATATGCGGTCAGGATCTCCGTGACTGCCCCCACCAGCTCCGCATCAAGCCTTTGCGAATGAAGCTCTGCCACTTTGACAGCGGTCGGAACGGTTTTTTTCACCAGGGAATAGACTTTTTCTTTGACCACAAAATCAATTTCTGCGCGATTCAGAAGGTCGAAAACCTGTCCGGTCACATCATTCTCCCGCAGGGCTGCCTGCGATATCGTGACCCGGACGGACTGACCGGGGGTGATCTCCGGAAGACCTGCCCGCAGGCAGCCCAGGACAGAATCATATTCTTTTTGCGCCTCGACGCGCACACCGTCGACCTCAGCCACTACAGTGGAGTCTTTTACCCCATAGAAACGCACTTCGTAAATCCTTTCTTCAGGAAGCAAAGTCAGATTTCCTTTTGCTCTCTCAATAGTAAAGATTCCCTGCTCCCAGTCAAATGCCATCGCGGTCATTGCACAGTCTCCGCTCTGATACGCACAGGTTTCATTGTCATCCTCGTAGAGAGTAAATGTCCCGTCCGCCCCGCCAAAAACGCAGATGCAGAGCCTTCGCGGGTTCCCTGTCGCCGCCGGTCCGATAATTTCCGGCGTTAAGGGAACGATCGCACCCGCTTTTGCCAACACCGGGATGGAATGGATATCGCGGTACATATCCAGCTCGCGCCCACCGGAGTACAACATTCCCGTAAAGAAGTCGATATACCGCCCTTCCGGCAGCCACACATGTACCTTGCCCCGGTCAATGCCAGCGATCTCCGGCGTCGTGATCGGAGCAACCAGGAACGCCGTGCCGAAGAGATATTGATTCTTCACCTGATAAGCCTCCCTCGCTGTCGGATAATCGTAATACATCGGCAGGATCAGAGGCAGGTTTTCCTGATACGCGCGGTAATTCATCGTATACAGGTAGGGCAGTAATTCATGGCGAAGACGCAGGAAATCGGTCATCACGCCCGCGATCTCTTCCGGATAACGCCACGGCTCTTTGCCGTTAAATTCGCTTTTCGAGCTGTGCAGACGGTTAATTGGAGAAAACACCCCATACTGCACCCAGCGCGCCGCCATGTCGTCGTTTTTATAGCCCAGCATATGCCCACCGATGTCATGACTCCACCAGCCATAGCCGATATTAGAGGCTGTGCTGGTAAAATACGGCTGAAAATCCAGCGATTTCCATGTCGTGATCGTATCGCCAGAGAAACCGACCGGGTAGCGGTGGGAACCCGGCCCCGCATACCTGGAAAAGGTCATCGGCCTCTTTCCATTGCGGGCATTGTCCAGATAGTGATAGTGGTTCAGCATCCACAGCGGATCCAGTCCGGGAATCTTTGTGGTATCGCCCTGCTGCCAGTCAATCCACCAGAAATCTACCCCATGATCCTCCTCCGGATGGAGAACGCAGTCAAAATATGCCTCCAGAAATTCCGGATTTGTAATGTCAAAGTCGATTGGCGCCTCATGCTCTGTGTCCACATTCCCCAGGCTCTCGGCCATGCGAGGATATGCCTCCTCGAAGGCGCGAATGCCGTCCGCCGGATGCAGGTTCAGTGTCGTCCGCATTCCGTGCGCATGGAGCCAGGAAAGAAAGCGCTCCGGATCCGGAAAAAGTGTCCGGTTCCAGGTATAGCCGGTCCAGCCGGAGCCGTATTTCGGGTCGACTTCCCCAACCAGATGCCAGTCCATGTCTATGACCGCCACAGTAAAGGGAATTTTCTCCGCCTGGAAGCGGTTCACCAGCTCCATGTAACTTTCTTCGGTATACGCATAGTAACGGCTCCACCAGTTGCCAAGCGCATACCTGGGCAGCATCGGCGTGTTTCCAGTCAGACGGTAAAAATCCTTCAGCGCCTGTTTGTAGTCGTTTCCGTAGGCAAACAGGTACAAATCGATCCCTTCCCCCCGCCGCGGCTCGACCCAGTCCTCTTCTGTGAGAAGCAGCGACTGGCTGTCATCCAGAACTGAGCATCCGGTAAACGACTGGATCCCATCCGAGAGCACACACGCGCCATCCACCTTATCCAGAGTTCTTACCGTACCTCCCAGATTCTGACCGTTTTCCCCATACCTCCAGCTGTTGCCATAGGGGTGAAGTCCGCCGAGTGCCTTTGCCGTCAGGCCATTCGGCGAAAATCTTTGTCCATCATACGTGATATGCATCTGCTCTGTGAACAGATCGAATCCTTTTCCGTCCTTTACCAGACGAAAAGGAACCTCGTCAAATCTCCGATTCCATACCATCTGAGTCGGCCGATCCTCAAAAGCACCATCCTCCCGATACTCCATCCGGATCAGACAGGGCGTCAGCAGCGTGAAGCGATAGTGCTCCCCTCTGACTGTATTTTCTTCTCGGCCGACCGGCTCCATCTTCCACAGGTTATTCTTTCTCATCTTGTCCACTCCTCCGTCTTACCTGTATCGTCTCTGCTCCATCTCCCGCACGCTCCAGCGGCAGGCGCACCTCCACTACCGCACCAAAGTTTTTCGCCATATTTGAAAAGGTGATGCCCGCACGGCCGCCATACATCAATTCCAGCCTCCGGCGAACGTTCTGCAGGCCTATATGGGTGCGTCCGTTGTAAACAATCGGGCTGTCCTTCTCCAGTGCCTCCAGAATCTCCTCCGAAAAACCGCTTCCCGTATCGGATACGCTGATGTAGAGATAAGGAGTCTCCTCATACTTCTCTACCGTAATGTAAAGAGAAATCTCGATCTTCGCATCCAACGTCACTTCATGCACAATCGCGTTTTCTACCAGCGTCTGCAGTACCAGCGGAGGAATCAGACAATCCCCTACATCTGCGTCTGACATCACCTCATAGGAAAAAGAGTCCTCCCCATAACGCAGCTTCTGCATCTCCACATAGGCTTCAATATGTTCCAGTTCTTCACTGACCCGCCGCAGAATATGGGAATCCCGCATCACATATCTCATATAATCCGCCAGCTTCTCTGTGATGCGAACGATCTCCATCTCTCCCTTTTCATCCGCCTTTCCGTGAATTACACTCAGGCAGTTCAGCAGAAAATGCGGCCGCAGCTGCTCCTGCACGTATTCCAGTTCCGCCTTCTGCTCTTTCAGCTCCCGCTCATAGATAATGATTTTCAGCGACTGGATCTTCCGGAGCAGCTTGCGGAACTGCCCGCTGGCAAATTGCAGCTCGAGAATGTTGTTGGTTCCATCCTCATTGAGCATCTGCTCCTCATCCAGCCGATCCAGACCATCGACAAACTCGCGCATCGGCTCCATCACTCTTCTGTAATAGCCATAAAGCACACCCACGCACAGCATCATGATCACCGCCACCAGTACCGCAAAGAAAACCTGTATATTCAGGAGGCGCTCCAGCATCCCGCTGCCGGGGACAATATAAAGATATACAACACCAATGCTTCCCAATTGATACGAACAGAGATTTTTCTCTGTTTTTTCTTCCAGAATGAGTTCACGGTACTCCTTCGTCATATCCTTCGGGAGGAGAAAATTTCCTTCCTCATCCTTCATAAACGGAATGGCCTCGTAGCTGCTGATTCCATCTCCGAGGATATCAAACACCGTGTCTACATTCATCACACAACCAAGCGTCTTCCCATTCTTCGTATACCAGCTGACAATGTAAGAATCCTCCCCAACATACAGCAGCGTCCACTGTGTCGTGTTTGAATTCCAGTCTTCCTGTCCCTTTAGCAGAGCCAGAAGCTCCTCATAAAGATCACTTTTCCAGCTGTCCGCAAAGGTTGTTCCACTGCCTGTGATCAGGACATCCACACGATAGCTGTATACATAAAAAAAGGAAGTCTCCTGGTAACGGATTTTGAGAATACGGTTCTGCTCCATAATACTGGTCAGCGTGTCATAATACGCTGTATCAGATGGCGCAAGCTGATCCGGCAGGCTGCTGATGTCGTCACTCCCTTCCAGGATGTAAATCAGCTCACTGGTGATCTGAGTAATGTCCCGGTTAATCTGGTTGACATAAAGTCCAGCCGTATCATTCACATACTCATCCATCAGCTTCCGGTTCTCCTGGATCTCAAAAACCAGGAATACCAGCAGCCCTGCCACCGTCACCGCGAACAAAGCCAATAGCTTTATGGACACAGATTTTAAGCTTTGCACTTTATACTTTGCGTTTCCCGCGTTCCTCTTCATATTCTTCCCAGGCACTCCATTCATGACATTCAATCCTGGCGTCACCTTATCACAGGATACGCCGGTTTTCCATCTGTATTTCCCGACATCTCCCGGATCATTGTCTGCCCGCCTTTTCAGAACATTCCTGTGTCCACTCACTATTTGCTCCTGAACGCTCCCGCGTTCACTTACGCTTCCTTATTTTCCAGATACGCGTCATAAGCGTCCTGATGGATGGAAATCAGTTCTTCTACCCCCATTTTCTTCAGCTGCTCTACATAGCTGTCCCACTCTTCCTCTACGCCGCCATCCACTACCCAGTGGGCATACTGTGCTTCGCAATAGCTGTAGATATCAATGCCAAGCGTATTGATCCGGCTCAGCTCATCGTCTGTGTACTGGAGCACCGGAAGTCCAACGTTCCTGTCCGTCGTCACATACTGCGCGTTGATCTCGTCCTCGGCCAGCTTAATGCCGTCGCCCTGATCCTCTGGAAGGGATACCAGCGCAGCAAATTCATCGGTCATGTACTTCGGGCCAAAGTCACGCATGGAATTGGACCATGCAGAGGTATCGAGAGAACTTCCGTCTTCCGGAACAAGAACCTCATATGTCCCATCCTCATTCTCCGCCACACAGTCCGGGATGGAGCCGTAAAAGGTCTGGAGGGAAACCAGATCGGTATAGAAATCATCTGCCCACGCAAGCAGCTTCTCCGGATTCTCGCATTTTGTGGTGATCAAAAGCTCTCGATCGGAGATATCCAGATAGTTTGAAGCATTCTCTACGTAACGGTTCCCATCCGGGCCTTCTATCGCTTCCAGCGCCACAAACTGCGATGCGTTCACACCGGCCTCTGCGTCTGCGGTCCACCCGGTGAACAGACCGACCTTAGAACCTCCCTCAGCCTGTCTTTTTGCGGTTGCCGTACTGCCTTCCTGCGTGAAATATTCCGGATCGAGCACACCGCTCTCATAGAGGTCATGCATCCATACCACCGCGGATTTATAGTTCTCTTCAATCGGCATAAATACTGGCGTGCCCTCTCCATTCAGCCCCATATAATTGTCTGCGCGGCTCACCATCGTCCCAAATGGAAACATAATATTTCGCAGGTCTCCGCTCAGCACGGATCCGGCTGAGTTGGTATAGCCAATCTCACTGGTCGCATCTCCGTCGCCGTCCGCATCCTCTGCCGCAAATGCCTTCAGTACCGCGGTCAGCTCGTCCAGCGTGGTCGGCGTCTCCAGTCCCAGATTATCCAGCCAGTCCTGATTGATGTAGAGAACATTGCCGCACACCTCCGGGCGAAGCGGCAGCTTCTTGGGCAGACTGTAAATCTTGCCATCACGGTCGGTGCAGACCGCCCGCAGATCCGGGCATTCCTCCATTACGGACACCAGGTTGGGCATGTACTCGTCAATCAGATCTGTGAGTTCCACAAAGAACGGTTTATTCTGAGAAACATCCGTCGCGGTAAGACAGATCGAGCCGAAAAATGCGTCCGGAAGATCGCCGGATGCCAACAGCAGTGACTTCTGCTCGTTCCAGTCCGAATTATAGTACACCTGCCATTCAATATTGATGCCATGCTTATCCGCCAGTTCCTGCATGATTCCCTCATAGAGGTAGTCTGTTGGCCAGGTGTCTGTCCATCTCACAGTAGCAATCGTGTAAGTTGGCTTCTCCTCCACCTGTGCTGTTGTCGCAAATCCTGCTCCTTCCATTGTTCCCAGTGCCAGTACGGCTGCTCCTCCGCGCAGAAAATCTCTCCTGGATATTTTTTTCGTCATAGCTGTGTTCCTCCTTTTGATTTTTGAACTTTTTTTGTTGACTTTCCTTTGTTGCTTTTGTATTGCTTTTTTTGCTTTTCCTTTTTTACATTGCTTTTGTGTTTTATCGATTCTACTGCTTTTCCCGCTTTTTGCCGTTCTGGTTGCCTTCCTCACCCTTTCAGCGAACCCAGCATAACACCCTGATTAAAGTACTTCTGGACAAACGGATACAGGCACATAATCGGCGCGGATGAAACAACGATCACTGCGTATTTAATCAGATCAGCCATCTGTTTCGCCTCCACAGCTGCTGCCCCGGTCGTCATAGAGCTGATCGTCTGATTGCTGATCAGGATATTTCGCAGGACAATCTGCAGGGGCTGCAGTTCCTCACTTCTCAGGTAAATGAGCGCGTTGAAATAAGAATTCCACTGACCCACCGCCGCCCACAGGGCAATCACCGCGAGTACTGCTTTGGAGAGCGGCAGCACTACCCGGAAGAAAAATCCGATATATCCGCAGCCGTCCAGCTGCGCTGCTTCCCACAGCTCCTCAGGAATACTGTTGTTAAAGAAGGTCCGTCCTACTATGATGTAATATGGCACCACTGAGAACGGCAGCACCATTACCCAGATGGTATCCAGCAGATTAAAATTCTTTACAGCCAGGTAGGTCGGAATCAGACCGCCGGTAAAAAACATCGGGATCAGGTAGAAAAACGTAAACAATTTTTTGCCGTACAGCTTTTTTCTGGACAGGGCGTAGGATGCCGGTATATTTACGACCAGTACAATCACAGTTCCAAGTATCGCATAGAGAATCGTATTTCGGTAGCCGATCCACAGCTTTGCGTATCCCAGCAGCTCTTTGTAAGCCTTCAGATTAATCCCGGTCGGCAAAAAGAGCAGTTCCCCATTCGATACTGCTGTGGGATCGCTGATTGATGCGATTACAATAAAGTACATCGGATAGAGCGTGATAATGATCAGCAAAATTGCGATTGTATACATTATAAAATCAAATATTTTGTCGTCTCTGGATTTTTTAATCTTCTTTGCAGAAGTAACAGAAACTTCTTTGCCCATATTGTTTACCTCTCCTCCTCTGCCTTAAATCAGGGATGTATCGCTGAGTTTCTTAGCAATCTGATTTACTGTAACCAGCAAAATCAGGTTTATGGCATTGTTGAACAGGCCAATCGCCGATGACAGACTGTACTGATTGCTGATGAGTCCCATTTTGTAGACATAGGTAGAAAGAATTTCACTCGTACTGCTGTTCAGGGTGTTCTGCAGTAGATATACCTTTTCAAAACCTACACTCATGACACTCCCCATCCGCATAATGAACATAATCGTCGCCGTCGGAAGCAATGCCGGTACGTCAATGTGAAGCACCCTGTGCCACTTATTCGCGCCATCCATAATCGCAGCTTCATACAGGGTCGGATCAACCGCGGACAAAGTCGCTATATACAGGATGCTGTCCCATCCCACATGCTGCCAGGCTTCTGTCCACACGTAGATATGTGGGAAGGCTGACGCCTCTCCCATCAGATTCGGAAGAGTAAAGCCGAAGAGCCCGACAATCTTCGCGATAATTCCCGTGGATGGTGACAGAAACAGAATAATCATTCCGCACATGACAACGGTGGAAATAAAGTGCGGCAGATAGGTCGCCACCTGAAAAAACTTTTTGAATTTTACCGCCCGCATCTGGTTGCACAGGAGCGCCAGCACGATCGGCAGTGGAAATGTAACCAGGATGGTATAGAGGCTGATGACCAGCGTATTGCGGATCGTCGGCCAGAACTGGTAAGAGTTGAAAAACTGTTTAAAATGTTTCAACCCTACCCAGGGGCTCCCCATAATCCCCAGCGCGGGAGAGTAATCCTTAAAAGCAATGACGACGCCGTACATGGGATAATAGGTAAACAGCAGGAAAATAATAATGGACGGAAGCATTAACAGGTACAGAGGCATACTTCTTCTGACCCCTATGCGGAAGTTTTTTTTCCGATCGATGTGCGCCTCCTTTGTTTTCATTTCACTGATTTCCTCCTTCCTTTCAGTTTTGAGCTTTTCGGCTCTGCCTTTCGCTTCTGTTTTTTTCGGTTCCGATTTTTTTGTAAAGCCTTACATTTTTACACGTGTTTTCTTTGTGAGGTTATTTTATAACAGTCGTTCACAATTTTCCACCATTTTTCCTTCTATTTTTTGCCAAAAAAACAGGAAAAGAAGCGATATTGTATTTCGCATCTTTTCCTGTTCTGTCTCTTTTTTTGTTAAAAACGGTTTCTTTTTTTATCAATAGACGTCCGGTATTCGTTTGGCGTGCAGCCGACAAGCTCCCGGAACGTTTTTGAGAAATAAGAAAAATTATTATATCCCACTTCACTGGCAATACGGCTTACCGGAAGTCCGGAGTGTTCCAGGTATTCTTTGGCCTTTTCGATTCGCCGCTGGGCAATATAAGATGGAAGTGAGCTGCCGGTCTCCTTCAGAAATATCTGAGTTATATACCCTTCCGACAGAAATACCTCCTGGGAAAGGACGGACCGCGAAAGGTTTTCTCCGAGATGGGACTCAATGTACTCTTTGATCCGGCAGACCACATCTTCCTGGCTGGTAAACGCCTTCCTTCCACCCTTCAGCTTTTCAAAAATATAGAGCACGAATTCCTTCGTTTTCCCAACGGACGTCTTTGCCGCCCTTTCATATTTATCAAATTCCTGTTCATCAAAAAGCTGGGTGTAGCTGTATCCGTACTCGTTCAGATAAAAATACATCATCTGCTCTAGCTCTCGCAGAAAACAGGAAAGAAAATTACGGTTCCAGCCGTCGCTTTTCCTCTGTTCATCAATATAATACAGGATCCGCTCCTCTGTACGGGCGACATTGCCGGTCTCCAGCAGTTCCTTCTCCCATACCTTCCACGGAACAGCGGTGGTTCTCTTTCTCATAGTCCAGTC
Source organism: Clostridiales bacterium (assembly GCA_020860365.1). GTDB lineage: Bacteria > Bacillota > Clostridia > Lachnospirales > Lachnospiraceae > Choladousia. Next base: position 15,344 of record JAJBUL010000237.1, on the reverse strand, counting down.
GTCTTCGAAGATGATTTCATCTTCATCCATTACCACACTGGCAATCAGGGCATCCAGCTGTTCTATGCCTGCGGACATATTTTCAACAGGCGTTGGTGTACCAGCACAGACTGCCATCGGATGATCCATTTGCTGCCGCAGGTAGCGCACCAGATTCTGGATCGTTTCCTTCATAGTCTTCCAGTCTTCCCCACAGCGCATCACCAGGATCCATTCCTGCTCACTGATATGTACCACAGCTTCCAGCAATTCTTTTCTGCGTGAATCCTGCTCTTTTTCCGACAATTCTTCTCTGCGTGAATCTTTCTCTGTTTCCGGCAGTTCCCTTCTGCGCGAATCCCATTCTGTTTCCGGCAGTTCCTCTCTGCCTGTTTTCTGCTCCATATTTTGGAAAAAATCTGTCACGCTGTCGCGAATCTGGAAATCAAGGATAGCAGATTCTTTCTTTTCCGGCTTCCTTGACGCTGACGGCAGAACACACATAAATACCATGCAGAATTTTTCCTTCGGGTTAAAAAGACGGCTTGTGGCGCTTTCCTGCATCATATCATCCCACGGAGCTTGCCGCAGCAGGAGCTTCTCCCACAGCCTGTTCCGGTCCAATGCAGGTGGCTCTGGCTGTATACCAGACGATCTTCTTTTCTCCCGCACACTGTCGACCACTCGTTTCAACACGCGCTCCAAATCCACGTTCGCGATTGGTTTCAGGAGATATTCACATGCAGAAAGGCTGAGCGCCTTCTGCGCATAAGTAAAATTCGCATAGCTGCTTAGAAAGACACACTCTACTTTCAGACCGGTACTGCGTATCCAGGCCAGAAGCTCCAGACCGCTTCCCTGCGGCATATCAACATCGCAGAGCAGGATCTGAACCGGACACGCATTCAAGACGTCTTCGGCCTGACGAATATTATAGGCAGTCAATACCGCTGAAATATTCAGGCCTTCCCAGTCCATTGTATTCTTCATCTTTTCCACAAGCAGTCTGTCATCATCTACGATCAGTATGCTGATCCCAGTCACTTTCCCTCACATCCTTATCCGCGGATCGAACAGGAGGCGCCCCCTGCCTCCTGCTCGTCCGCGCGGGCCGGGTGCGGCATAAGCCGCAAAACATCTTGCACTGGCCTGCACATAATTTACAGGAAATGGCTAACTGACGTTTCCTGAGCATCTTCAGCTCACTCTAACATTTTCCGCAGATAAAGTCAATGAACAAAGCAGCGGTGAGAATGCAGGTTGGCAACAGATATTATCCTTTTCGGTTTTTTGTGAAAGAGTTGTGAACTTCAGCAGGTATTTTTTCATATATAGCGGAATAAAAACAATTCATTTTGGCGATTTTTTTACTGATTTCCGTGTTATAATACATTTGTAACAAAAAGATGTCTACAGACCATATCATACACTTATTACAGCGTGGCAAGTCTGCAAACAATCAGCATAAAGAAAGGAAGAGATAATATGGATACTTTAAAAGCTGAGAAAAGAGACATGTCGGTAAAAGCAAAAAAGCTTCGTCGGGAAGGCTATGTGACCGGTAATATATTTGGCCGGGAAATTGAAGGCTCTATCCCCATCCAGATTGACAAGCAGGCAGCAGAACGTACATTCCGGGAAAAGAAAAAAGGCAGCCAGCTCTATCTGAATGTCGATGGACAGATGATGGATGTTCTGATTAAGGAAGTCCATTACAATTCTATGAAAAATCAGTATGACGAGGTGGATTTTCAGGCGCTCGTGAGCAGTGAAAAAGTCCATTCGGTTGCGGAAGTAGTTCTTCTGAACCACGATAAAATTCAGGCAGGAATTCTTCAGCTTGCGCTTGAGGAAATTCCATATAAGGCGCTGCCATCCGCACTGGTGGAAAAGGTGGAAATTGATGTCGGTGAAATGCGGCCGGGAGATTCCATCAAAGTAGGCGACCTTGCGATCGCGTCCAACCCGGATATCGAGCTGGGCACGAGTCCGGATACCGTAGTGGTTCTCGTTTCAGAGCCACATATGTCTGCGGTACAGGACGAGGATGCTGCGCTGGAAGAAGCATAAAAAATTCATGAGCCGGACAGAGGAGATTTTCGTTCTCTGTCCGGCTCGACGATACTTACACCAGAAACGGCGTCTCTTCCCCACTCATAAACGCCATCGCGCCGAGAATTGAGTTTTCTGCCATATTGGCCACAGCCTCATCCGTGTAAAACGCGGTGTGCGGACTGACGACAACGTTGGAATAGGAACGCAGGATTGCCAGCTTCGGATTATGCAGCGGCTCGCCCATGCGGTTGAAATAATACAGCCCACTCTCGTGTTCCACCACATCCAGCCCGGCGAAGCCGATCTTTCCACTTTCGATGCCGTCGATCAGAGCGTCGGTATCTACCAGAGAACCACGCGCGCAGTTGATCAGAATCACATCCTGCTTCATTTTGGCAATCGCCCGCGCGTCAATCATATGATAATTGTCTTCCGTTGCAGGCACGTGGAGTGTGAGAATGTCTGACTCCGCATAAAGTGTGTCCAGATCTACGTACTGCACGTATTCTTTTACTTCCTCGCTCTCGTAAATATCATAGGCGAGCATTTTGCAGCCAAAGCCGGAAAGATGGCGGATCAGCGTCCGTCCGATGCGGCCAGTGCCGATAATCCCCACCGTGCAGTCCTGAATTTCGCGGCCGAGCTTGCCCTTCAGCGTGTAATCCTGAACAGCAGCCCGCTCCATGATGTGCTTCATCCGGCGGCATCCCATGAGCATCAGCATGATCGTATAATCTGCCACGCTGTTTGGCGAATAACTCACATGGACTACGCCAATGCCGAGACTTTTCGCGTAATCGACGTCTATGTGGTCGTAGCCGATCGTACGCGTCGTCAGGCAGCGTACGCCCAGCTCGTGAAACCGATCCAGCATCGGCCGGTCAATCACGGTCGTGATAACATCCACCACCTCATAGCCCTTGCAGTAGTCCAGGTTCTCCAGGCACGGCGTCTCCGTCGTGTAAGCATACGCAATCCCGTATTTTCTACAGTACTTTTCAAAACAGGGAAGCTCATCGAACTTCCGCATGCTGTATATATATAATTTCATCCAGACATCCTCCTTTATTCACCCAAAATAATTCACATATGAGTATTTTACTGCTTTATAAGCCGTTTTTTCATACTTTTCTTTTGATATCCCGTCCCTCATATATCAAACTATACCACAAGCATTTCCGGCTGTAAATCATAAAAAGTCCAATCATATGGAATGCCTTTTCATTCGTTAGTAACATTATTTTTCGTAATATTTTCTCCAAAAACATTGACAAAGACATTAAGCGGTGTTAATATCTGCTTGTAAAGTCTGGCAGGCTTATTTTCCAATTCTAAACAATCTATAATTACTTTGCCTTATGACAAATCAAATCATAAACTCACCTGCCGTTAGTTCCTAAAGAGAAAGCAAAAAAGAAATATTTTTCAGAAAAAGATAGCTATTTCTGGCGATATCATGTATAATGCAATCATAAGGCAATTATTACATTTGCAGTTGCGCTGTCTTATTTCTGAAAGCTCCACAGTTTCACAATGTAAAACCATATTCAGGAAAGGACAGCTGTTAAATGACAAATAGAATCAAGGATTACGGAAACCGGGAAGTAAAAGCATCTGTATTCACTGCATATTTCAGTGAAAAAGAAAATGCGGCAGCATTATATGACTCAATAGCAGGCACAAGCGACACTAAGCCAGAAAATATCGAATACAGAACACTAGAAGGTGTACTCTTTATGGCTCGTAAAAATGATCTGGCATTCACAGTAAATAAACGAGTGCTTGTAATCAGCGAACACCAGTCCACGCTCAATGAAAATATGCCGCTTCGAAACCTGATTTACTTCGGGCGTACGATAGAGAGTCTGATTCCTTCTCGTAATTTATATCGGGAGCATCTGATAAAAATACCAACACCGGAGTTCTACGTGTTTTATAATGGGACGAAAGATTTTCCGCTGGAGAAAGAACAGAAACTCTCAGACGCATTTATTGACATTCAAAGCCCTTGGATGCTGGAACTCACCACAAAGATTATCAACATTAACCGAAACAAAGGACACAGCATTCTGGCAAAATGCCGCCCCATGGCCGAGTATTCCACTTTTATGGAGTATATCCGCGACTATAGGGAAGAAGGCGCAGGCAATGCAGAAGCGATCTCATATGCAATAAAAAGATGCCGTCAAGAAGGAATTATGACCGGTTTTCTGAACAAACACAGTTCGGAGGTGGAAAATATGTTATTTACACAATGGAATTGGGATGATGCTTTAGAAGTTGCAAAAGAAGAAGCGAGAGAAGATGCCCGAAAAGAAGCCTGGGAAGAAGCCAAAAGCGAAGGAATAAAAGAAGGGCGTGCGGAAGGCCGTGCAGAAGGGCGTGCAGAAGGGCGTGCGGAAGGCCGTGAAGAGGGCCGTGCAGAACGCCGTGAAGAAGAACGTAAAAATACCGAATTTGAGCGAATGCGAGCAGAGGCTGCAGAAGAAGAGCTTCGAAAGTAAAAAAAACGTTACGGTTTAAACTGAGATCAAAATCACATAAAAATTTGTAACTGCCCAGTAGCTTCACAGTTACGAATTTGTTGTTTTCTCAGTTCATTCTGGTAAATCCGAACGGACATCTGGCATCGCGAAACAAATAAGACTGCTTATTTTGAATTTTCCCTCATATATTATAGAAATCAGTGTTTTGGGTGTGCAGGGTTTGGAGAAAAAAATCAGAAAAGGCGTGAAGCTGTTTCAGTATTTTATGATTCTTATCGTATTTGTGGCGGCACTGATCCTGCCGAGATATGCGGTAGACTGGCAGGCGGCGAACCTTCTGGAGAATGAGATATCCGGGGCAGCGCGCACATCGGAGGAAATGAATGAGGTACAAAATGGACAGACGATTGTTATTGATCCTGGACACGGAGGTGACGACCCGGGTATGATCGGCGAGAGCGGCGTCAGTGAAAAGGTTCTGAATCTGATTTACGCCCAAAAGCTGGCGGTGTTGCTGGAAGCGGAAGGGTATGAGGTGGTGCTGACACGCACGACGGAGAATGGCTTGTATGATGCGGACGCGTCGAATAAGAAAGCGCAGGATATGCAGCGGCGGGTGGCGATGATTGAGGAGGAGGATCCGGTCCTGACGGTGAGCATTCATCAAAACAGCTACCCGGAGGATTCTTCCGTGAAAGGACCGCAGGTGTTTTATTACGAACAGTCGGCGGAAGGGGAAAAGCTGGCGACGGCGATTCAGGACAGCCTGAATGAGGAGCTGGAGATCGAGCGGCCGCGGGTACAGAAGGGCAATACGACTTACTACATATTAAAAAGGTCGGTCAGCACGACGGTGATCGTGGAATGTGGGTTTCTGACAAATCCCGAAGAGGAGGCGCTGCTGCAGGAGGATACGTACCAGGACCGGGTGGTGCAGGCGATTTTTGATGGAATTCTGACGTATCTTTTGGATAAAAATGAATATCATTGAATACAAAAGCTTGAAATGATAGCTGAGTTTTATGAAAAAAGCCGTCAGTCCTTTCGCGACTGGCGGCTTTTTCCCGAAAAGCCTTAGAGCTTAATGTTTTTGAGCAGTGACGCGAAGGAGGTGGTCGCCGCTTCCGCTTTTGGCATCTTGTAGGTCTCTTCTTCGACCTCCTGTGCCTGCACATCTTCGAGCGCTTTCATGCTGAGGCTGATCTTGCCATCTTTTACTCCGATGACTTTTACTTTGACCTTCTGGCCTTCCTTGAGTACGACGCCTGGATGTTTGATGCGCTGCTGGCTGATCTGCGAGACGTGGAGCAGGCCGCTCATGCCTTTGCCGAGATCAATGAAAGCGCCGTAATCCTTGATGGTCTCTACGGTGCCTTCGGTCACGAGACCGACTTCTACGTTGGAGATGCGCTGTTTGCGCTCTTCCTGCTCTTTCTCACGGAGAATATCGCGAGCGGAAAGGACGAGACGCCTGTTTTCCGGATCTGCGGTGATGACGCGGACTTCAATCTCACGGCCAACATATTCGTCAAGATTTTCTACGTAGCTAAGTGAGAGCTTGGAGGCCGGAATGAATCCGCGGATGCCTTCTACGTAGGCAGTCACGCCGCTCTTGACCGCTTCGCTGATCTTTACGGTGATGTTGGACTGGTCCTTTTCGAGCTGCTGCAGGCGTTCCCATCCGAGTACGGCCGCCGCCGCTTTCAGGGAGAGCTGAATGCGTCCCTGCGCGTTGTCGCGCCGGATAACAGTAGCGGAAATCTCCTGGCCGATTTCGAAATCGCGGAAGGAAAAGTCGGGGTCATCGCTGGCGTCCCCGAGGCGGACAACACCGTCCGTGTAGATGCCGAGGTCGACGGTCAGCTCTTCATCGGAGATGCCGATCACGGTGCCTTTGAGGATGTCGCCTTCATGGATGGGCTTCATGGAAGCGGTGATGGCGTCGTCGTAATCCGCCATGGTTTCGGTCGGCGCTTCCGGTGCGGATGAAGCTGTGGCGTTTGTCTCTTCCACTGCTGTTGCCGTTGTGGTATCTGCCTCTGCGTCCGTCGCTGCCGTGGCTTCGGCTTCTGTACACTCTGCCGCTTCGTTTTCTGTTTCTGTGCCTGCAGGATCGGCATTTTCTGCCGTCTCCGTTACCACTGCGGTTTCTGTTTCTGCATGTGCCGCTGTGGTTGTCTCGTTGGTTTCCTGTGCGATTACTCTTTCCTCTTCGTTCATGATTTTGTATCCTTTCCTTACGTATGTGCGTGGCTTTACCGACGCCTGATATCTCCTATTCTAACACAGCTTTTTCGTTTTGAACACTGAAAAAAGGCGTGTTTCACAAATTATTTTCGCCATTTCGTATAAAAAGAGTTTCAAAAAATGGCTTATAGTGATATACTGTTTGAGAGAAGGAGACAGAGGATGATTACAGTTTTGGAAGATATGCGAAATGGCGTCCGTGAGGATGGGATCCGCCGTGCGGGTGAGATTGTGCGACAGGGCGGGCTGGTGGCGTTTCCGACAGAGACGGTCTATGGGCTGGGCGCGGACGCGCTGGACGCGGGCGCTTCGGCGAAGATTTATCAGGCGAAAGGACGGCCGTCGGATAACCCGCTGATTGTACATATCGCGGATTGGGAAGCGATTGAAAGGATTACGGAGGATCGCCCCGCGCAGGCGCGGCTGCTTGCTGATATGTTTTGGCCGGGACCGCTGACGATGATTTTAAAAAAGTCAGCGGCGGTGCCCTACGCGACGACCGGAGGCCTGGATACCGTAGCGGTGCGTATGCCGGATCATCCAATTGCGCTGGCACTGATTCGGGCGGGCGGTGGATACATTGCTGCCCCGAGTGCGAATACCTCTGGCAGACCGAGCCCGACGACGGCGCAGCATGTTGCAGAGGATATGGACGGTGTCATAGATATGATTATTGATGGCGGTCCGGTTTCGATCGGGTTGGAGTCTACGATTGTTGACCTGACGGAGGAGACACCAATGATTTTGCGTCCGGGATATATCAGTCAGGAGATGCTGCGGGATGTGATTGGATCGGTGAAAATGGATCGTGGGCTGATTTCGGAGGATTCTTCGGTTCGGCCGAAAGCGCCGGGGATGAAGTATCGCCATTATGCGCCGAGGGCGCCGCTTTTTATTGTAGAGGGCGATCGGCAGAGGGTACAGGAAAAGATTAACGCTCTGACAGCCGCGGAGAATAAGAAAGGGCGTATGCCAGGCGTCATTGCGACAGATGAGACATCTGGCAGCTACGCGCATGCGATCGTGGAATCGATCGGCTCCCGTGCGGATGAGCGTTCCATTGCACGGCATCTGTATGCGATCCTGCGGGAGTTTGACCGACGGGAGGTTTCGGTGATCTATTCAGAATCCTTTGAGACGCCGCAGATGGGACCGGCGATTATGAACCGTCTGATGAAGGCGGCGGGGCATCAGGTGATTTATGCCTGATACAATTTTTACGTAGGCGGGAGGTGAGAACAGTGAAGAAATACGACCGACTGATTTTTGTGAGCAAAGGAGATACTTCTGTCGGTCCGATGGCGGAGGCAATTATGCAGAGCAAGTATCTGCTGGATGCACTGGACGTGACCTCGAAAGGCCTGATCGTGCTATTTCCGGAGCCAATCAATCCGAAAGCAGAGGCGGTGCTGGTGAGTAATGGGCTGACTATGAAGCATCACATGAGCGATCCGCTGGTGCAGGAGGATTTTGACGACAGAACATTGATCCTGACGTTTGATGATGAGGTGCGGGAAAAAACGCTGGAGACCTTCCGGCCTGAACGGGAGGATCTGGTACAGGTGCTTTTCCGGTTTGTGGACTGGCCGGGGAGTCTGCCGAATCCCTATGGAGGTACGCTTGCGGATTATGGGCAGTGTTTTGAAATCTTACAATATATGATAAAAAAACTGGTGATACAATTAAATGAGGAGGAACTACTATGTTAGCAATCGGATGTGACCAGGCAGGATATGAGTTAAAACAGGAGATTATGAGAGATCTGGATGCGAAAGGAATTGCATACAGGGATTGCGGCACTTATTCGGCGGATGCGGTGGATTATCCTGTTTATGCAAAGGCAGTGGTGAAGGAAATTCTTTCCGGCAACGCGGACAAAGGGATTCTGATTTGCGGCACCGGCATTGGCATGTCGATGACGGCGAACCGCTATAAGGGTATCCGCGCGGCACTTTGCGGCGACTGCTTCAGTGCGGAGGCGACGCGTTTGCACAATGACGCGAATATTTTGTGCATGGGTGCGCGTGTGACAGGTCCGGGACTGGCGGTAAAGATCACCGAGACCTTCCTGAACACGCCATTTTCCGGTGCTGAGAGGCATGCGCGCAGAGTGAAGATGATTGATGAGTGAGAAAAGTGGTTTGCCAGGTCATACCTGTAGATCGGGAAACATCGTAAATCTGGTCCAGGTGTGACTTGTAACGAACGGTTCGTTTTGGATAGACAAATTTAAGAGAAAATATAGGATTTGACGGTTTGCCTGTGGTAAGATATGGACAATGTCGTGTGGCAGACGCCATGAGAGTGTGCGGCGGCGAATGGGGCAGGGAGAAGGAGGAGCAGATGCAGAAAATTATGATTATGGATCATCCGGTGATTCAGCATAAGATCGGTATGATCCGGAGAAAGGAGACCGGCTCCAGAGATTTTCGGGCAATGATCGGGGAGATTGCGATGTATATGTGCTATGAAGCGACGCGAGACCTGAAGTTGCAGGATGTAGAGATTGAAACTCCGATTGCGAAGACGACAGTGAAAGAGCTGAGCGGCAAGAAGCTGGCAGTTGTTCCGATTCTGCGTGCGGGCCTTGGTATGGTGGATGGGATGCTGGCGATGATGCCCGCGGCGAAGGTAGGTCACATCGGACTTTACCGTGATCCGGAGACCCTCCGGCCGGTTGAGTATTATTGCAAGCTCCCTGCGGATTGCAGCGAGAGAGAGGTTTTTGTGGTGGATCCGATGCTGGCCACGGGCGGGTCGGCGGTCGCCGCGATTCAGATGCTGAAGGATAAGGGATGTAAGAGCATTCGGTTTATGTGTATTATTGCGGCGCCGGATGGGATTGAGGCGATGAAAAAGGCGCATCCGGACGTGGATATGTATATTGGCGCACTGGATGACCACTTGAATGAGCATGGCTATATCGTGCCTGGCCTTGGGGATGCGGGAGATCGTATCTTCGGGACAAAATGATGTTTTACCAGAACAGACTCGAGCGGCTTGCTGCGCGCTTTAGCTTTTCGCGTAGTGTTTTGTATACCGGGATGACGCAGCGATTCCGATGATTTGGCGGGAAATCCGGCAGGGGTTCCGGGTAGGGACGCTGTATATCAGCTGTGGGTGGGAAGGAAAATTATGATAAAAAAAGGAAAAAGACGGGGAACATTCAGGAGAATAGCGGCAGCTTTTCTGGTGGCGGCGCTGCTTGCGCAGCAGTGCAGTATGGCCGGAATTGCCGCAGATACACAGACAGACGTTCAGGAAGTAGAGACACAGGCGGTTGAGTCACAGGCGCAGGCAACGGAAACACAGACAGTGGCAACGGAGCCACAATCGGCGACGGAGGCGCAGACGGCAGCGACAGAGTCACAGACGCAGGCAACGGAAACGCAGACGGCAACGACAGAGTCACAGACGCAGACAGCGGAAACGCAGACACAGACGACAGAAGCGGAGACGTATGACACAGAAACGGTGGCTCAAACGGAGAAAGCGACCGAGGCCACAGGTACCCAGACGCCGACGGAAGCGGAGAATGCCGCAGAGACTGAGACCGAAAAGTCCAGGACAGCGAATGAGGAAAAGACGACCGAGTCGGCAACCGAATCGGAGTCACAGACGACGGAAGCGGAAACGGAATTAGAAACGGAAACAGAGACAGAGACAGAGCGCTCTGCGCGTCAGAATGCGGGTGAAAAGCTGAAGCGCAAAGAACTGGTGAAGAAGCTGGAAAAAGCGTTGCCCTGGCTGTTTGTGGCAAAGGATGTGACCATCCCGGAGAAAGCGACAGAAGCGCTGGTGACGCTGGTTTGGGAAGATCAGGCAGAGGCTGTGTCTGAGACGGGGGCTGATGACGAAGCGGCAGAGGATTCAGAGACGGACGGAGAATTACAGACCGGGGATGACAGCCTGGACACTCTGATTTTGAAGGGCGAAGAAGGACAGGCGCTTCTTTCGGAGCTTGCAAAGGTCTCGACTGTCCTGGCGGATGCGCAGACGACGAGTGAAGTCACAGTGATCAACCTTTATGCGGATGAGAATGGTGATCTGGATGAGACGCAGCTGACCGCGCTCTTCGCGGATAAGGTGCTGGATATTACGAATATGGTTTATGTGATCAATGTGGTTGCAGTAAGCGTGGATCAGGAACTGGAGTTTTCCGGTTATTCTTTGAAGCGATTCGGGAAAACGGTAACTTATTCTGACTTGTCAGAGGCAGGATCCGTTATTTATAATTTTGTGGCGACAGAGGAAGATGCTTACACAGATTATGAGGGAAAGCTGAAGCTCTCCGGCAGTCTGCAGGGAACAATCCTTGCCCCGGCGGCAACGGTGGAGAGCGAGGGGAATCTTTCCGGCGCAATTTACGCGCAGTCCGTGACGGTTAAAAATGAGAACGCGAAGCTGCTGCCGATCGTTTTTCTAGCGGATGAACTTGAGGAAGAGGTACAGACCGTTTCGGAGTCAGAGACCACAGGCACATTGGCAGAAATGCCTGAGACGAAATCCACTGCGGAAAGTGAAGCTATGACTGGGGAAGAGACAGTTGCTGCACCAGAGAATGTGGCACAGACGGAAGCAGGCAGGAGTAGAGAAGCCGGAACTGAGGGTGTATCAGAAGTGGGATCTGAAGCAGAAACCGAGCCGGAAATTGAGACAGAATCCGTTTCTGAAACGGAGACAGAGGTGGCTTCTGAAGTGGTAGAAACGGAAACAGAAGCCGAAACAGAAGTGGCTTCCGAAGCAGAAACGGAGACAGAAGCCGAAACAGAGGTGGCTTCCGAAGCAGAAACGGAAACAGAGGGGGCGGATGAAGCGTCGGTGGCTTCGGCGGATACGATTTCCGGCCGGTCAATCACTGTCTCGGCGCAGGCGCTTTACGGAGACGCGGCGCTGCGTGCGGGAACCGACCTGGTCGGTTACGTGGCACTGTTTACGAAGAACGGGTCATCGCTGACTCGCGTCAGCAGTGTGAAAGCGCTGACCTTTGTGTCTGGTTCGTCGGGCAGCCAGAGCCTGGTTTTTGATAACCTTGCGTCCGGTACCTACTATGTGGCGGCGACGGACGCGGCCGGCAATCCACTGGCGGCGACGGATGAGAATGGGAATCTTCTGATTGTGACGAATACGGAGACGGAGGAAAGCTCCCAGACGGAAGAGTCTGAGACAGAGACCGAAGAGGGACTGTCACAGGAAGATGGCAGCGCAGAGAGCGAAAATGGGACGGAGAGCGCTACAGAAGACAGTCTGGCCGGGGGAGAAGAGGCAACGGGTACTGTACTGACCGCAACAGACGGCTTACGTTCGCCACTGGTGTCGGTGGTGCTTGGCGAGGCGGAGTCGGCGGCAGAGAGCGTTGTCGTGCAGTATTGCTATTCGGAAGCGTGGCCGGAGGAGCTGTTTTATTGTGTTGTGAAGCTGTCGATCAATCTGAATGTGTTTGATCGGGATGGTTCGGCGCTTTCGACTTCAGAAAAGTTTTATATGAACATTTACAGCGATGAGGAGATGACGACGGCGGTAAATGAATCTCCGATTCCTTTTTCGATGGGTGGCGAAGCCGCAAAGACGAAGACATATAAATTGAAGCTGACAAAGCCGCAGCAGACCTTTTACCTGCGGGAGACGGACAGCACGGGCGCTGCTGTGACGACCGGTGAGAATGGTTTCGCCTACCTGATGTCGCTTGATGATGAGAACGCAGTGACCGTTTCGTGTGGGGAGACTGCAGCGGCGGTCAGTGTCTGGAATAAGCTGAACGATTCCACGATAAAGATTCGTGTGGAGGATTCCTCTGACGGCAGTCTGCTTTCGGGAGCAACTCTGGCCATAAAAGATGCGTCTGGCAATATTTATGAAGTCGAGACAGTGGGAAGTAAGACCTTTCCCTCTGGTACGACGGAAATTATCTGGACGAACGCGCTGACGGACGGGGAGACGTATTATCTGACAGAAATTACGGCTCCGACCGGATATACGCCGGTGCCGGATGTGGCGTTTACGGTCGTCCGGGGCGGAACGACGGAAGTGGTACTGAAAAATGAGGTTACTGTCGCGACGGGCTACGCGCTTACTGTTACCCAGGAGGTCTATGCGGGAGATTATCAGGTCTATGCTTATGACACTACGACAGGGACTTATCAGGCGAATGGCGCTTATACCTATTATGTAGCTCTGTTTTCAGATTCTGCCCGTAAAAATAAGGTCAGCAACGTGGTTTCTCTTGATGTCAGCGGATTTACCGGAAATGTGACCTTTTTGAATCTGACGCAGAATGGCGTTTATTATGTGGCGGCGACGGATGAATATGGCGTCGTTCTCTCATCGACGGACGAGCTGACGGTTCGCTATACGAACAGCGGCATGGTACAGATGTCCGAGGCGGTTCGCAGCATGGTTGTGCAGAATGTATACGCTTCTCTGCCGGATGGCTACCGTTATACGGGTACGCTGACGCTTACGATGAATGTGACGGATTCTTCCGGGGCGGCGGAAGCAGTGACGAAGACCTTTTACGCCGGGATTTACCGGAATGCGGATTACAGCGATACGCCGACGGTGGTGCAGATGAGCCTTTCGAATGCTTCTACGGTGTCCGTGCGCAGGCGCATTCTGCTCTCCGGTGAGAGTGACATGACTTATTATATAGCTGAGGTTGACGCGAGCGGGAACCGGATTACGGATTCTTCTGATTTCTCCTACGTGGTGACAGTGGATCAACCGGCGGTGACGATTTCGAAAGGCAGCAATCTGACTGTGACGATTACGAATAAGGTGAAAGCCACAAAGGCGACGCTCTATCTGACTAAGCGTGTGTATGACGGTACGACGCTGACGGCGGTCAGTGAGACGTTCTATGTCGGCCTGTTTAAAGATGCGGATATGACCGAGCTGTATGCCGATCCGATTGCGATGACACTGGATAATGCCAGCGAGCTGACCCTGAAGCTGACTCTGAATCTGGGGACGGCTTCCGGAGTGACGGTTTACGTTGCAGAGGTGGACGAGGACGGCAATGTGATTACAAACCAGCGAGAATTTGGCTATCAGATCAAGATAGTCAATGCCACGGCGGCATTTACACAGGACAGCCTGGAAATCCAGACGATCCTGCTGAACAGTGTCTATGGCTCGACATCCACGGATGACTGGGATTCGATTTACTCGTCGACGTCTTCGGCTTATCTGAGCAGTGGTTCGTCCTATACGGTGGATGACAATGGCTCGACGACTGGTGTGGCGACCTCGGTAGAGACCGGGGATACGGCGCCGCTGGCTGCTTATGCGGTTTTGATGGGTGCGGCGGCTCTGGCATTCGGATGGAGTGCCCGAAGACGGCGGAAACAGAGCAGTATTTTATAACAGGTCTGCCTGTGGTGACTGAGATCCTGTAGATGCAGTCAGGGCAGGACTTATGGCAAGGGGTTTGCAGGGCTGTGCAGTTCTTGTGCGGCCCTGTGTATATTTGTGTGGATTTTATCATAAAATAGGGGGAGAATACGAGGCAGGGGAATGAGCGATGGGGGTTCTTCTGTATCTGTCCGATCTGATCATCCCGTTTGTTGTGCTTTATATTGTGGGATACGGGATGGCGGCAAAGATTCCGGTGTATGACAGTTTCATAAAGGGCGCGGAGGGCGGTCTGAAAACAGTTGTAAAGCTGGCGCCTACATTTATTGGATTGATGGCCGCGACCGGTGTGTTGCGTGCATCCGGGCTTCTGGAGCGGATCGCGGCGATTATTGGAAGGATTCTTCCGGATGCGGTATTTCCCTCTGCACTGGTTCCGCTTGGCATAGTGAGATTGTTTTCCTCAGGCGCTGCGTCAGGGCTTCTTTTGGAGATTTATAAGCAGTACGGGACAGATTCCCTGACCGGGTTGACTGCGTCGCTGATGATGTGCTGTACGGAGACGGTTTTTTACACGATGAGCGTCTACTTTACCTCTGTTGGCATAAAAAAACGCGCTACACACTGTGCGGCGCATTGACTGCGACATTTGCCGGGATCATTGCCTGTGCTGTGCTTGCGCGTCTTCTTCTTCATTTTTAATCTCCCAGTGGAGCAGGAAAGTCAGCACTGCCCGAAGGACGATGATGCCGGCGACGATCAGGATTTCGTTCATCGTGCGTACGATTACTGTTCTCAGAATTTCACTTCCGAGCTTGAACTCCAGTCCCATGGTCAGACCCTCAGCCAGAAGCAGGCGGGTGTCCGGCCTTTTTTTGATGTAGTTGATCGTTCCCCGAATACCGGTGACCGTGATGATGGCGACGCCGACATATTCAAAAAACAGGATGGCAAGATTGATAAACTGATTCAGGAAATTTTCCAAAAGTGTGACGAGAGCGTTCATTTGTAAAATCCTTTCTCTTCTGGTATGCGGTGGAAAAAAGGCTTGTATATTCGGTTCCGTGACCTTCGGGTGATCGAGCTGCAGATGCTTCTCAATTAATGACAGTATATCGTGGGGCAGATAGAAAGGCAAGGAGAAAATGAACGGGAGGTAAAAAATATAGATTGCAGGTTACTATTCACGGGGTGGAGAAGACGGACTGAGATTTTGAACTTTCGTGA
>JAJBUL010000188.1 GCA_020860365.1 Clostridiales bacterium | reverse complement strand
AGGACAATCAAAAGACATATAATATATATAATAAAGATTAAAATATGATTATTCCAGACTAAGCCGATTATACTGTATGGGTGAAATCTAAAATGACTCTTTAAAAATATGGTAATCATTACGGAAATTCAGTTAAAGCGTTAGAAGCATTGTGATTATCTATAGGTAAAGGAAAAGTATAGAAACGCATATTGACAAGAAATCGTGCACCAGTTAGAATATGGTATATTGTATACAAAAGAAAACATTCGCGCAGCGAAGCGTGTGCGCGGAAATGGAGTGGAGAATGGATCAGCTGACTTGGAGAGCAAGGGCGAAAATTAATCTTGGACTGGATGTGCTGCGGAAACGCCCGGACGGATACCACGACCTGCGCATGGTGATGCAGACCATAGATCTGTATGATGAGATTACTTTGCGGGTGGTGGAGCCTGGCGCGGCAGGTGCCGATGTGACCGGAGACGACATGACAGGAAGCGGCCCGGTAGGTATCGATGTGATCGGAGACAGCCCGGTACATGTCGATGCGTCAGGAGACGGCGCAGCAATCCGCCTTCGTGTGCAGGGCCAAGACGGCCTTGTGACAGCGGATTCGCATAATCTGGCCTGGCGGGCGGCGGAGCTTTTGATGAAGGAGTTTGACATTCGGGAGGGACTGGATATCACACTGATCAAAAAGATTCCGGTCGCCGCGGGTCTGGCCGGTGGAAGTACAGACGCGGCTGCGGTGCTGAACGGAGTGAACCAACTGTTTGAACTTGGCCTTGGCGAGCGGGAGCTGATGGAGCGCGGCGTGAGGATCGGGGCGGATGTGCCCTATTGTATCATGGGCGGAACGGCTCTCGCGGAGGGCATCGGTGAACGGCTGACGCGCCTGTCTCCGGCGCCGCAGGCTCATGTGCTTCTTGCGAAGCCGCCGATTCAGGTCTCGACAAAGTTTGTGTATTCGAATTTGCGGCTGAGTGATGGGGGTGCGCAGGGCATCAGGCACCCGGATATTGACGCGCAGGTGCAGGCGATTCGGGATGGAGATCTGTACCGGATGGCGGAGCTGATGGGGAATGTACTGGAGACGGTGACGATTCCCGTTTTTCCGGTCATTGGGGAAATACGGGCTCAGATGATGCGCTGCGGCGCGGTGGGCGCCATGATGAGCGGGAGCGGCCCGACGGTGTTTGGACTGTTTGACGATCTGGGAAAAGCCAAAGGGGCTTATGCGGAGCTTTCAAAGGGAGAATTGGCAAGCGAGGTGTATCTCACGGATTTTTATGTACCGGAAAAGATAGCGACGGGTATGTAGCTTCAGCGACCGTCTGTATTTTGCTTTGGTATCGAGGGATTGCGGAATGGAAGTTATCTGGAAGACAGGAGAAAAACGATATGATTGAGTCACTGCATTTAGAGATAAACGAGTATCTTCCGCTTCGGGATGTTGTGTTCCAGACGCTGCGGCAGGCGATTCTGAGGGGCGAGATCCGGCCGGGAGAGCGCCTGATGGAGATTCACCTGGCCAAGAAGCTCGGCGTCAGCCGGACACCGGTGCGGGAGGCGCTTCGGATGCTGGAGCTGGAAGGGCTGGTCACCACCATCCCGCGAAAGGGCGCGGTGGTTGCGGAGATTACGGTTTCTGACCTGGAGGATGTGCTGGAGGTCCGCCTGGCACTGGAAGAGCTGGCGGTACAGATAGTCTGCAAAAAGCTGACAAAAGAGCAGCTGGAAGAGCTGAAAGCGCTGGCTGCGGAATTTTGCAGAACGCTGGACGGCGATGATGTGGTAGCGTGCGCGGAGGCTGACATGACCTTCCATGACGCTATTTACAACGCGACCGGAAATAAGCGTCTCATTCAGATTTTAAACAATCTGCGGGAGCAGATGTACCGTTACCGCATGGAGTACCTGAAAGATAAGGAATCCCACCAGGTGCTGGCGCAGGAGCATGAGGAGATTTTGCAGGCGCTGGAGGCGTGTGATGAGCAGAAAGCGTTGGAGGCTACGAGCCGCCATATCGCGCGGCAGAAGGAGCATATTATTGCGGAACTGAACCGTAAGGAAGAGGATGTCCCGTCGTAAGGAAGGCAAAATACGGAGCTGTTTTAACGATGGATTTTTTGTAAAGCGGTTCAGGCAAAGAAAGCAGAGCGTGATCGCATTGCTTATCAGTTATGAAAGAATAAATAGAGACGAGGAGTAAGATAATGAAAAAATTTCTGGATCTGATCAGCCGCGAGGTATCGGCGGCGTTTGAGGCGTGCGGCTATGAGGCTGCGTATGGCAAGACGGGCATTTCGAATCGCCCGGATCTGTGCGAGTATCAGTGCAATGGCGCGATGGCGGCGAAGAAGAAATATCAGAAGGCGCCGATTCTCATCGCGAAGGAAGTAGTGGGGAAGCTGACGGGAAATCCGGTGTTTGAGAGCGTGGAAGCAGTTAATCCCGGATTTATCAACCTGCGGGTATCGGGCAGCTATCTGGCCGACTATCTGGACCAGATGGCGGCAGATCCGGATCTTTCCGTGGAGAAAGCAGAGCAGCCAAAGACCATTATCATTGACTTTGGCGGGGCAAATGTCGCGAAGCCGCTCCATGTAGGGCATCTGCGCTCGGCGATTATCGGAGAGAGCGTGAAGCGCATCTGCCGCTTCGCGGGACATCAGGTGATCGGTGATGTGCATCTGGGCGACTGGGGGCTGCAGATGGGGCTGATTATCACGGAAGTGCGCCATCGCAATCCGTCTCTGCCATATTTTGATGAGTCATTTGAGGGCGAATATCCCGAAGAAGCTCCTTTTACGATCTCGGAGCTGGAGGAGATTTACCCGTTTGCCAGCGGAAAATCGAAAGAGGATGAGGCCTATAAAAACGAGGCTCTGGAGGCGACGGCAAAGCTGCAGGACGGCGAGCGCGGCTACCGCGCACTGTGGCAGCATATTCTGAATGTGTCGATCGCCGACCTGAAAAAGAATTATGATAATCTGAATGTGGAATTTGACCTCTGGAAAAAAGAGTCGGACGCGCAGCCCTTTATACCGGGTATGGTGGAGGCTATGAAGCGGGATGGGTACGCATACGAGGATCAGGGCGCGCTGATTGTGGACATCAAAGAAGAGAGCGACACGAAGGAGATTCCTCCCTGCATGATTTTAAAATCGGACGGAGCCGCGCTTTATACAACGACCGATCTGGCGACGATCATCGACCGTATGGAAACGTATCACCCCGATGAAATCATTTATGTGGTGGATAAGCGCCAGGAGATGCATTTTACGCAGGTGTTCCGCTGCGCACGCAAGACCGGGCTGGTGAATGAGGATACCGAACTGAAGTTTCTTGGCTTCGGCACCATGAACGGCAGAGACGGCAAGCCGTTCAAGACCCGTGAGGGCGGCGTGATGCGCCTGGAGCGTCTGATCGCGGAGATTGACGAAGAGATGTACAAAAAGATTATGGAGAATCACGAGGCAGATCCCGCAGAGGCGCGGGAGACGGCTGCACTGGTCGGCCTTTCCGCGATTAAATACGGCGACCTTTCCAACCAGGCCTCCAAGGATTATGTGTTTGATGTGGACAAGTTTACATCCTTCGAGGGGAACACCGGACCTTATATTCTCTACACGATTGTGCGGATTAAGTCGATTTTGAACAAGTACCGTGCGCAGGCGGCGGCTTCGATGAGCGGCACCTTCGAGAAAGAGAATGTGACAGATGCGCAGGCGGCCGAAGCGGAGAAAACGGAGACGGGAGTAAGCCTGCCGAAAGGAATCCTTGCCCCGGCCAGCGAGAGCGAGAAAGCCCTGATGCTGGAGGTGGTGAAACTGAACAGTGTCATCGAGCAGGCATCCGAGGAGCTGGCACCGCACAAGATCTGCTCCTTTATCTATGATCTTTCAAACGCGCTGAACCGCTTCTACCATGAGACGAAAATCCTGGTCTGCGAGGATGAGACACAAAAAAGCGGCTGGATCGCTCTGCTTGACCTGACAAAGCGCGTGCTGGAGACCGGCATTGATCTGCTGGGATTTAAGGCGCCAGAGCGGATGTAAAGGACACAATATGATTGACGTGATACTGGACAGCTTCATCGACAGTGTGAAGCTTTTGCCGTTTTTGTTTTTGTCATACCTGGCGGTGGAGTATATTGAACACCGCATGAGTGACCGCGCGAAGGCCTGGATTTACGGGGCAGGCTGGGCTGGACCGATTTTGGGCAGCCTGATTGGAATTATCCCGCAGTGCGGGTTTTCCGCGGCCGCGGCAGGTCTGTTTGCCGCGCGGGTAATTTCGCCGGGAACGCTTCTGGCGGTGTTTTTGTCGACCTCGGATGAAATGCTCCCGCTGATGCTTTCGCAGGGGATTGGCGCGAGTATTATTATCCGGGTTTTGACGGTGAAGGTGATTGCGGGAGCTGTGCTTGGGCTGCTGGCAGATTTTGCGGCGGTACGGCTGAAGCTGTGGAAGCCGTCGGTTGTGAGAACTGTAAAGGTGGGTCGCGATTTTCGGCGAAGCACCTCGAATGGAGTGGAGAAAGGGTTATTTCGAACAGGCGAAATGAACTCAGATTTGCGTGGGGATGAGAACCGAAAAGACAGACGGAACAAAATAGCGAAAAAAGATACACATGGCATTAGCAGTGAAGACGCGATTCACCATATGTGCGAACATGGCCACTGTCAATGTGAGAAACAGGGAATTTTGCGGGCCTCGATTCATCATACCGCGCAGACGGCTCTCTTCCTTTTCCTGATCTCCCTGGTGCTTGGCTTTGGGATGGACTGGTTCCAGGGGACGGCGTTCTCCAGGGGCCTTTTTGCGGTACCTGGCATCCAGACTGCCCTGGCAGGGCTGATCGGCATGATCCCGAACTGTGCCGCATCTGTATTGATTACACAGCTCTATCTGGAGGGCGTTCTTTCGAGCGGCGCGCTGTTTGCCGGGCTGCTCTGCGGAGCCGGTACCGGGCTGTTGGTTCTGTTTCGGGAAAACGCAAACCAGCGGCAGAATCTGCTGTTTACGCTGGTTCTCTATGTGAGCGGGACACTGGCGGGGATGCTGGCGGGAATGCTGCCTGTCATATAGTGGCAGAAAGAACGACAGGCGTTTTTTCGCTGTGGACATTCCGAACAGAGAGCAGGCGGTGCCCATACCTTTGCATGTATGAAACAGATACGAATATTGCACAAAAATAGAGAGGATTACCTCCTGAAATTGACAGATACAGCAAAAAATGAGCAATTTTTGACTGTTATTAAGCAATAAATACAGAGAGCAAAGCCCTCCTTTTTTGCTATATTTTATGCGATGGGAAAGTGATTGAGCTTTCCTGTCACTTTACTTTTATCCGAAAATGAAATAAAGACGAAAACAGGAGGCACGGGGCGATATGAAAAGAGAAGAGGCAAGAAGTAAGGCACAGGAGCTTGTTTCGAAGATGACATTAGAAGAAAAGGCCAGCCAGCTTCGCTATGACGCACCCGCGATTGAGAGACTGGGGATTCCGGCCTATAACTGGTGGAATGAGGCGCTCCACGGAGTGGCCCGCGCAGGGCAGGCGACCGTGTTCCCGCAGGCGATCGGGCTCGGTGCGACCTTTGATACCGAACTGATCGGTGAGATCGCGGACACGATTTCGACAGAGGGGCGCGCAAAGTATAATGCGTTTTCTTCTGAGGGAGACAGAGATATCTATAAAGGGTTGACATTCTGGTCTCCGAATGTGAATATTTTCCGCGACCCGCGGTGGGGGCGCGGACATGAGACTTATGGAGAAGACCCGTACCTGACCAGCCGTCTGGGCGTGGCCTTTGTAAAAGGGCTGCAGGGGGACGGCGAGACAATGAAAGCCGCAGCCTGCGCGAAGCATTTTGCGGTGCACTCCGGACCAGAGGCGCTCCGTCATGAGTTTGACGCGGAAGCGACGGCGAAGGATATGGAGGAGACCTATCTGCCGGCGTTTCAGGCACTGGTAAAAGAGGCAGGCGTGGAGTCTGTGATGGGCGCGTACAACCGCGTGAACGGTGAGCCAGCATGTGCGAGTCAGGTGCTGCAAAAGAAGCTGCGCGGCGACTGGGGCTTTGAGGGACATTTTGTCTCCGACTGCTGGGCCATCCGCGATTTCCATGAGAATCATCTGGTGGCGAAGAACGCGACAGAGTCCGCAGCACTTGCAATCAACACCGGCTGCGATCTGAACTGTGGAAATACTTACCTCTATATTATGAAAGCATACCAGGAAGGCCTGGTAACGGAGGAGACGATCACCGAGGCGGCCGTGCGTCTCTTTACGACGAGGTATCTGCTCGGCTTGTTTGACGGCAGCGAGTATGACGCGATCCCTTACATGGAGGTCGAATCGCCAGCGCATCTGGCACTGGCCCAAAAAGCGGCGGAGGAGAGCTTCGTTCTTCTGAAAAACAACGGAATCCTGCCATTACAGAAAGAAAAGATAAAAACCATCGGTCTGATCGGGCCAAATATGGACAGCCGCGTGGCGCTCGCCGGAAACTATCACGGCACTGCCTCACGCTATGTAACAATCCAGGAGGGCATTCAGGATTATCTGGGTGCGGAGGCACAGATATGTTTCGACAATCGACACGGAGATTGCTCTGCTGCGGAAAGCGGAGAATCCGAACGATCAGTTCCGGTGCGTGTACTGACCAGCGTTGGCTGCCATCTGTCCAAGGACCGGACAGAGTCGCTTTCGCAGGAGCAGGATCGGCTGTCGGAGGCGCGGATTGTCGCGAAGAACAGTGATGTGGTGCTTTTGTGTGTCGGTCTGGATGAGACTCTCGAAGGCGAGGAGGGCGACACCGGGAACCGGTATGCGTCTGGCGATAAAGAGGACTTGCAGCTCCCGAAAGCACAGCGTGAGCTGATGGAGGCTGTGGCGGCCTGCGGCAAGCCGACCGTTTTGCTTTTGACAGCGGGCAGTGACATTGATTTGAGCTACGCAGCGGAGCACTTTGACACGATTCTCGATCTGTGGTATCCGGGCTGCGAGGGCGGACACGCGGCGGCGCGTGTGCTGTTCGGAGACGTTTCCCCTTCCGGGAAGCTGCCGGTGACCTTTTACGAGACGCTGGAAGAATTGCCGGAGTTTACGGACTATTCCATGCAGGGGCGCACCTACCGCCATATGACCGGGAAAGCGCAGTATCCGTTCGGGTACGGGCTGACCTATGGAGACGTAGAAGTCATTGCGGCGCGTATAGAGACAGAAAGTGAGCAGGACGCGCTGGGGAAGCACCAGAGCGAAGCGTTTGAGAAGAACGAAACGGGTGGTGAAGCAGCGACAAAAGCTGGAATTAAGCCAGGAACATCGGGGAGCAGTTTTATCACCACAGTGGTGGCGGAGGTCACGAACCATGGCGCTGTGGATACACAGGATGTCGTGCAGGTTTATGTGAAAAATACGGATTCCGCGGATGCGGTACCAAATCCGCAGCTTGCGGCCTTTGCGAAGGTCTTTGTAAAAGCGGGCGAGACCAGGCAGGTAACGCTTCCACTTGCGGCGCGTGCGTTTACTGTGGTCGACGCCGAAGGCATCCGCAGGGAGACAGGCGGCACATATAAGATCTATGTGGGTTGCAGTCAGCCGGATGAGAAGAGCGTCGAGCTGACCGGGGACAGGCCGGTAGAGATTGTGCTTACAAGATAGTTTTTTACAGGCAAAAAAGAGAACACCCTGGGGTATTTTGCTCCAGGGTGTTCTTAGTGTTTATTCTACAATCGAGTACGCGGTATTCCGCAGCCTGCGGATCATTTCCGGGTGGGAATAGCCGCCGACCTGCAGCATCAGGACGAATGCGAACTCCTCTTTCGGGTTTGCGAGAAAATACGGACCGGTCCAGCCATCCCAGCCGAATTCGCCAGGATCTCCGCTGCAGCCGGATGCGGTGCGGTCATCGTAGACGCGCATGAAGTTGCCGTAGTTATAGCCGCGGATGTGGTCGAAATAAATGGTCTTTTGCTGCGCTTCGTCCAGCTGGCCGTGTTCGAAACATTCGACGGTCTTGCGTCCGAGAATGCGGTGGCCGTTGCCAACGCCATAGTGTGCCAACATATCCGCGAATTTCACGTAGTCATCCAATGTAGATACAATACCGGCGCCGCCGGACGCAAAGGCAGGCGGAGTCAGGCATTCGGTCAGGCAAAGATGGCGGGAGGTCGCTTCTTTGTAGCGAAGTGGAGAGCTGCCTTCTGCCATTGCCTGGGAAACTGGGCCATCTGCTGCGTTTGGTTTTGCGGCTGCGTCCGTTTCAGTCTGTGCGTCTGTTTTCACTTCATACAGAGTCGTAAAGCGGCTCTGTTTTTCTTCTGGCACATAAAAGCCGGTATCTGACATGCCGAGCGGCTCAAAGATTTCTTTCTCCATAAATGCGCTCAGGGGCTGATCGGCGACTTTCTCAATAACGGCGCCCATCACATCGCAGCTTAAGCCATAGCGCCAGCGCTCGCCGGGGTGGAAGGCCAGCGGCTGCTGCGCGATCAGACGGCAAAGCTCCTGTGTCGAGGTCTGTTTCCCATTGGCGATTTCCTTCTGGATACGGTCGAAAAGCGCCTGCATGGGCTGACCGGGGAGGTCGCTGTCCGGGTAAACGATCCCGGAGGTCATCCGCAGCAGGTCCAGCAGGAAAATCGGGCGATTTGCCTCTTCCAGCCCGGAATCGGTGAGAACCTTCATATGCGCGAATTCCGGCAGGTAGTAAGACAGAGGGGTCAGCCAGTCCAGCTGACCGCGCTCCCAGAGGATATGGGCGGCGACAGCAGTGATCGGCTTGCTCATGGAATAAACCCGGAAAATGGCGTCCGGTTTATAGTTGATGTGCCGCCGCATGACTGTCTGGCCATGGTATTGTACAGCGAAGGAAGCGCCCGGCACACCGCCAGAGGCGATCTCCTCCTGTAAAATGGCTTCCATATCGTCGGCGGCGCGGTTGATTCTGTTTGTATCCATAATGAAGTATCCTTTCTGCGCAATGATCTCGCATCCTGTTTTATATTCGCTATGAAAACAGATATCTGCCCCGTTCTTCCCCATTACGAAAGCAGCTGCTTTCTGTAAAGTTTTCCTGAAAATCAATAACCACAGTTTACCATATCCGTGCGCAAAAGGAAATGAAAAAATCGACTCTTGACAGATATTTTGGCCTGTGATAAGGTGAAAAAACAGGTAAAATGGGTTACATTTTTTCCTATAAGGAGAGAGACAGAACATGAGCAAACCAAAGTATTATATGACGACAGCGATTGCCTACACATCGGGCAAGCCGCATATTGGAAACACGTATGAGATTGTCCTTGCGGACAGCATTGCCCGCTTCCGCCGGGAGCAGGGGTATGAGGTATTTTTCCAGACCGGGACGGACGAGCACGGCCAGAAGATTGAGCTGAAGGCCGCAGAGGCGGGGGTGACGCCGAAGGAATATGTGGACCGTGTTGCCGGGGAAATTCACCGGATCTGGGATCTGATGAATACTTCTTATGATAAATTCATCCGCACGACGGATTCCGATCACGAGGCACAGGTGCAGAAGATTTTCAAAAAGCTGTATGACCAGGGCGATATCTATAAGGGCGCATATGAGGGAATGTACTGTACGCCGTGCGAGTCGTTCTGGACGGAGTCGCAGCTGGTGGATGGCAAGTGCCCGGATTGCGGGCGGCCGGTGAAGCCGGCGAAGGAAGAGGCGTATTTCTTTAAAATGAGCAAGTACGCAGGTCGCCTGATCGACCATATCAACAGCCATCCGGAGTTCATCCAGCCGGTATCGCGCAAAAATGAAATGATGAACAACTTCCTGCTGCCGGGCCTGCAGGATCTGTGCGTGTCGAGGACCTCGTTCAAATGGGGCATTCCGGTAACGTTTGACGACAAGCATGTGGTCTACGTCTGGCTGGACGCGCTGACCAACTACATCACGGGTATTGGATATGACGCGGAAGGGCAGAGCACAGAGCAGTTTGAAAAGCTCTGGCCGGCTGACCTGCACCTGATCGGCAAAGACATCATCCGCTTCCACACGATCTACTGGCCGATTTTCCTGATGGCGCTGGATCTGCCGCTCCCGAAGCAGGTGTTCG
>JAJBUL010000315.1 GCA_020860365.1 Clostridiales bacterium | reverse complement strand
TGTTACCTGCTTTTATGTCGCGGTTTAAAAAACCAAAGAAAAATATCTACACCCCAAGGCCTCTGAAAAACGAACGCAACTATTGTCAATCCTTAATACTCAGAATCTGCAGTGCCGCATACGCTGCTTCCAGATACGGATTTTCCGCCTGGGCAAACGCTCCTGCTTCCGTGAGATCA
Organism: Clostridiales bacterium; assembly: GCA_020860365.1. Classification (GTDB taxonomy): domain Bacteria; phylum Bacillota; class Clostridia; order Lachnospirales; family Lachnospiraceae; genus Choladousia. The sequence goes on along the minus strand of JAJBUL010000315.1, from coordinate 10,230 downwards.
TTCAGCCTGGGATCAATCGGCATCCTGCCCGCAACGAGAATTCCCATCTCGTCAGCGACCTCCTGAATCTTGCTCTTTCCAAATACGGAAATCTCTTTTCCACAGTCCGGACAGACCAGATAGCTGTAATTTTCAATCAGCCCCAGCACTGGAATGTGCATCGTCTCCGCCATATTGTAAGCCTTTTTGACGATCATTTTCACCAGATCCTGCGGTGTGGTCACAACAAAGATACCATCCACCGGCAGCGACTGGAACACCGTCAACGGCACGTCGCCGGTTCCCGGGGGCATATCCACAAGCAGGTAGTCAAGCTCCCCCCAGATCACATCATGCCAGAACTGCTTTACCAGACCGGCCAGAATCGGTCCCCGCCAGATCACCGGATCCTCCGGATTCGGCAGCAGCAGATTGATGGAAATCACTTTGATGTCATTGTCCGTCAGCCGCGGATAAATCCCCTGATCATCCGCCTCCGCCAGACCGGTCATCCCGTACATCCGCGGGATCGACGGCCCCGTGATATCTGCATCCATGATGCCGACGCGGTACCCCTTCGACGCAAGCAGGTTTGCCAGGGAAGCCGTCACCATGGACTTTCCCACACCGCCCTTTCCACTGACCACACCGATCACGTGTTTAATATCTGAATAAGGATTCATCTCCTCCTGCATACTCTGCGGCTGTCCGCCATTCGCGCTCGGGCACCCCTCACAGCTTTCTCTGTCACAGCTTGCCGCACTGCTGCATGTTTCATCCGCCATTTTTCTTTCCTCCTGATTGTTTCACAGACAGTAATCGTCTCACACTTTTCGCATTGACGTATCACATCCCCGCTTTACAGCCATCTTATAGTCTTTCTTAAACAGTTGTGTATTATACACTTTTTTATAACTACTGTAAATACATTGTGATAAAGCTTCTTTAAAAATTCGCGCTATCCTCCTCCAGGAGACGCCGCAGATACCGCGCTACCACCCGCGCGAATCCGGAAATATCACGAATATAGGCAAAATCCTTCCCGAAAATTTTTTTCTCCGCCATCAGCTCCGTCTCCTTTCCGGTAAATACGCCAAGCACACAGACCCCCTGCCCCCGCAGCTTTCTTACCTCATATGCGGTGTCCCGCACCGCGTAATCCCCGTAATAAGGACGTGGATTGCGGCTGTTGGGGCGGTTGACAATAATGTCGTTCGGCTTGCCGTCACTGAGTACAATCAGAATTTTCCCTTCTTCTTCGCGCTGCAGCAGGGAATCTCCCACCGCGCGGATCGCCAGGCCATCCCGGTTGTTGGAGGAGGTCACGTAGTTTAACAGGCGCCGGTTTTCCTCTCTTGGCGCGTCATATTCCCGAAAACGCTGCATGACCGTGTAGTCCCAGAATGTGCAGAAGCTGGTAATCTGCAGCGGAATGTGGTTGATGGCAAGCGCCTCCGCCAGAATATAAGCCTGCATCGCCACGTCGCTTTGCCGGTCGCGCTGGGAACCACTTCCGTCAATCAAAATATCCACTGCAAATTCGGCATTGCTTCGGCGCAATGTTTTTTCAAACAGTCGCCCCGGCTCTTCCATCCGCCCGATCTTCCACAACAGACGCGGCACAATCGCTCCCGCATACGCAGCCTGCCGTTCCGGCTCACTGCGGCGATTCAGGGATCGTCTCAGCTCATCAGAGAGCTGTTCCACATTCCGCGCAATCCGATTCCGGTTGTTCTGAAAATGGATCTTATTTTTCTCCGCATATCGCCTGGCATTGACGTACTGCGCATTTTTTTGCACCGGGTTTTCCAGAATCCCTTCTGTAAAATAAAGGCTGCAGTCCGAGTGTGCGCCCCGGCAGAGCCGCAGATTTTTCTGCTCCTGCTCCCGCTTTGCCATGTAAGAACGGCCAAAGTTCAACTCCATATATGAGTACATCTTCGCGGCAGCCTTTTCATCAATCAGTACCACCTGGCGTTTTGCCGGTTTCGGCTGCTTTGTCTCTTCATCCGGCTCTTCCCGCAGAGTCGTAACCGTCTGATTCATCTGGTTAAAATACTGGGCAAGGACATCTTCGGAAATCTCCTCCTGCAGGAAATCTCCCCAGTCGAACTCTTTGAGTTCCTCCAGCGTCACTGAGAGAACCTGCTCCAGAGCGCCATGCTTGCGTTCAAAGCCTTTATCAATCAGAGAATTGTAAAGGGCATCGACCGTGCGGATAATATCCTGCGTACCATGAAAATTCTCCGGTTCTTCGTTATCGTTTTGATTCAGATTTTCCAGTTCGAGAATCCGCCGCACACTCTCCCGCACCTGCTTTTCGCCGCCCTCATCCCCGTAAAGGCTGTTTTTCATAAACGCAATTTTAATCCGTCCCGGAAGCGTAGCGCTCATCCGGTGAAACGAATGCTCCAGAAGATCCGAAAACGCCCTGTTCCGAAGCTCTGGCACACCCGGGCGTTCTTCGGCAATGCGCCGGTAAGAAGCTGCGTCCACACATAGCTGCGCCAGTTCTGTCAGGGGACGTTCCTCGGCGCCGCAGTAAACCTTTTTCACGAGGTAGAGCGCAAATGCATTTTTGTCATAAAAGCGAGCGAATGCCCCCTGTTTTACCGCGTCATACAAAGAGATATATTTTGACCTCTCATAAGATTCCACATCAAGCTTCGTATCCAGCGAATAGTCACCGCTGATGGTCCACATCAGGTTGCGGAGGCGGTTTTTGGCTTCCTCGCCGGCAGAGTCTTCAACACCAAAGCTATTGTATAACATATGCTTCTCCAATGATCGGGCAGAGCAAGCCCTGCCCCCGCAGGTACATGAAACGGCATAAGCCATTTTATGGTTCCGGCGGAAACGTTCAGATGAGTCTACAGAGAAAAAATGTCGCCAGGCGTCCAGCTTTCGGGAATCCTCGTCATCACAATATCCTCCACCAGCTCCCGCTCAAACACATCAAAGCTCTTGTTTACGATCCCCATCCGCACGGCAAGACGAGGAGAAAGGCCAGCGCGCACCGTCTTCAGGGCACCAATCAGGCCGCGCAGATCAAGCGGCTTCGTAGAAATCTCATTATTGTTCGCCTTCGTCTGCAAATCAAGAAACAGACCACAAACCTGCCGCAATCCCTCTCGCGTAAAATCCGGAAACAGCTCCGTTAAAACAAAATGCAGCGCCTCCTCCGTCACCGGAGGCATTTCAATCACCAGGAAACGCGACACCAGTGCTTCATTCAGTTCTCTCGTACCCGCGTACCCGTAATTCATCGTCCCGATAAAGCGGGTCGCGTCATGGAGCCTGATTTTCTCATAGCCCGGCACATCCAGAATACGCCGGTAGTCCAGCGTCGCATGGAGGACGGAAACCGCATCATTTTTTGCCATATTGATCTCATCAAAGATTCCAAAACCACCGCCCACCGCACAGTCGTACACCGGGCCAGTGCGCAGCTGTACTTCGTTTTTTCGGAACGTATCTGTCCCAATCAGCGCACTGCTGTCCATATTCACATGAAAAGAAATGTTCCAGGATGGCCGGCCAAACAGCCATGCCAGGTTCTCCGCGAGGACATTCTTTCCTGTTGCCTTCGTCCCCGTCAGTAAGACATTTTCCCCCTGTATAAGCGCCGAAGCCGCCATCTCGAAGGTCTCCCGCCCATAGTATGGCAGTGCCGGAGCCACCAGGCGTGCCTGCAGCTTCTCCTCCACCGGATAACGCCTGCGAAACGCCTGAATCTCCTCCACAAGCGTTTCATTTACGCCCTGATCGCGCAAGGCCTGAAAAAATCTGTCCATCTTTCACTCTCCTGTTTGTAATTCTGCTGCAAACCGTCTCTATTATAGTTGAAGAGTCCTTTCCATGCAACAGATTTTTCTGACCAGAATACCGCTGTGCGTAAATGCACGGAAAAACTGTTAAAATTGAGTCCTTTATGTATTTGACTTTGTTTCTGTAAAATAGTACAATTTACTCAGTTTTTCGTAACCTTTCAAAACAGCAATCCGGTAGTCCTGATATATGTTTTGGATCGTTGCGGTTTATTCAGGAAAGGGAAAAAAGGATGGTACTACATACATTTGGGTTTATCGGCCTGGGGCTGATCGGAGGCTCGCTGGCGAAAGCGCTGAAACGCTCTGCGCCTGACAGCCGTATTATGGCATATACGAGAACTGCAAAGACAGTTCAGGACGCGCTCCGCGCAGGCATCATTGACAGTATCTGTGATTCACCCGCAGATCCACAGTTTGCAGAATGCGACTGTATTTTTTTGTGTGCGCCGGTAGGCAGCAATATCGCCGCACTTGAGCAGTTGAAGGACATCGTCCGGTCAGACTGTATTCTGACCGATGTCGGAAGTGTCAAGACAGATATTCACCAGGCTGCGGAGCACCTGGGACTGAACGGACGTTTTATCGGCGGACATCCCATGACCGGTTCCGAAAAGTCCGGGCTTAGCTATTCGCAGGCGCATCTGTTTGAGAATTCTTATTATATTATTACCCCTTCTCCGGGGACGCCCGATGCTTGGGTAGAGACCTACCAGGCACTGGCAGCCTCCATCGGTGCGCTGCCTCTGGTGCTTGACTATCGCCAGCACGACTTTGCAACCGCCGCGGTCAGCCATCTTCCGCATCTGATCGCTGCCTCTCTGGTGAACACAGTACATGATCTTGATTCCGCAGACGAGCTGATGAAGCTGATTGCTGCCGGAGGATTTAAAGATATCACCAGAATTGCCTCATCCTCCCCCGAAATGTGGGAGCATATCTGTATGTCAAACGGAGACAATATCATCTCGGTTATGGATACGTTTATTGATCTTCTGACTGCTTCACGGGAGGCCATGTGCAATGAGAATGGCGAATATATTTATAAGATGTTCGAAAAATCACGCGATTACCGCGATTCCTTCGCCTCAAGCAGCCCTGGCAGCATCAAAAAGACCTACCGGATCTACTGCGACATCGTGGATGAGTCCGGCGCAATTTCTACCATTGCCGCTTTGCTCGCCGCCAAAGGGATCAGCATTAAAAACATCGGCATCGTACATAGCCGGGAATTCGAGGAAGGAGTTCTGCAGATCGAATTTTACGAGGAAGCGCCATCCAGAGACGCGGCAACGCTCTTGCGGGACAATGGCTACCAGGTATGGGAGCGATAAACCATCATGCATCGTTCCTGTACTTCTCTTTCATGACCTGAGATCTTATAAAACCGAAAGGACATTTTCATCACCATGATCATAAAATATACAGCTCCCCTGCGCGGAGAATTATCCATTCCGGGAGATAAATCCATCTCCCACAGAAGCATCATGTTCGGCGCGCTCGCAAATGGCACAACCGAAGTCACTCATTTTCTGACCGGCGCAGACTGTCTCTCCACGATCGCATGCTTCCGCCAGATGGGCATTGACATCACCCTGGAAGAGAATTCCCAGGGCGGACATGTACTGGTGCACGGCAAGGGGCTTCACGGCCTTCACTCCCCCTCCGGCATCCTTGATGCGGGAAACAGTGGGACGACGGTGCGTCTCCTGTCGGGAATTCTCGCCGGCCAGTCGTTCGAATCAACAATTACCGGGGATGAATCAATCCAAAAACGCCCGATGAAACGTATTATGACGCCGCTTCTCGCCATGGGCGCCGATATTACTTCCCTGAATGGCAATGGCTGCGCGCCACTTCTGCTGCGTGGCAAAACGCTGCACGGTACACATTATGATTCTCCTGTAGCCTCCGCACAGGTAAAATCCTGTGTTTTGCTGGCGGGATTGTATGCAGACGGCATAACCAGCCTCAGAGAACCGGCGCTTTCCCGGAATCACTCCGAGCTGATGCTGCGTTATTTTGGCGCGGATATAAAGACCGGGACAGATACCGCACACACCGACTTTACCGTTTCCGTCACGCCCGACCCGCTCCTTACCGGACAAAAAGTGCGTGTACCGGGAGATATCTCCTCTGCGGCCTATTTTATCGCCGCCGCGCTGCTTGTCCCAGGCTCCGAACTGCTTTTAAAAAATGTCGGCATCAATCCGACCCGTGACGGCATGCTGCGCGTCTGCCAGGCGATGGGGGCAGATATCACGCTCCTCAATGAAGACCACAGCGGTGCAGAGCCTTGCGCTGACCTGCTCGTGCGCAACAGTAATCTGAAAGCAGTCGAGATCGGAGGAGACCTGATTCCCACACTCATAGACGAACTGCCCATTTTAGCTGTCCTGGCGGCCTTTGCGGATGGTACGACCGTGATCCGGGGCGCCGCCGAGCTTCGCGTGAAGGAGTCCGACCGCATCGCCGTTATGACAGAGAACCTCACCCGCATCGGCTGCCCGGTAGAAGCTACGCCGGATGGCATGATCATCTCAGGAGGAAAGCCGCTTCATGGGACAACGATTGACCCACACAAAGACCATCGCATCGCCATGAGCTTTGCTGTAGCAGCACTCGCCTGCAGCGGGGAGATGGATATTCTCGATGCGGACTGTGTAAAAATCAGCTATCCGGGCTTCTACGAGGATCTGGGTGCTCTCAGAAACCAAAAGAAGTGAAGCATATAATATGACGCAAGTAGCACGAATCATTTTTGATCTGAAGACAGATTCCATCGGCGGAGATTTTTCTCCGCCGTTTTTCATTTCTTTTAATCTCTGGTACACATCATGAACATATTTGCTTTGTATCATTTTACTAATATTTCAGGCAAAACAGGGGGAATTTGTTACAAATGACCAGCGAAGAATATTATGAATTGATCTTACCATATCAGGACGCGCTGAATTTACTGCTTTCCCGGCTCGACGTCCTCAACCATTCGATCTACAGTGATGGAGCGGGCAAACCCGTCCACACCGTATACTCCAGGATCAAAAAGCATCAGAGTCTCGACGACAAGCTCGTCCGGCTCAGTCACGAAACCACTCCGGCAAATGCGCGCGAATATCTGCAGGACATCGCCGGTATTCGCGTAGTCTGTTATTTTGAGCAGGACGCCTATCAGATGATAGACGCGTTAAAACGACAAAATGATCTGATCGTGGTCACAGAAAAAGATTACATACGCCATCCAAAGCCAAACGGTTACCGCAGCTATCACATCATTCTTGGAATTCCCGTTCGCTACGTAGAACTCACCGAATACTACCCGGTCGAAGTTCAGGTGCGTACGCTGAGCATGGATTTCTGGGCAAGCATGGAGCATCGGATCAATTATAAGCAGGATCGCGCAGACAAAGAAGAGGTACGCGCACAGCTGCTCAAATATGCCGACATTCTCAAAGACATGGAGCAAAGTTTTGAGACTTATAATGAAAACCGGGCCATCTGACCCGGTTCTCTCTTTTCATTTATTTTTATCTCTGCTTTACATCCTTCATACTGAAGCTCATACGCCCCATCTTGTCTTTGCCAAGGCAGACGACTCTTACCTTATCGCCGAGCGTGAGCACATCCTCCACGCGGTTGATGCGCTGCTTTGCAATACGAGAAATGTGTACCATACCCTCCTTGCCTGGCGCGAACTCTACGAAGCATCCGAAGTCTTTGATACTCACCACCACGCCATCGAAGACCTGTCCGGCTTCGAAATCGGTTACAATAATGCGAATCATCTCCGCAGCCTTGTCCATCATCGCCTGATCGGTGCCGCAGATAGACACAAAGCCATCATCGTTAATATCAATCTTCACACCTGTACGCTCAATGATCGTATTGATGGTCTTGCCTCTCTGGCCAACCACATCACCGATCTTCTGCGGGTCGATCGTCATCTGCATGATCTTTGGCGCATATTCGTTCACAGTCGGTCTTGGCTGGGCAATACATGGCATCATGATCTCTTTTAAGATATACTCTCTCGCCTGATGTGTCCGGGAGATCGCTTCTTCTACGATCGGGCGGGTCAGTCCATGAATCTTGATATCCATCTGAATCGCGGTAATGCCATCCAGCGTACCGGCTACCTTGAAATCCATATCGCCAAAGAAGTCCTCCAGGCCCTGGATATCCGTCAGTACAATATAATCGTCATCCGTCTCTCCGGTCACCAGACCACAGGAGATACCCGCTACCGGCTTTTTGATCGGTACGCCAGCCGCCATCAGCGACATCGTCGACGCGCAGACGCTCGCCTGAGAGGTAGAACCGTTTGACTCAAAGGTCTCTGATACCGTACGGATCGCGTACGGGAACTCTTCCTCGCTCGGGAGCACCGGCATCAGCGCTTTCTCTGCCAGAGCGCCATGGCCAATCTCGCGGCGCCCCGGTCCTCTGCTGACCTTCGTCTCACCTACCGAATAGGACGGGAAATTATAATGATGCATATAGCGTTTGCTGTTGATATTGTCATCCAGTCCATCGATCTTCTGTACCTCAGAGAGCGGCGCCAATGTCGTAATCGTGCAGATCTGTGTCTGCCCACGCGTAAACATCGCAGAACCATGCACCCTCGGAATCAGATCCACCTCAGCAGCAAGCGGACGAATCTGCGTAATCGCCCGGCCGTCCGGACGCTTGTGATCCTTCAGGATCATCTTGCGAACCGTCTTTTTCTGATACTGATAAATAGCCTCAGAAAGTACCGCCAGCCACGCTTCGTTGTCCGCGAATGCTTCCTCCAGCTTCGCGGTGATCTCGCGGATATTTGCCTCGCGTACCTGCTTTACGTCGGTAAAAACCGCCTTTTCCATTTCTTCCGGGGGAACAATTTCCCTGATCGCATCAAACAGCTCCTCCGGAACCGCACAGCTCTCATACGCATGCTTTGGCTTGCCCACCTCAGCAACAATCTGATCAATAAAGCGGATCAGCTCCAGATTCACATCGTGGCATTTATAGATCGCGTCGATCATGACATCATCCGGAATCTCATTCGCTCCGGCCTCGATCATAATGACCTTCTCACGGGTAGAAGCAACAGTCAGCTGCAGATCGCCCTTGTCCCATTCATCCTGAGACGGGTTCACGATCAGCTTTCCATCCACCAGTCCCATCTGCGTCATCGCGCAGGGACCGTCAAACGGAATATCCGAAATGCAGGTCGCGATCGCAGTACCGATCATCGCTGTCAGCTCCGGCCGGCATGCCGGATCCACGGACATCACCATATTGTCCAGGGTTACGTCATTGCGGTAATCCTTCGGAAACAGCGGGCGCATCGGTCGGTCGATCACACGGTCTGTGAGAACCGCATTCTCGGAAGCCTTGCCCTCTCTTTTGTTAAATCCTCCCGGGATCTTGCCTACTGCATAATACTTCTCTTCGTATTCCACGCTGAGTGGGAAAAAGTCAATCCCATCTCTGGGCTTCTCCGACGCTGTCGCTGTACACAGCACCGTCGTATCTCCATAATGCATAAAAGCACATCCATTGGCCTGCGCGCCTACCCGTCCGATATCGACAGTGAGCGTCCGCCCGGCCAGTTCCATTGAAAAACTCTTGTACATGATATTCTCCTTCTTCGTAATCGTCCACATCTGCTTCGGCCACTCTCATATAGCCATGGCCGGAACCTGATATCCATTGACTTCCGGGCTCCAAAAACAGACAGACAATGAAATCAGATAAAAAGTATAAAACGGAATCCGAACAACCGGATCCGCTGACACGCCAGAAGAGGATCACCAGTAAAAGCTCCGAAACTACTGAAAAACCGACAGGCGACCTGTCCGCTTTTCAGTGGTCTCGGCTGTCACTTGGTGAACTTCTCTCTGGAAAGAGGGCGGATCGGAATCCGCCCTCTTTTTTACTATTTCCGGATACCGAGTCTGGCAATCAGAGAACGATAGCCCTCCAGATCCGTCTTCTTCAGGTACTCGAGAAGACCACGTCTCTTACCAACCATCTTCAGCAGGCCACGTCTGGAATGATGATCCTTCGGATTTGCCTGCAGATGAGCGGTCAGCTCCTGAATCCGTGCAGTCAGAACCGCGATCTGTACCTCCGGTGAACCTGTGTCGCCCGGTGTTCTCGCATACTCGTTGATAATAGCTGTCTTTTTCTCCTTGGAAATCATTGGTAAATCCTCCTGATATTTTTATTATCGCGCATTCGCGCAAACTGCCCCGTCTGTTCTTCCCATTCACTTTGCCGCTGTAAAAGCTATGGTTCTCTATCATACGGAGCAATAACCGCCAGAAACCAGGAATCCGGTTGGAGCATCCGGGATACCGGGCATCGGCTGAACTCATACTGAACTAATATAACACAAGTGTAAATAAGCGTCAATATGATTTTTTCAATTCAATTTTCT
>JAJBUL010000276.1 GCA_020860365.1 Clostridiales bacterium | reverse complement strand
TGGTTTTCATCGGTCTCGTTTGTGCGTACAAACGAGACCGGGAAGTCAAGGTTATGTCGACAGATGGTATAATGAAATCAAAAAACAGATATTTCAGAGAGGAGGAGAGTGGATGAAAAAAGCAGGATTTGTTTTATTGTGTATGCTGGTTCTGTCATTTCCGATGATTGTGCAGGGCGAGGAAAGCGGCTCCGCGGTCATGCCTTTGCCAGCGGCACTTGACACGGAAGCATTGAAAGAAGATGGATCCGCGGTATTTGCAGCGGAATTCGCAATCTCGGACTTTTATCTGAGCGAGGATGGAACGCCGAGACTGCGAATGGATGTCTATGACAGAGAGCTTTTTGACCTGGTGGATATCAGTCTGCTGGAAGAGGGGGATACGATTTGTCTTGGAGGCGTCTGTGTGACGGTTGAGGCGCTGGAGCGTGATGAGGAAGGTGCTGTGATCATCAATGGCGGGCTGGAATCCGAAGGAGGCCATGTACTTATAACGGATGAAGATACCGTATATTACGAAGAGGATGCCGCTGGTTACCCGAATTATGTGAAAATTGGAGAACTGGACCTCGCGTTAGATGATAATTTTACCTTTGTAGATGATTCGGGGGATGAAAATAGCGAGATGGAATATGTCTGGGAGGACATATTGAGGTACGAACAGGCCGGGATACAGAATCTGTCTTTTTCCCCGGATGACACGGAAGTGACGGTAGAAAATGGCCTGGTTACGAATATCACCAGAAAAATTCTGGATCCGGATGAGACTGCGGGCGGTGATGAGACTCCGTATACGATTCGGATTTTGCGCAATGATCTTTCCGTGTTTGAAGGTCCTGGATATGACTACAGCTACGTCACTGCAATCTGGAGCAGCGGTACTTATACGATCATCCAGGAAGAACAGGATGAGGAAGGAAATCTGTGGGGAAAACTGAAATCCGGCATAGGCTGGGTCGATCTTGCGGAAGCGGCAGAGACTGCTGCCGGGATGCCTGTCACGGCTGTGTATGCGGATGCGCAGATGCAGGAAATATATCGCTGCGTGGAATATCTTGCAACGGATTCCATGCAGATGGTGAAGGTGGCGTTTCGGCCAAATGAGCCGCTGAGAGATGTGAGCTTTTCTCTGCTGGATTATAGTGAAGATGGCTCATGGAAAACGGCGGTGGAGCTTTATACGCTGCCTGAATTATCTGAGGGGACGGTCTTCCTGGCAGGGATAGAGTTTTATGGAGATATGACAGCCTATGGAATTTCCTTCCTGGACGCGGATGGCTTGGAACGCAGCTTTGCGGTTCACATCAGTGGAAGAAATGGAGAACTGCTTCTGGATGAATTCGAATAATGTTGAAATCATTTTATAGAATTTGCTGGGAATATTAAGAAAAGATTTGTATTTTTCGGATTCTTTTGTTATATAATAGAGGCAGATGTGGGCATATGGCAGTGCTGCCGATGCCCGGATGAAACAGGCTGTGTCAGGCGCTTCAAAGAGGGGGAAGCCCAGGCACGGCAGAAGGGTTTGGCTTTCAACGGCAAGGGGAGGTGTTATGCATGCAAATGTTGAGGCTTGAGGGGAAAAAGAAAGCACTCTGGTTGCTTTTTGCGGCAGGTATTCTGATACTGATCGGTTTTGCCATGTATTCGGGACGCGTGTCACTGGTTTCAGAGGAGCTTGATGCAGACAGTGTGAAAATTACATGGACGAATGGTGAGATGGAGCAGATTGATCTGACGGATCAGGTAAAAAAAGATAAGATCGTCCGATTGCTTGATGAATACAGCCGGGAAAATGCTCCCGCTGAGCCAGGCGAGGGTGAGTTCCGGCCCCATAAGGGTGATCTGGAGATCAGCGTGAGTGATAAGAAGGGCGGTTCTCATCAGATTTATTTATCGAAGGAAGGCGAGGATTATTTCTGCTATTCTCAGGAGGATGGAAAGGTTTACAGGATTCCTGAGGGAGATGAGCTGTACCAGGAGGTAGCTGCCGCGCTTTAAAAGAACGGGGTCACAATTTCATTGGTTTTAGGCAGTTCCCCTTTCTGCCTGTTCTAAAAAGCACGAAAACAGCATAGAGTAAATAAGGGAAATCGTAGAGCCCCATATCTGTCCGTCAGGTATGGGGTTTTCTGTACCCGCCGTCGCGGCGGCGGATAGGAGAATCAATTTCCTGTCCGGCTTTCCCGGGAGGATCTATGCGTAAAAACAGCTGGCTTCAAAAGGTGCTCTATGGCGTGATGGCTGTTCTGGGGGCTTACATTATGTATAAAAGCGGCGCACTTCTGGCGGCGCGTAATCAGATGCAGAAAACGATGGAGACCGGAAGTGTGCAGCAGTCGCTTGAGGACTCCGCGATGCGCACCTGGTCTCTTGCTTATACGGCGACGGTTGAGGGAAAGAAAATCACCGGATGGCTTGCCGCCTGGTTTCAACAGGTTGTCCCGGTCTTGAGTTATGTGGCGGAGGAAGAGGGCAGAGTGGAAGAAAGCGAAGCGGTGACTGCCGAAAGGACCCAATGGCCCGGGGAAAAGGAAAGCACGTATGCAGAGGAAACGGAAAAGGACGGGGAAACTCTGGCTAAGAATGAGCCTGGAACTGAAACGCAAACGAGGGACGATACAGAAATACAGATGGAGGCAGAAGCGGAGACGGAGGCAGAAGCGAAGGCGGAGGCAGAAACGAAGACGGAGGCAGAAACGGAGATAGCGGCAGAAACAGAGGCTGCGGCATATGACGATGTACTCCAGGAGGTAGCTGTGGGGACGATTTTCTCGCAGGCAATTCCGCTGTTATCGGATTTTTCCTATCTTTTGACCAACTATTATACGGTGGACGAAGATACGAAGGCGGATGCGGAGCTCCTTGATGCAGAAGAATTGCTTTCGATGGACTTGTCCATGGAGCAGGATTCTTCGGTTCCGCAGATTTTAATTTACCATACGCATTCGCAGGAGGCTTTTGCGGATTCGGCAGAGGACGAGGTGGGCGACACCGTGGTCGGGATGGGTGAGATTCTGGCGGACGAGCTGCGGGGATACGGATATAATGTGATTCACGACACAGGGGTGTATGATTTGCTCGATGGGGTTCTTGACCGGAGTGCGGCTTATGACTATGCCAGGGAGGCGGTTGAGGCGATTCTAGAGGAGTATCCGACCATAGAGGTGATCATTGACCTGCACCGCGATGGAGTTGAGGGGGATGAGGAGGATTTTGTGACGGAAATAGACGGGGAGACGACTTCAAAAATCATGTTTTTCAATGGGCTCTCCCGTAATGCGGATGGGGAATCCCTCAGCTGGCTGCCGAATGATTACCTGACAGAGAATCTTGCTTTTTCCCTGCAGCTGCAGGTACTCGCTAATGTGGAATACCCTGGTTTTACCCGGAAAATTTATCTGCAGGCGGAGCGGTATAATCTGCATCTGCGCGCACGTTCCCTGCTGATTGAGGCAGGGACACAGCTGAATACTGTGGAGGAGGAGAAAAATGCGATGGCGCCCATTGCCAATCTGATCTGGCAGATTCTGAGCTGATGATCCGTTGCTGTCCGTAACTGTATTTTTTGTGTTTTTTACAGATTTCTATTTTGCCTGACAGGAGGTTTGTGTTATACTATTTTGAATGGTAGCCATTCGGAACCGAATAATTACTTTTGAATACTTACGAAGTCCGGGAGAACCGGGGAGGAAGAAAAGAGTGACGGTAGATCAGAGCAAAATCAGAAATTTTTGTATTATCGCACATATTGACCATGGCAAATCGACGCTGGCGGATCGGATCATTGAGATGACCGGCCTTCTGACCAGCCGTGAGATGCAGGATCAGGTGCTGGACAATATGGATCTGGAGCGGGAGCGCGGCATCACGATTAAGTCGCAGGCTGTCCGGATTATTTACAAGGCAGATGATGGGGAGGAGTATATTTTTAACCTTATCGATACGCCGGGACATGTGGATTTTAACTATGAGGTGTCGCGTTCTCTGGCGGCCTGCGACGGGGCGATTCTTGTCGTGGACGCGGCGCAGGGAATTGAGGCGCAGACGCTGGCGAATGTGTATCTGGCGCTCGATCATGACCTGGATGTGATGCCGGTCATTAACAAGATTGATCTTCCGAGTGCTGAGCCAGAGCGTGTGATTCATGAGATTGAGGATGTGATTGGCATCGAGGCGGAGGATGCGCCGCAGATTTCGGCGAAGACCGGGCAGAATGTACATGAGGTGCTGGAGCAGGTAGTGACAAAGATTCCCGCGCCGACCGGGGATCCGGACGCACCGCTGCAGGCGCTGATTTTTGATTCTGTATATGACTCCTACAAGGGAGTGATCATTTTTATCCGCCTGATGAATGGTTCAGTGAAAAAAGGCACAAAGATTCGCATGATGGCGACCGGCGCGGAGGCAGAAGTCGTGGAGGCGGGGTATTTCGGGCCGGGACAGTTTATTCCCTGCGAGGAGCTGAGCGCCGGCATGGTCGGCTATCTGACGGCCAGCCTGAAGAATGTGAAGGACACGCGGGTCGGCGACACGGTGACGGATGCGGATTGCCCGTGTGCAGAGCCGCTTCCGGGCTATAAAAAGGTCAACCCGATGGTATATTGCGGTATGTATCCGGTGGATGGAGCCAAATACCCGGATCTGCGGGACGCGCTGGAAAAGCTTCAGCTCAATGATGCGTCGCTGCATTTTGAGCCGGAGACATCTGTGGCGCTTGGCTTTGGCTTTCGCTGTGGCTTTCTGGGTCTGCTGCATCTGGAGATCATACAGGAGCGGCTGGAGCGAGAATATAACCTTGATCTGATTACCACTGCGCCAAGTGTTATTTATAAAGTTTATAAGACAGATGGGACGATGATCGAGCTGACGAATCCGACCAACCTGCCGGATCCTTCGGAGATCGATTATATGGAAGAGCCGGTCGTGGACGCGGAGATTATGGTGACGACGGAATATCTGGGCGCGATTATGGAGCTTTGTCAGCAGCGGCGGGGCATTTATGAGGGTATGGAATACATGGAAGAGACGCGCGCGAGGCTTAAATATACATTGCCGCTGAATGAAATTATTTACGATTTTTTCGATGCGCTCAAGTCCCGCTCCCGCGGGTACGCTTCCTTTGATTATGAGATGAAGGGCTACATGCGCTCGGAGCTGGTGAAGCTGGACATCCTTGTAAACAAAGAAGAAGTGGATGCACTTTCTTTCATTGTTCATGCAGACACTGCTTATGAGCGAGGCCGCAGGATGTGTGAGAAGCTGAAGCAGGAGATCCCGCGTCAGTTGTTTGAAATTCCGATCCAGGCGGCGATCGGCAGCAAGATTATCGCGCGGGAGACCGTGAAAGCCATGCGCAAGGATGTGCTCGCAAAATGCTACGGCGGCGATATTTCCAGAAAAAAGAAACTGCTGGAAAAACAGAAGGAAGGCAAGAAGCGCATGCGCCAGTTTGGCAGCGTAGAGATTCCGCAGAAGGCGTTTATGAGCGTGCTGAAGCTGGATGACGACTGAAGCGGACCGTTTACTGGTATTGGAATACAGATGGCAGGAGATTTTAAAGGAAAGAAGAGGACGAATCATGAAATGTCCATTTTGCAGTACAGACAATACCCGGGTCGTGGATTCCAGGCCTGCGGATGACGGAGCTTCCATCCGCAGACGCAGAATGTGTGACGCCTGCGGCAAGCGTTTCACGACTTATGAGAAGGTCGAGACGATCCCGCTGACGGTGATCAAAAAGGATCAGAGCAGGGAGCAGTACAACCGGAGTAAGCTTGAGGCGGGCATTATGCGTGCCTGCTACAAGCGTCCGATCCCGATCCGGGAGATCCGGGAGACGGTCGATGCGGTTGAGATGGATTTATTTAATATGGAAGAAAAAGAGATCGCCAGCAAGCTCGTCGGCGAGATTGTTATGGACAAGCTGAAAGAGCTGGACGCGGTAGCGTATGTGCGCTTCGCGTCCGTGTATCGGGAATTTAAGGATGTCAATACGTTCATGGATGAATTGAAAAAGTTCCTGGAGTAAGAAAAGCGGGTTTCATGGTGTTTTTTGCCGATCAGAAGGAAGCTTTTGCATGGAATTCCTCAGACGCCCTCCGCGATTCTTGTTACCGCGACGTAGATGTCTGATATCTTATACCAGGTACGGCTGCCGACGATGCCATCCTGTGTCAGCCCGAAGACTGACTGGAAGACTTTGACAGCATTCTGTGTTGCCTCGCCGAAGATGCCATCCGGCACAAGCCTGGGGATCAGCGGGTAATTGCTGGAGATGGTATTGAGCTGCTCCTGGATTTTGAGTACATCTGCGCCGACCGAGCCGACCGAGAGTGGGTAGCCTGGATAGGAGGAGGGTATGCCGGATACCTGTTCGGCGAAATTGATGTACATATCGCTTCCATAGTAGTAGCGGATGATCTCCGAAGCGGTGTATCCCTGCTCGCCGAGCGCCGCACTGCCCCACTGCGAAAGCCACTGTGGGCAGGTTACACGGGAACCATCACAGTACTGGGTCAGGATCGGCTGCTTTACATTTGGACGGGAAAGATAGTTCTGGAAAACATCATCGACCACTTCGGAGATACTCTCAAAAATTGTTCTTCCGTATACCCATTTCTGGTCGTAGGCGGTCGAGGATGTGATCGTGAAGTCATACCGTTTATTGCGATACCATTCTGTGTAGACACGATTTAAGGTAAATGACTGAATGGCCAGAATGTTCGCAACCAGCGTCGCGTAGGGCCAGGTGGAATAGATTTCGCTGCTCGCAACATTTTTGATGTAATCTTTGTACTGGACGTAATAATCACGCGCCGAGGAATCCTGTGGCGTCCCGTCGTGTACGACAATGTATTCCGGCACGATCACCTGATCAAGCACGATTTCGCCGCTTTCATTGACTGGTTTTACTTCGGATTCCGCGATCTTGGGCGGGTAATAGCCGTAAAGCGTGTGTTCAGGAATGACAATCGTATCCGGCTGTTCGCCCGGACGCGTCTGGCGCAACGTTACATTCTGCAGGGAAAGCTGACCGCCAAAGAGTTCTGCTCCGCTGACTGTGACCGGTTCGTATCCCGGGGCGGATACCCGGATCGTATATTCCGCATAAGGCTGTTCCTCCGATGGCTTCAGGGAATACTCCACCGGCGGGGCTGCGAGCGTCACCGGTTCTGTCTGACCGTTCTGGTCTGTATACACTTCTTCTATTATGTCCTCCGGATCCCCGGTAAAAGAAAGCTCCACAACAGCGTCCGGAAGCGGAAGGTGCTGTTCGGAAAGGGCGATGACTTTGAGCGTTCCTGTATCCGGCAGATCATTTGCCTGCATAGCATGGATTTTTTTGTTTATGGCTCTGTGGTCCATATCTGTAAAAACCTCCTGCGTGATCCTGTTTTAGGATATTCCGGCGCTGCAGAATTGGTGTCATTTTTTAAAAGCAAAACAAGTTGAAATCTGAAAAAAGATATGGTAAAATTGAGCGATTTATCGGAAAAGAGTCGTCAATAGCCAGGCTTGTGATGTCATAAGGGATTCTCCGGCAGGCCGGCAATCCTTATGACAAAGCACGCTCGCGTGCCTAAGAGCAGGGATATTAGACGACTAAAGCGGTATGAGCAAGTAGGGCGGTAGACCGGATTGCGAATACTGCGATCAGATGGCGGGGCGCTGAACGTCTGGTGGACGTTCGTTTAGCGCCGACCGAAGCGGAGCGTAGATGCCGAAGCACGTAGCCATCTGACTTTTCCGTTGTAGTGGTACACGGTTCAACAGCAGAAAGGAGTGCGGCATTCGTATGAAAGCGTTTCTGATACTCGAAGATGGCACAGTGTTTGCGGGTACCAGCATCGGTTCCCCCCGGGAGGTGGTGAGCGAGATTGTATTTAATACATCGATGACTGGATATCTGGAGGTTTTGACGGATCCGTCCTATGCCGGACAGGCAGTGGTGATGACGTATCCACTGATTGGCAATTATGGAATCTGTTACAAGGACATGGAGTCCGAACGACCCTGGCTTGACGCATTTATTGTCCGGGAGCTTTCCCACATCCCGAGTAATTTCCGTTCCGAAGATACGATTCAGAATTTTCTGTTAAAATATGATATTCCAGGAATCGCCGGTATCGATACCCGCGCACTTACAAAAATCCTTCGTGAAAAAGGTACCATGAATGGCTGCATTACCACGAATGAGCACTATCAGTTAGAAGAAATTCTTCCCAGACTCGCCGCTTATACAACCGGAAAAGTAGTTGAAAAAGTCACCTGCCGGGAGAAGTATGTGTTAAAAGGCGATGGCCCCAGAGTAGCACTGCTTGATCTGGGTACAAAGAGAAACATCGCGCGCTGCCTGAACCAGCGGGGGTGTGAGGTGAGGGTCTATCCGGCGCTGACGAAAGCGGAAGAGATTCTGGCGGCAAAGCCGGACGGTATCATGCTTTCCAATGGCCCTGGCGATCCGAAGGAATGTGCTGTGATCATAGAGGAGATTAAAAAGCTGTATGCGTCGGATGTCCCGATCTTCGCGATCTGCCTGGGACATCAGCTGATGGCGCTCGCGAACGGCGCCGATACGTATAAGATGAAGTATGGACATTGCGGAGGCAATCATCCGGTGCGTGACCTGGCGACCGGGCGTGTCTATATCTCCTCGCAGAATCATGGCTATGTGGTGGATGCAGAGCATATGGATCCGGCGGTGGCAGTACCGGCGTTTGAAAATGTCAATGACGGGACAAACGAGGGGCTTGCCTATACCGGGAAAAATATTTTTACAATTCAGTTTCATCCGGAGGCCTCGCCCGGGCCGCTGGATTCAGGTTATCTGTTCGACCGCTTTATGGGGATGATGTGTCCGGACGCTGTTTCCGGGAAAACCAGTGCGGCGGACGAGAGTGAGGAAAATCGTTTGAAATCGGATCAAGAGAGGGAGGTACGTTCATAATGCCAAAGAATCCGGATATTAAAAAGGTATTGGTGATCGGTTCCGGCCCGATTGTGATTGGACAGGCCGCAGAGTTTGATTATGCGGGTACACAGGCCTGCCGCGCCCTGCACGAGGAAGGCATCGAGGTCGTCCTGCTAAATTCCAACCCGGCGACGATCATGACGGATAAGGATATCGCTGATCATGTGTATATTGAGCCGCTGACCGTGGAAGTGGTCGAACAGCTGATTTTGAAAGAGCGTCCGGACAGCGTACTTCCGACGCTTGGCGGTCAGGCAGGGCTGAACCTGGCGATGGAACTGGTGGAGCGGGGGTTTCTGGAGAAAAATGGCGTCCGCCTGATCGGTACGACCGCCGAGACGATCAAAAAGGCGGAGGATCGTCAGGAATTCAAAAATACAATGGAGAAAATCGGCGAGCCGGTGGCTCCGTCGAAGGTGGTAGAGTCCGTAGAAGAGGGCGTTGCTTTTACGCAGACCATCGGCTATCCGGTTGTGCTGCGTCCGGCCTATACTTTGGGCGGCAGCGGCGGCGGTATTGCACACAATTATGAAGAGCTGGTAGAGATTCTGGAAAACGGTCTCCGTTTAAGCCGTGTCGGGCAGGTACTGGTGGAGCGCTGCATCGCCGGCTGGAAGGAGATTGAGTACGAGGTTATGCGCGACGGCGCAGGCAATGTGATCACGGTCTGCAACATGGAAAACATCGATCCGGTCGGTGTACACACCGGCGACAGCATTGTCGTGGCGCCTTCCCAGACACTTGGGGATAAAGAATACCAGATGCTGCGTACCTCTGCGCTGAATATCATCAGCGAGCTGAAAATTACCGGAGGCTGCAACGTCCAGTTTGCGCTGCACCCGGAAAGCTTTGAATACTGCGTCATTGAGGTAAATCCGCGTGTGAGCCGTTCATCAGCGCTGGCTTCCAAGGCGACCGGCTATCCGATCGCGAAGGTGGCAGCGAAGATCGCGTTAGGGTACACGCTGGATGAAATCAAAAATGCGATCACTGGAAAAACCTATGCGAGCTTTGAGCCGATGCTTGATTACTGCGTAGTCAAGATGCCGCGCCTGCCGTTTGATAAATTTATCAGCGCAAGCCGCCGCCTGACGACGCAGATGAAGGCGACGGGCGAGGTTATGAGTATCTGTACGAATTTTGAGGGCGCCCTTATGAAAGCAATCCGCTCCCTGGAGCAGCATGTGGATTGCCTGCTTTCCTATGATTTTTCCGGATTGGATGAAGATGCGCTGCTGCGGCAGCTTGCGGTTGTAGACGACCGTCGGATCTGGGTGATCGCAGAAGCGCTGCGCCGGAAAATTGCTTATGAGAAAATTCATGAAATTACAAAGATCGATATCTGGTTTATCGACAAGATTGCGATTCTGACGGAGATGGAAGAGCACCTGCGCACAGAGGAGCTGACCGTGGAGCTTTTGAAAGAGGCGAAGCGGATAGAATTTCCTGACAACGTGATTGCGAGTCTGACCGGAAAGAGCGAGGAAGAAATCAAACAGATGCGCTATGCGAACGGGATCATTGCCGCTTACAAAA
>JAJBUL010000232.1:3432-10592 GCA_020860365.1 Clostridiales bacterium | reverse complement strand
CCACAATATGAGATGATTGTAAAGTGTTTTTACCAAATATTTATATCTACACCCTGTTTTCACCGCAGACTTGTAAAAAAACGAGGATGTGGTAGAATGGTAAAAAATAATCTGGAAGAAATGGAAGAGACAGATGGCAGGAATCAGAGATGTTGCAAAAGAAGCGGGGGTGGCTTCGTGTACGGTCTCCCGTATGTTGAATGGAACCGCGAATGTCATGCCCGAGACACGTGAAAAGATCGAGAAGGCAATGGAGAAACTAAATTATGTGCCGAATGAACTCGCCAGAGGGATGTTTAAGGGAAAGTCGAGCACGATCGCGATGCTGGTGCCGAGCATTCAGCATCCCTGGTTTTCTTCGCTTGCAGATGTGATCGAAAAGGAACTTTATGAAAGAGGATATAAGCTGATGCTTTTATGCACCTCAGCCAGCAGGGAAAGGGAACTGGCGTGTTTCCAGATGCTGCGGTCGAACATTGTGGATGGGATTATCTGTGGCACTACCTCATGTAATATCGAGGATTATCTGCGTGTTGATAAACCAATGGTGATGCTGGATTATAAAGTAGGGAAGAAATTTCCTGCGATTGTATCGGACCATGAGATGGGAGCTAAGCTGGCCGCGGAAGAGTTCGACAAAAGCAGCTGTAATTACGTGATTCATATCTGCGGAGTACAGGATAATCCGAACATTATTTCTTTTCGAAGCCACACGAAGCTGGATGAGATCCTTGCGGAGCATCACATACGTTCCAGACAGGTGCCGATTCGCTGGAATGATTTTGACTTTGACGGATATTTTGAACTGGTGAAATGTATACTGGAAGAATATGAACAGGTTGATGGAATTATGGCTGCGGATTTTACTGCTATTGCATTTTCAAAGGCTGCGGCCAGCCTTGGCAGACGAATACCGGAGGATCTGGCAATTATCTCTTATGACGGTACTTTTGTTACAAAGACCGGAACGATAAAATTTACAACCGTGTACCAGAATTATATGGAAATTGCGCATAAAGCAGTGGACACGCTGTTCCGCATTATGCAGAATGGGAATGAGGAGCAGGAAGAGGAGATTCTGGTACCTGTATGGCTGGAAAGTGGAGATACAACGGTTTCGTAGAGAAAATTGCCAGAGAAGCGGAGCATTGTGCTGCAAGTTCCCTTTTCTTTGCTGTTTGTGTTGGAATGCTGTGAGTATGGGTGTGTATCTGCCCCAAATGTCAGGGACAGGTACGCATTTTTTCTTTTTGTCTATTGACGAAACATGTTTCATGTGCTAAACTGAAGCTACAAGAAACATGTTTCATGTCACGGAAAAATACTTAACAGCAGCAGAAAGGAGAACAATATGAAAAAGAAACTATTGACAATCCTGCTCGCAGGTACTATGGCTGTTTCAGCACCTGGTACATGCATGACCGCAAGCGCAGAGGCTTCCGGCGAGATCGTGATCTGGACTGCAGAGCCCCTTATGAGTGTAACTCAGAGTATGGCAGAAGAATTCCTTGCGGAAAACGGCTATAACTATTCAGTTACGGTCGAGTCTGTTGGTGCTGATGATGCGGCTTCCAACATGATTACAGATGTAGAGGGAGGAGCGGATCTGTATGGATTTGCCCAGGATCAGCTGTCCCATCTTGTAGCGGCCGGAGCAGTGCAGCCGCTGACCGGCACCGGGTATGACACCTGGATTGAGGAAGAAAATGGTTCCGGATCCGTCGATGCGGCGACGTTTGGTTCTACCCTGTATGCGTTCCCGCAGAGTGCGGATAACGGCTATTTCCTCTATTATGACAGCAGCGTCGTGACGGATCCCACGTCCCTGGAGGCGATCATTGCCGACTGCGAGGCGGCTGGCAAAAACTTCTATTTTGAGATTAACAATGGCTGGTATCAGGTGGCGTTTTTCTTCGGGACAGGCTGTACTCTGACATATGAAACGAACGACGACGGAACCTTTGCTTCCTGCGATGTCAGCTACGCGAATGAGCAGGGTCTGGTGGCTCTGAAAGAGATGATCGAACTGGCATCCTCCTCTTCGTTCCAGAATGGCTCCTCGATCAGTAATGCAACGAATGTAGGGGCGATTGTGGACGGTACCTGGGATGCTTCAGAGATCCAGAAGCTTTTTGGCGACAATTATGCGGCGGTAAAGCTCCCTTCTTTTACAGGATCGGACGGAGAAGAATATCAGCTGGGCGGATTCAGCGGCTATAAACTTCTGGGAGTGAAGCCGCAGACAGATGCGGACAAGCTTAAGGCCTGTTTGGATCTGGCACAGTATCTCACCGGCACGGAAGCGCAGCTGGCTGTATACAACGAGGAAGGCTGGGGTCCATCGAATCTGACGGCTCAGGAGGATGAGGCAGTGCAGGCAGACATCGCGCTGAGCGCACTGGCAGAGCAGGCAAACTACAGCATGGGTCAGGGGCAGTATCCGGATGATTACTGGACACTGGCGACCTCGCTTGGCGACGACATCATTTCCGGCAATCTTACTTCTTCTACTTCTGATGAGGATCTGATGGCGGTATTGGCGGACTTTGAGGCGCAGTGCAATTCCTATGTGCAGTAGATGGTTGTTTGAAAGTGCATAAAACACCGTAAATACAGGGGGGGGAGAGGTCGAGCCTCTCCCCTTCGCTCTTTCAGAGAGGAAAGGGATTCTTATGAAAAAGACTGCAGCGTTTTTTCAGGCAATGGCCGCCAGTCTGAGAGAAATCGGGGTGACATTCAGAGAAGGAGACTGGAAGACAAAAGTATCTTATGTGATCTTTGGATTTGGCCCGCTTATGAGAAAGTATTATCTGAGAGGCATCGCCTTTCTGGCATTGGAGATCCTGTACATATGGTATATGGTTTCCTTTGGTGCCTCTTATCTGGCACAGTTTGGGACTCTGGGCACCGTGGAGACTCACATGGATCCGGAGACCTTTGTTACGGTTTACGGTGACAACAGCTTCCTGATCCTGTTGTGGAGCCTTTTGGGCATTTTCGCTACGATTTTTCTGATTTGCCTGTGGCGTATGAATATCAGTGAAAACCGCAGAGAAGAGCTGGTGCTAAAGGCAGGCAAGGAAGTCCCGACTATCCGTCAGGATCTTCATAAGCTGATTGACGGTAAGTTTCATTATACGTTATTGTCGCTGCCGACGCTTGGCATTTTTGTCTTTACGATCCTGCCGATTATTTTCATGGTGTGCGTGGCATTCACTAACTATAATTTTACACACCAGGCGCCGACGAAGCTCTTTACCTGGGTTGGCCTTGCCAACTTTAAAAGCCTTCTTTCATTTGGCGGGAGCGGCTTTGGCGCGACCTTTACGAAGGTACTTGGCTGGACGATTGTCTGGGCCTTTTTTGCTACGTTTATCAACTATTTCCTGGGCATGGCGCTGGCTATGCTGATCAATACGAAGTGGATCAGGTTTAAAAAGCTCTGGCGGACCATCCTGGTCATGACCATTGCGATACCGCAGTTCGTTTCTCTGCTGTATGTGTCGAAGCTGTTCGCGAGCGACGGTCTGATTAATTCCTATTTGCTCAAGTGGGGAGTGATATCGCAGGCCCTGCCTTTCTGGACGAACCCGCTTTGGGCAAAAGTCACGATCGTAATCTTAAACTGCTGGGTGGGCATTCCGTATATGATGCTGATCAGCACAGGTATTCTGATGAATATTCCGGCGGATCTGTATGAGAGCGCTAAAATAGACGGTGCCAATACGTTTCAGATGTTTCGGAAAATCACGCTGCCCTATATGCTGTTTGTGACCGGCCCGTATCTGCTGACCACTTTTACCGGGAACCTGAACAATTTCAACATCATTTATCTGCTCAGCGGCGGCGGCCCCACCACGATGTCCATGACGGGCGGTGCTGGGACGACAGATCTGCTGATCACATGGCTGTATAAAATGACGGTTAATGATACGAACTACTGTATGGCTGCTGTGATCGGTATCATGGTATTTGCGGTCACTGCGGTGATTTCGCTTGTGGTTTATGGCATGCTGCCATCCGTAAGAGACGAGGAGGGCTTCCAATGATGGCAAATCAGAATACAAAAAGTGTCCGTGCGGCCGGCACTTCGATGAATAAGAGCCGCATCAAACCGCTTCATGTGGCTGCCTATCTTTTGCTGATTGCAGTCAGCGTCGTGTGGCTCCTTCCTTTTGTGGGAATTGTGCTGCAGAGCTTCCGGTCGTTTGATACCGAGTACGGCGGGATGGTGGAGTATCTGCTCCCCAAAACCTTTTCGCTGGATAATTATACCTGGCTTTTGTCTGGTGAAAGCCAGTTCCTGAGATGGTATGCGAACACTGTGACCATCGCGTTTTTTGTAGCCATCGGCCAGACCTGTATGGTCCTGATGGTGAGCTACGCCCTGTCCCGCATGCGGTTTAAGGGGCGGACGCTTTGGATGCGCGTTTGCCTGATACTGGGCATGTTTCCCGGCTTCCTGACCATGATCTGCCTGTACTTTTTATTAAAACAGTTTGGCCTGACGCAGTCCGGAGCTGTGCCCGGACTGATCCTGGTGAGCGTTGCGAGTTCCGGTATGGGCTATTATGTCTGCAAGGGCTTCTTTGATACGATACCGAAATCACTGGATGAGGCGGCACGGATCGACGGTGCCTCCCGGGCGCGGATTTTCTTTTGTATGATCACCCCGCTTTCAAAACCGATCATTATCTATACGGCTCTGACCGCGTTCATGGCGCCGTGGAATGATTACATCTTTGCTTCCTATATAGTATTCGGCTCTTCCAACAATTACAATGTGGCTGTCGCTTTGTATCGCTGGGTGAATGAGGAAGCGGGGTATTTTACCCGGTTCTGTGCGGGCGGCGTACTGGCTGCCATCCCGGTTACCATTCTCTTTATGTGTCTGCAGAAGTATTATGTAGAGGGCGTCACCGGTGGTGCGGTCAAAGGGTAAATTTTAAAATAAAAGTACAGCAGGAAACTGTCAGATGGGACAGAGAAGGTCATGAGTTGTACTGTTCAGTGCCTTCACGGTTACCATGGTTTTTCGCTTGTGAGCGGATAAAGAATAGTCGTGTCTGCGGAGACTGGGGTAATCGCGGCACGACTGTTCAGACAGGCGAAGCAAAAGGAAAATGAGAAGAAGAAAATGGAAAGAAAATGGTGGAAGGAAGCGGTTTTTTATCAGATTTATCCTCAAAGCTTTTATGACGCGAACGGAGATGGAATCGGTGATTTACAGGGAATCATGGAAAAAATTCCTTACTTAAAAGAACTTGGAATCACGGCTTTATGGATTTGTCCTTTTTATTGCTCTCCTTTGGTAGATAATGGATACGATATTTCGGATTATTACGCGGTCAATTCGGAGTTTGGTTCTATTGAGGATGCCAGGGAATTGTTGAAATGCGCAAACGAAAATGGCATCAGGGTAATTCTGGATTTGGTGATTAACCATACTTCAGATCAGCATCCGTGGTTTCAGGAAGCCTGTGCAGATAAAGAAAGCAAATACCGTGATTATTACATTTTCAGGGAGGATGTCAGCAGACTTTCTCAGCTACGAAGTAATTTTGGCGGCAGTACATGGACGCAGATTCGTGATGGCAGCTGGTATTTTCATACCTTTGCTAAGGAACAGCCGGATCTGAACTGGGAAAACAAGGTCCTGCGGAAGGAATTATACACGATGATTAACTGGTGGCTGCGGCAGGGTGTCAGTGGATTTCGTCTGGATGCGATCACATATATTCAAAAGGACATGTCATTTCCACCGGTAGAACCGGATGGCCCGGACGGATTGTGCGATGTAATGAAGCATTGCCTGAATGTTCCGGGAATTGAAGAGAAGCTTTTGGAAATGAGAAGGGAAACTTACGGCCGGGGAGACTTTGTGACTGTTGCAGAGGCACCAGGCGTACCAGCAGAGAAGCTGGAAGCGTATATAGGAGAAAATGGCTTTTTCTCCATGATTTTTGATTTCAGCTATACTGACATTGACATCTGGATCGGAGAAGCGTGGGCGAAACCGAAAAAATGGAGTGTGGAAGAATTTAAGGAAAACCTGTTTCGAAATCAAAGGCTGGTACGTGAAACGGGCTGGGCAGCTAATTATCTGGAAAATCATGATCAGCCGCGAAGCATCAATAAATATTTTGCGGGAGTGGAAAAGGAACAGATGGAAAAATACGCAGATACCATGGCAAAAGCCTTGGGAACGCTGTTCTTTTTTCTCCGGGGGACTCCGTTTATTTATCAGGGAGAAGAGCTGGGGATGAGAAACACAGTCTTTTCAACTATGGAGGAAGTAAATGATGTCAATTCCAGAGGGCAGTATGAGCGTGCACTTCTGGAAGGATATACGGAAGAAGAGGCGTTTGAAGCAGTAAATCGAAGAAGCCGGGATCATGCCAGATGCCCCATGCAGTGGAACGACAACGTAAATTTCGGTTTTTCCACAGAAAAACCATGGATTGCGTGTAACCGGATATGCAGTAAACAGACGGTGGAGCGGGAGTCACAGGATAAACAGTCTGTTCTTTCTTATTACAAGAAAATGATACGACTGCGTAACCATTCGCCATATGCAGAGACTTTTGTTTACGGGGATCTTATCGAGGTTGTATATGGAAACTATGAGCTTCTTGCTCCCTGCGATGAAGCTTTGTTCCTCTACACCAGGACGCTAGGGCATGAAAAACTTCTGATCATCTGCAACTTTACGGATAAGCAGGCTGCTCTCCCGGAATGCATAGATATAGCTGCACTGGAACAGGCGCAAATCCTGATCTCTAATTATGAAGAGGGAGCCAGGTCTGTCATCCGACCCTATGAGGCAGTTGTCTATAAGCTGGATTTCTGAGCAATGCACCCAATCTCCACAAATGGTTAAGTCAATTCCGCATCAATACATTGTATGGCTTTTTCAAAATGGTTATATTGTACATACCAAATAAAACCTATCCCGATAAAGGAGGAAAAAGTGATGAAATTCAGGAAAATGATGGCAGGAATTCTCGCCGCTTCGCTCATTGGCTCAATGACGATCGCGGGAAGCGTGAGCGCAGACGAACTGGACAGCTCGGCGAAGCTGGAGGTGTGGATCTGGGATTCGGATCAGCAGGATGGTATTCAGGAAATCTGCGATCTGTTTACGGATGACACGGGTATTG
>JAJBUL010000232.1:0-3422 GCA_020860365.1 Clostridiales bacterium | reverse complement strand
CCTCTAACCAGTAAGTCCATCCGCAACGCTCCGCGCTGTCTCCGCCTGAGACGCGTAGTGATGTAGAGCACACTGTGTTGACGTTTGACAACTACTGGACGCTCCTGGAGGCGGGTGCGTCCGGCGGGGAAATGGCGGATGTCTTCTGGATGCATGTGCAGGAAGCTGAGAAGTATATGGCGAATGATATCCTGCTGGATCTGACGCCTTATATCGAAGCAGATGATGAGATTGATATGGCAAATTATTATGAAGGCGCGGTTGACACCTTTACATACGATGGAAAGTATTACGGCATTCCGAAGGATCACGACATCAATGTCATTCTGTACAACAAGGCTGTTTTTGACGAGTACGGATATTCCTATCCGGATGAGACATGGACCTGGGAAACCTTCTATGAAGTGGCTTCCGGGATTACGAAAGCGAGCGGCGGCACGGTATATGGCGCGGCCATGAATACGACGAATGACCAGGATGGCTGGTGGAATATCGTATACGCGATGGGCGGCGGCATTATATCTGACGATGGCACGACGTCTCTGCTGGATTCGGATGAGACGAAGGCGGCGATGGAGTTTGTGGGTACTCTGATTGACGACGCGTTCGCACCGCAGTCTCTGGTGTCTGAAAATGGGACGAGCGGCCTCTTTACGAATAATCTGGTGGCAATGATCTGCCAGGGCAACTATACGCTGGCCGGATTTACCGAATATGAGGGCTCTGAGAATTACGCGACAGCGGTGCTGCCGTATTATGACGCGAATGGCAACGGAGAGTGCGACGAGGGAGAGCGCGTGACCATCTACAATTCCCTTGCGTGGTCGGCGTCAGCAGGTTCTTCTTATACAGACGAGGCAGCGGCTCTGGTGCTCTGGCTTTCCAGTTATGATATGCAGGAGAAGCAGGCAGAGCTGGGCGTGACGCTTTCCGGTTATGTGGGTGCGGATTCCTCGTATGCGGATGTGATCACGGAGAAAGGGATTGACGCTTCCGCGGTAGCGGTGATGAACGATACGGCGACTCTGATTTCCTATCCGCACAGCCGCTATACCACTACCTGGCAGAATTATTACCGGGAGCAGCTTGTCAACGCGTGGCTGGATACATCTGTGATGAGCAGCACGCTGGATGCCTGTGCTTCCTATATGAATGACATACTGGCCTCTGAGTAATGAAGAAATGGAGTGTGCGCTATGGGGAAAAAAGGAAAAATGTCCCGGGCGGAAAAGAATGAGGCGATGTGGGGGCTGCTGTTTGTGGCCCCGACAATGATCGGTCTGTTCGTTCTGAACTTCTACCCGATTGTGTATACGATTTACCAGTCCTTCTGCAAAACCGGCGATTTCGGCCGGGGAAATGTCTTTGTCGGACTGAGCAATTATGAAGGCGTACTCACCAGCTCGGAGTTCTGGGGGAGCCTTGTAAATACCGTGAAATATGCTCTGATCGAAGTGCCGTTCGGCATTGCGCTTGGCCTTTTGCTGGCGGTATTCCTGAACCGGAAGATCGCGTTTCGGAGCGGCTACCGCACGATTTTCTTTCTGCCGATGGTGGCGGCGCCGGCAGCGGTGGCCATGGTATGGAAATTTCTTTACAACCAGCAGTTTGGTTTGCTGAACAATCTGTTTGGTTTGAACATCGCGTGGATTTCCGACTCGAATATTGCCTGGATCTCGATCGGCGTGATTGGCGTGTGGTCGATCGTCGGTTACAATATGATCCTGTTTCTTTCCGGACTACAGGAAATTCCGCACGATTATTATGAGGCGGCGATGATTGACGGCGCATCCGGCATTCAGCAGTTCTTCCATGTTACGGTACCGCTGCTCTCCGCGACTACGTTCTTTATCCTGCAGACCCGTATCATTGGCGCGCTTCAGGTGTTTGATCTGATCTACATGGTCATGGATACGACCAACCAGGCGCTTTCCTCGGTACAGTCGGTGGTGTATCTTTTCTATAAATATGCGTTTACCAATGGCAACCGGGGCTATGGCGCGGCCATTGTAGTGTGCATGCTGGTGTTCATTATGGCAATCACTTTCCTGCTTCAGAGAGCAGAGAAAAAGTGGGTATATTACGATTGAGGAGGCGGGAAAATGGATAGCTATAAGACAAAACAGCGCATGACGCAGGGACTGATTCATGTTATCCTGATTGTTGTTTCGATCACGATGCTGGTGCCGTTTCTGTGGATGCTCCTGACCGCGTTTAAGACACTTTCTGAGTCGACCTCTGTCAACCCGTTTGTGATCTTCCCGTCCAGCTGGAAACTGGACAACTTTGTTTCCGTCTGGAAAAACTATAACTTTCTGTACCTTTACAAAAATACCATCCTGATGATCTTCTGGCGCGTGGTCTGCGCGGTATTGACGGCGACACTGGCCGGCTATGCGTTTGGCCGTCTGAATTTTCCGGGAAAGAATCTGCTGTTTTCCCTGGTGCTGATTCAGATGATGGTGCCCAGCCAGATTTTTATCATTCCGCAGTATGCAATGATTTCCAAACTCGGCTGGATGAACACCATGGCAGGTCTGGTATTTCCGGGCGTAGTTACAGCGTTTGGAACGTTTTTGCTCAAACAGGGTTACCAGGGACTGCCGAAGAGCCTGGAGGAGGCAGCCGCAATTGACGGCTGCAGTATTCCGCAGCGTTTCCTGTTTATTATGGCTCCGCTGACCCGCTCGGCTATGGTCAGCCTGGGAATTTTCACAGCAGTATTTGCCTATAAGGATCTGATGTGGCCGATGATTGTATCAACAAAAATTGAGAAAACAACGCTTTCCGCGGCGCTCGCGAAAATGCAGGTGCATTACAGTTCCTACTATCCGGAGCTGCTGGCCGCCGCGCTGATGGCGTCTCTACCGATGATTGTACTGTATCTGGTCTTCCAGAAGCAGTTCATCGAGGGCATCGCGACTTCGGGAAGCAAGCTGTAAAAATATCAATTGCTGTTTTACAGGCCAGGCCAGGGGCTTGCGTTTGATGGACAGAAGGAAGGCGTGGCCTGTAAACATAAAAATGAGATTACCGGCTTGTTCCAGATTGCGAATGAAATTTATTCGTAGTAATATCTTTGTGATGATTCAGGCGGATGTACTGCAGGTGTATGTTTTGCCTCAGCGGATGTTAAGCGGCAGCCAAAGATGTTTGCCTGCTTGATTTGCGGGAAAGGAAAAGAGAACAGTCATGCCGGAAAAAGAATACGTATATAAATCAGAACACTGCCGCTATCTGGGGCTGACTTACTCAAAAAGACAGAACGAATCACTGTATCTGATGTGCTGTGGAATCGAAAAATGCCATCCGGGTTATTTTTTTGCAACTGCTGACCGTCCGATAGCGATAGGTAATCCTTTGAAGCTATCTCCGGATTTTCCCCCGCTCCACACCGTGCGTGCGACTTTCACCGCACACGG
>JAJBUL010000024.1 GCA_020860365.1 Clostridiales bacterium | reverse complement strand
TCCCCACCCCGTGAATAGTAACCTTTCGGTATCCATGGTGAATATCCTGATGGAAGATAAAATATTTGATTCTTCTGGCTAGTACGCGGCTGATACTGGTCAGGTTTTCTTATCCCCAAATTTAAAATCTCACAAACAGAAAGAAACTTTTACACTTTAAAGTGTTGACTTTTGAGAAGCCTTATGATTTAATATGCACAGGGGAAAACGTCCCCCGAAAGCTGTTTTTGACTGGCCAGGAATAAAACAAAATTCATAAAGACTGCGCTACAGGAAAGGATGGTGGGAGTGGCTAATTGGCGGGCAGCAGAAAAAGCAAAGTGAAAGCAGGGTTTTGAGAGACCTTCTTTTGCTGTTGGCCTTACAGAGAAAGAGAAGATGAAACGATTGCGATAACAAATTTATATTTTGATGCGGTAAGCTGGCCGTATAAAATTGATGAACAGGAGACAGCGCAGATGAAAGTTATGGAAGCATTATATAATGGATTGCTTTATCCGGCGGAGCAGGTAGTGCCGGATACGCCTCGATATCATGAGGCAGTAAAGGCGATGTATGAGATTATGTGTGATTTTGAAGGAAGTCTTGATAAAGAAATCTATAAGAGGATTGATTCTTTGCTGGATCTGGAGGCGGAATTAAGCGATATCATGGAAATGGAATTCTTTAAGTACGGATTGTCACTGGGGATGAAGCTGTCGGAGGAATCCGATGAGATGATAAAGAGATTCCTTTCATTCAAAACCGATAAGGATATGAACAATCCAGATAGCGATGAGATGATTCCCCCGCAGGAAAACGTAGGGCAAACAATGAATGAGGCTGTGCAGTAACAATCAGTTTCCGGAAAACGGAATGGCATGAGTTCATAACCTTATGCCGGTATTGAAGCATTTGGGCGGTTCGCCGCCCATTTGTTTTGTGAAAATTGCTCCCCGATGCAGGCAATTTATTGATATTTTCACTCTCATTCATGCTGCTCGTTTACACTCATTTTTCGCTTTACAAGCTGGTCGTTGCTCTTTATAATAAGAAAAAAACGCTGGAGGCATTCGCTATGGCACGTGTACGCAGATCAAAAGTGGAAATTATAAAAGAGAAGATTGAAGTGATCGACCAGAAGATCTCTGGCATTCAGTCAAAAATTGACCAGGCAAATGAAGAAAAAGCGGCTCTTCAGAACGAACTGGATGAGATTGAAGCGATGGAGTCAAAAGCAGCGGAAGAGGATGCGCTGAAAACAGTTCTGGAACTCATGAAAGAGAAAAATATCACAGCTTCTGAATTGTGGGATTTAATTGAGACCAGGGACGCAGAGTGATGCATGAATGATAGGTAGGCCGTGTGGAAGCCATGCGGTCTTTTTTCTATAAGCTGCAACTCTTATTGAGTGGGATGGTTCAATGGGACAGGCAAGGCGGTGCGTTAAGTGGTGGGTAAATTTAAATCGAGGGAAAAGGACGGGACAGGACTGTGATTGTAACGAAATATACGATCCGTAAGGATATAAAAAAACACTCACAGGTAGACAAACTTCGGATCGCACTGGTTGCTGACCTGCATAATAGGCCATATAAGGCTGTTATTAATGGGATAAGGAAGACATCGCCTGACATCATCGCTGTTGCAGGCGACCTGGTATTGGGGACGGAAAATAAAGTAACGGATCTGTCCCTGCAGGAAAATGTGCTGGGTTTTTTATCGGAAGCGGCAACCATTGCCCCTACGTTTTATTCGTTGGGAAATCATGAACGTTTTACCGGAGACGATGGCTCTGGAAACCGTTTTGCAATTATTGATATCATGCCGATTGTAAAGACCGGCGTGCTTCTTCTGGATGATGCAGCATTGCAATGGAAGGGCATAAACATCGGTGGGCTTTCATCTGCATCTGTCCATACACCAGTCCCGGAACGTAAAGAGGCTCTAAACATAGCATGGCTGGATGAATTTGACCGGCTTAAGGGTTTTAAGATTTTGCTCTGCCATCAGCCGGAATATTATCCGAAATATGTTCGAAAGACCAGTGTGGATATCGTTCTTGCCGGTCATGCACATGGAGGGTAATGGCGGTTTTTAGGCCATGGTATATATGCACCAGGGCAGGGAATGTTTCCGAAACTGACGAGTGGGGTACATGAAAACAGGCTCGTCATCAGCCGTGGACTTTCTAATACAGCCAAAATTCCGCGCTTTTTTAATCCGACTGAGTTGGTGATAGTGGATTTGATATGAGTAGAGGAACTGGATGAAATGAAGAAATTGGAAGATATAGTATCCCATCTGTTTCTATGCACAGCGGGATAACATTGCAGAGGCGATACAGCAATAACAGGAGGGCAAAATGAGCAGCAAACCAACTATCATCCCATTCGCAAGCCCGGTAGATGCGCTTCGAAATATGCCGAAAGAACAATATGATCCGTATGATGGAATAACAGACGAGGAAGCTCTGCGGCGGATGCGTTCTCCTGAGTTTGTCACCGCAATGAGTGAGGCGAGCGAGGAGATTTCCCCGGACCCGATAGGCTGTGAACAGTTTTTTCTGTCAGGGTTTATTACCGAAGAGATGGCGATGGAATTCCCACTTATTGCGCGGGATTTCCTTTCCCATGTGTATAGAGAGATACCTTCTTTCTGGGTGGATATTTATGGCAGCGACAGTCCCAGAGATGGTTATAGCTTCTCTTTCCTGAACCAGAAGATATTAAATATGATGTACCTTGCGGCAAAGGGAACCGGCAGCAATGAAGCAGACGAAAAGACCGGGACACAGATTTATGCCATCGACCTGTTCCGCAACCTTTATCGTTCATACCACCGGAAAGAGTATCTCGCTTTAAAGAAGTATTCCTCCATCACGGTTGCGGATGTGTTTGCCATTGCAGTCATTGCGGAGCCGTCGTATAGCGATGTTGGAACACTTGCAACTCCTGAAGCACACAAAAAGATGATAGATATGGAGCGCGAGATGAACGGCGGCATGTTTCAGATGGCTGCGTTTGCGCGGATTATGATAATGGCCGGATTCCTTGGAATCACACTGAAACCGGAGTGCAAGTATATCTATAAGATTTTGTTTGATGCTTGGCAGGAGATGGAGGAGGCCGGAAGGAAAGGGAGCCGTTTATTTACGGAAAACGCTGAGGATGACCTGATTTTTGAAGAACAGCTTTCGATTCAGGAACGCAGGCTCAGGAAAGAAGCAAAGAAGCTGGGGATGGTATCACTGCCGGAGGGGTATGTAATCCCGGAAAAAATTATGGAAGAGAGCCGCAGGCAGGTTCAGGAATGGCTACAGGAATGTACCGAAAACGCTAAACCCAATGGATTCGGCATGACGAATCCGTTGGACAGCGAGAAAATGTCTTCATACATGGATGCGGATGCATTTATAAGCGACGTGTTAAACTATTACGGGTATGACCATGATTATATCATCCGTAACAATTACCATCACAAAGGGGTGGAACGTGAACTGATAAAAACCCTGGCGCTCCTTAACTGGCGACAGCCGGGGAGGAAACACAGTTTTGAGGAGGTGCAGTTGTTTTCGCTGCTCATGAGCGGGGCATGTGCACTTGTCGGGCAGATGGGCCGTGTTGATGAATATCTGGACTGCATGTTCGGGATTGATGACCGGTATTATGAGTGGAAAGACAGCCGCAGGAAGTTTAAGCCGGGGAATACCGGCAGTGTAAAAGCCGTTGATGAAACAAAAGTAAAAATTTCAGCGGCTTTTGACGAGAGGAAAGATGAGAAATCGCAGGGAGAAGAACCGCAGGGACAGCGTGAGAAACAGCAGGAAAAGAACCTGATGGTGGAGATTGAGCGCCTGCGTGAGAAAACACACAGGCAGGAAAAAGAAATCCAGAGACTTTACTCCATGTACTCTGAAGCGAAAGATAAGACGGCAGATTACCGTGAGCGGCAAGAGAACTACGAGGATGATCTAAAGGAACTTCAGGCACTCCGGGAGCACGTGTATAAATATACGGAAGAAGATGAAACGATTGTTCCGGATGTGGAGGATATGGAGAGAGCTGTAGCTGAAAAGAAGATTGTCATTATTGGCGGCCGTGACAGCTGGGCGAAAAGACTGGGGAGCAGGTTCTATGGCTGGCGGTTTATCAGTACAGAAGTGTCAGGAATTGTGGATCTGAAAATATTTGACGGGGCGGATTACACATATTTCTTTACGGATTATCTTGCCCACAGGACATACACTGCTTATGTCAAGACGCTAAGGGAGCGGGGACTTAAGTTCGGATACATCCACAGTACGAATGTGGAGAAGAATATTGCACAGATATATGAGGATACCTGCGCGGAGTAAAGAAAACTACAGGAAATAAGCCAAAGTTTCAAGTCTGCCAAATTGTGCCTAAGACTGTCAATTTTGGCGTAAGGCTGCCAATTAAGGCCGTATAAAATTAAAAAAAGCACGTAAGATTGTCAAAAACAGGGGTAAGACTGCCAGAAAACAATGTTTTTTAAGAAGCAGATAACGCTATTTAACTTCCGCGGCACTTAGTATTTGCCCTATAAAACATGATGTCCGCATAAACCACAGACAGCACCCGGACCTCAAATCCAGAGTGCAGATGTGGCTTATGCGGGCAGTTAACTGTTACATTTTAATCAAAAAATCAGACTCCAAGTCCATAGAGGATTTCTTTCAGTTCCTTTAAAGTCCGTGTAAGAATCTTTTCTTCGAGCGGATTGCAGTCCAGCAGGAGGTGGTGGATCTCGCTGTCAGCGGTAGATGCCGGATGCTCCAGGCTGTCTACCAGCAGATCATCGGCTGAAACTCCGAGAATGTTCGCAATATCAACAATGGTATCGAGACCGGGCTTTTTCTTGCCGCCTTCGATTCTACTGATATGTTCACGAGAAAGAGCAATTTCTTCTGTGAGTTCCTCCTGAGATATTCCTTGTCTGGTGCGCAGATAACTGATGCGATCTCCTAATTTTTCATAATTAACGGCCATAGCGTTCCTCGCTTTCTTTGACCCGCATAAGTCATTTCATTATTAGCTCTGAAAACTGAATATAGCAACTCATTCAGAAAAAAATATATTTGTAAGACCACAACACAAACCCCTTTCTTAAATTCTGTGGTCTTAAGGCTTTTTGTGACCCATTGGATCACATTTTTTTAAACGTGTGATCTGGCAGGTCACAGTCAAATCAACGCACAAAATGTATAATAATCGCATAGTATCGTGTTCGTAATCTACAAGCATACAATCCGGGGAAGGGGAAGCGACCATGCAGGAAAAAGACAGTTCCAGTCTGATTACTTTATACAGCACTGTCCGATCTGTGCCGGTGCGATGGATGTGGTATCCGTTTATTGCATATGGAAAAATCACACTCCTGCAGGGCGACCCAGGTGACGGAAAATCCACCATGATGATGAATCTGATTTCTGAATTGTCTACCGGAGGGGCGACTCCGGATGGCAAGCCGCTTGGAAGGCCGCAGAAAGTCATTTACCAGTGCTCGGAAGATGGCGTGGGAGATACGATAAAACCCCGGTTGGAAAGATACGGTGCTGACTGCAGCAATGTGGCTTTTATCAACGAGGAAGTCTGCGGTGGCCTGACGCTGGATGATGAGCGGATACGTGAAGCAATCATCGAATTCCGTCCAAGGCTTGTGGTGATTGACCCGATCCAGGCATATATCGGGAGTGATTCCGATCTGCAGAAAGCCGGAAGAGCACGGAAGCTGATGCACCGGCTGGGGATGTGGGCATCTACATATGACTGCGCCATCGTTCTGATTGGCCACCTGAACAAGAAAGAAGGCTCAAAGGATTTATACCGCAGCCTTGGGAGCATTGACGTGGTGGCCGCGGCACGGAGTGTTCTGCAAATCGAACGAGACGAGGACGACAGGGATATCCGCATCGTCCACCAGATAAAGAACAGTCTGGCACCTTCAGATGGTTCTATCCGTTTTGAAATCCGGCCGCAGGATGGTTTCCGTTGGCTGGACAGTGAGATTGGCTCCTTAAAACAGGATGTGGCGGAGCAGCCTGTGTTTAAGACAAAAATGGAGAAGGCAGCCTTCCTCATCCGGGAATTTCTGGCGGATGGGGATATGGCGTCAAAAGAAATATATGAACGGCTGAGTGCGGAGGGCATCGGCCATCGGGTGGCGGAAGATACCAAAAAAGAGATTGGTGTCCGATGCTACCGTAAGATGCGCTCATGGTATTGGAGTTTGAAACCAAAGGAGGGAGAGACGTGAGCCAAAAGGTAAAACGCCAGCTCAGTAAAGAAGAGCGGAAAAACAGAATACGTGAGAGATATAAAGGCGTTGACCCGGAGCTGCTTGAAACGCTTCCTCCGGATGCGGAATTCGTGGATGATATCCCGAACATCCAGCGGGAGTCCCTTCGCGTTGCCGTTTACGTGCGTGTGTCAACAGACGATGAGAACCAGACATCTTCTTACGAGCTTCAGATTAACTCTTACCGGGACATGGTCGAGGCACACGATGGCTGGGAACTTGTCGGGATATATGCAGATGAAGGTATATCTGGGACCTCGCTGCAGCATAGGATACAGTTCAATCGGCTGATTGCGGACTGTGAAGCGGGAAAAATCGACCTGATTATTACGAAAGGTATCTCGCGCTTCGCGAGGAACACAGTGGACAGCCTTTTGATGCAGCGGAAGCTTGCCAACATGAAGCCACCGGTCGCTGTGTACTTTGAGACGGAGAACCTCAACTCGATGGATTCCGGAAATGACATCATTATGACGGTGCTGTCTGCAACGGCACAGGAGGAATCCCACGTAAAGAGTGAAATCATGGTTTCGTCCTTAAAGCACAGGTTTGAGAAGGGCATCTTCCTCACGCCGGAGCTGCTTGGCTATGATCGTGACGAGGACGGCAACCTTGTGATTAACGAAGATGAGGCAGACACCGTCCGGCTGATTTTCTATCTGTTCCTTGGCGGTTTTTCAACGACAGACATTGCGGAAATTCTGACAGATCTTGGGCGGGAGACGAAGATCGGTAACACAGTGTGGTCTCCGGCCAGCATTCTTGCTATCCTTCAGAATGAGCGCCATTGCGGCGATGTCATCAGCTGGAAAACATACACCTACGATTATCTGGAGCATAAGTCCAGAAAGAACCGTGGGAAAAGGCCGAGGAAGAAACAGGCGGACCATCACGAGGGGATTGTGACCCATGAGGAGTGGAATGCTGCCCAGAGGATGATCGAGGCGCATAAATATGGCTCGCGCGGGTGTCCGCTGCCGGTGCTTGAGGTGGTGGATGTCGGTGCGCTGCGTGGCTTTGTGCCGGTCAATCGCTCCTGGACAGGATTTTCGGAAGAGGATTATGCGAATGCCTCCCGCAGCGTTTACAACGAATCGGACGAGGTGGAGCAGTTTATCCCGGAAGCCAACACTTCTCATTTCGATTTGAGCGGCTACCAGATTGTCCGTGCACAGTTTTTTTCCACGAAGCTTGACCCAGCGATGACGATTTCCGATGATAAGATCCGGTTTAACACAGCCTGTCTGCGAAAGTTTGAGGATGTCGAGTATGTGGAAATGCTTCTGAATACCGTGGAGAACTGCATCGCCATCCGTCCGTGCAGGAAGGATAACCCGAATGCTATCCGCTGGGGGACGCTGCGCGAAGATGGCAAGTGGGCGGTGCTGTCCAAGAGCTGCAGAGGATTTGCGCAGCCGCTGTACAGCCTGATGGGATGGAATCCATCCTGCGGTTACCGCATGCGTGGACAGTTCTTGGAGCGGGATGGCGAAAAGATTATGCTGTTCGATTTGAATGAGCCGGAAATCACTGTGCGTGAGGAAGTTGAAACAGACACAGATGAAGAGGACATTCTGGATTTCAGCAATGCTGCGTCTACTTTAAACACGGCGGCTGATACCGACGCGATGGCCGATGCAGGCTCTCAAACCGAGGTGAAAGACGCAACGGATGATTTGGCTGCGGATTCTTCAGATGAAGAAAAACCGGCAAAACGTCCAAGAAGAACTCCGGCGAAGATTATCACACTCTATCCTCTTAGCTGGACCGACAGCTTCGGAGACGAGGCAGACAGGATACATTTGCTGGAGCGTGTGAAATATTCCGGAGATTGGGATGTGCTGCGTCCGGCGAAGACCGTGGAAAACGTGCAGGATTTTACCAGGGAGAAAGTTGATACTCTGATGGATAAGGCACAGGAACTGATTGATAAGATGAGGGAAGCGGTATGAACGAAACTGTAAACGAATCAACACTCGGAAGGAAAGAACTTCTGGATCAGCGGGCGCAGGAGCTTGCGAAGGATTTTAGCTTCGAAGGCTACCAGGGGTCCGCAAGGAGCTGTTTGCGCATCTGCGCGACCCGGCTGTGGTGATCCGGCGCGACAGCGTGACTTTCAACACAGCCTGTATCGATGGCCTGGAAGATGTGGTGTATATACATATTCTGGTCAATTCCGCGAAACAGAAGATGGTAATCCGGAAGTGCGGAGAAAATGACAAAGACGCGATCCGCTGGTGTGTCGCTAAGCCAGATAAAAGAAAAAGCCGGAAAATCAGCGGCAAGGTGTTTACGGCAAAGCTTTATAAGGACATGGACTGGAACGCCAGCTGTCGGTATAAGGTTCTTGGCTATCGGATTACTTTCGAGGGAGAAACCATCTATATTTTTGACCTTGCGGAAACGGAGATATTCCTTGATGTGAAGTCGAAGAGGAAATCTTCTAAGGCCAAAGGGGATGCGGAAAACGGCGCAGGAGGAACTGTATTTTCCGTGCCAGAAGAACAGGCGGAGGCACTCGAGCAGCTTGCCGCTGAGACCAGAAAACTCTCGCGCACAGGGTATATGCCAGAGCATTGGGAGAATTCTTACGGTCTGCCGGTCGAAGAACACAGTAAAGCTCTGCAGGTCAACATCAGGGAAGGTTACGCCCGATTTGATACGTTCCCGGAGAAGGACACAGAGGCAGGGAAAGGTGGTACGGATGCAGGAGAATAAAAAGGAAACACCGGTGCCGGGGATCTCCTTCTCGAAAAAGCGCGGAGAGATTATGGTATTCCGCTCCACAATACAGGCACTCTCGGAGCCGGCGTATATCCGGTTTCTGATGAACATGGAAAAAGGCTGTCTGGCTGTGCAGGCCTGTGAGAGAAAAACCGTGGATTGCTTTAAAGTGCCAGTCTATGACCCGAAAGACTGGACGTTTCGGATTTACAGCGATGCCATGCAAAGGATGCTTTGGATGCGCTGTGGCTGGGAAGATAATTTCACTTATCGCGTGAACGGTACTCTGCATCCGGAATACAGTCTCGTTGAGTTCGACCTTAATACGGCAGAGCGCATAGCGGATGTGGAACTATATGCAGAAAGATTATGATGAAATGCAATTCAGAACTTTTTGAAGCATTGGCGATAACATTTGAATACGTTCAAACACGGTGGACAGATTCATAAGACGATGAATTAGAGGATATGAAAATAAACGACAATATTATATGGTAGCACGATTTAAGAGCTTTTGAGTAATCAGAGGCTCTATTTTTATGTCTTGGCTTGGAATCATCGCATTTTGAGTAAAAAAACAGAAAAAAGTTGTTCCTTACTTGACAACAGGAGGCAGCATTGGTTCAGAGCTTTGCCGCCAGATCGCAGGGCATGAGCCGGAGTGCCTGGTAATCTTCGACATTTACGAAAATACCACTTACGCCATTGAACTTGAGCTGCGTGAAAAATATCCAAACCTGAACCTGAATGTCCTGATCGGCTCCGTGCGGGACAGCCGCCGGATTAACATGGTCTTCGAGACCTATCATCCGGACATCGTTTTCCATGCAGCCGCGCACAAGCATGTGCCGCTCATGGAATACAGCCCGAACGAGGCCATCAAGAACAACGTGATCGGCACCTATAAAACCGCTTACGCAGCCCTTACCCACGGAACACAGCGGTTTGTCCTGATCTCCACGGACAAAGCTGTCAATCCGACCAATATCATGGGCGCTTCCAAGCGCCTGTGCGAGATGGTGATCCAGAGCATGGATGCCGTCAGCAAGAGCGGGAGATGGGATCTGCTGCCCTTTGTGCATGCGCACAAGGACAAGGTCATCGACGGGCAGCGGGTCGGCGACCCGGTCGACCACCGGGCGGCAGGCTGGGAAGAAAAACAAAAACTGAAGATCGAAAGCGTAAAGAACAAGGAACGCACTGGTACTCAATTCGTAGCAGTTCGCTTCGGCAATGTGCTCGGCAGCAACGGTTCTGTGATTCCAAGATTTAAGGAACAGATTGAGGCGGGAGGGCCGGTAACGGTAACACATCCCCAGATCACCCGCTATTTCATGACCATACCGGAGGCCGTCAGCCTCGTGCTCCAGGCAGGCACCTATGCCTGGGGCGGCGAAATCTTCGTCCTTGACATGGGAGAACCGGTCAAAATCGATACCCTGGCGAGAAACCTGATCAAGCTGTCCGGCTATAAGCCGGATGAGGATATCGAGGTGGTCTATACTGGATTACGCCCAGGGGAAAAACTTTATGAAGAAAAGCTGATGGCAGAGGAGGGTATTAAAAAGACTGACAACGAGCTGATCTATATTGGCAAACCGATTCCGTTTGAAG
>JAJBUL010000226.1:5111-10688 GCA_020860365.1 Clostridiales bacterium | reverse complement strand
GTATTGTAGCTTCTACGGACCCGGTTGCAATCGACCAGGCGTGTATTGATCTGGCGTTTGCTGCAGAGGGAAGCGAATCTTTACAGGCGCGTGTAAATGACCGGAATGGGCTGCACACTCTGGAACACGCGGAAGAAATTGGGCTGGGGACCCGATCCTATGAGCTGGTAAATATTGATATTTAAACGCTTAGGAGGTCTTGCTTGGCGGCATCTTCCATTTTTTTTCTGAATTTTCGGCACACAGTGTACAACCTGTTTTACAAAAAAAAGAGGAAATTTCGAAAATGCGACAGAATCGAAAAATTGTCGCTTGAATATTTGGCTTCGCGGTGTTAATATTCACCATGTTAGCACTCGAAACATGGCGTGGCTAATAATTTATACTGTAGCTTTGCGAAAGTCAGGGAATTGATTTATTCCCGCAGCGGAGGCGGATATCCTATTATCCGACAGATTTTGAAAATCTGATGGTTGATGTTTGAAACTCAAGCGTGTATAATTCATCCGACAACGGAACGTTGGACTAATAAGGAGGGATACTTATGCTTCATATTTTCGGAAACATGAAAGTAAAAGACCGGTGGCTGGCACTCGTCTGTCTGTTGCTTGTCTGCGGACAGGTGTACTTTGACCTGCGGCTGCCGGATTATACGGCGGAGATCACGGTGCTGATCAGCAGCGAGGTCACTGAGCTTTCGGAATATTATTCAGCAGGCGGGAAAATGCTTGCCTGCGCACTGTGCAGT
Organism: Clostridiales bacterium; assembly: GCA_020860365.1. Taxonomy (GTDB): domain Bacteria; phylum Bacillota; class Clostridia; order Lachnospirales; family Lachnospiraceae; genus Choladousia. The sequence goes on along the minus strand of JAJBUL010000226.1, from coordinate 9,940 downwards.
GCGATTATGACAGTAATTGTCGGGTACTTTGCGGCCAGGATCGCTGCGGATTTTTCTTTTGATATCCGGGCGAAGCTTTTCCACAAGGTATCAGCATTGGGAAGCGGTGAGATCAAGAAATTCTCTACAGCAAGCCTGATTACCCGTACTACAAACGATATCACACAAATCCAGATGATCATTGCAATGGGGTTGCAGATGATGCTGCGGGCACCGATCATGGCTATCTGGGCGATTGTTAAGATTGTAGGGAAAAGCTGGCAGCTGTCCGTGGTTGTTGCCGCTGCGGTGGTGATTGTAGTAACATCTCTGGTTATCTTGCTGGCAGTGATGATCCCGAAGTTCCGGATTGTTCAGAAACAGATTGATGATGTGAATCGGATCACGCAGGAGAACTTAAGCGGTATCCGTGTGGTGCGTGCGTTCAATGCGGAAAAGTACCAGGAGGATAAGTTTGACGGGGCAAATACCAGCCTGATGAAGACCCAACTCTTTACCGGACGCGGGATGGCGTTCCTCTCCCCGATCATGATGTTTGTCCAGAGCGCTGTGAGCGTCGCCATTTATTACGTGGGTGCGCGCCTCATCAATGATATCAATGTTCCTTTAAATGGCACGGTGTCAGAAATGATGCTGGCGGTGTCGGACCGTGCAACAATGCTGGGCGAGGTGGTTTCATTCAGCTCTTACGCCCTGTATGTAATCATGTCGTTTGTCATGCTGCTGATGATCTTCATGATGCTGCCCCGTGCGCAGGTATCCGCGAACCGTATTAATGAAGTACTTGACTGTGACATCGCGGTACAGGAAGGGAAGGAAACGACATCCATAGAAACCGGTACGGTGGAATTTAAAGACGTGTCGTTTCGCTATCCGGATGCTTCCGAGGACTGCCTGAAGCATATTTCCTTCCAGGCGAAGAAAGGTGAGACAGTCGCTTTCATCGGTGCGACTGGTTCCGGAAAATCGACGCTCGGCGCACTTGTTGCAAGGCTTTACGATGCTACATCGGGAAAGGTTCTTGTGGATGGGAAGGATGTTTCCGGCTATAGCTTTGAAACCCTTTACAACAAGATTGGTTATATTCCGCAGAAAGCAACATTGTTTGCTGATACGGTAGAAGGAAATGTTTCATTTGGAAAGAGCGCTCAGAAGGTGACAACAGACGATGTTGAAAAGGCACTGGATATTGCCCAGGCTTCGGATTTTGTTCACGCCATGGACGACGGGCTGCAGAGTCCTATTTCCCAGAGCGGTTCCAATGTTTCCGGCGGGCAGAAGCAGCGTCTGGCTATTGCTCGTACGATTGCAAGAAAACCGGAAATTCTGATCTTCGATGATTCTTTCTCAGCATTGGACTATAAGACCGACCGCATCCTGCGTCAGAGAATCAAGACTGATTTGAAGGGCACGACCTGCCTGATTGTGGCACAGAGAATCGGGACGATCCGCCATGCGGACCGTATTGTAGTGTTGGATAACGGTGCGGTAGCAGGGATCGGCACCCATGAGGAACTGATGAAGAACTGCGAGGTCTACAAGCAGATCGCGTTGTCGCAGCTTTCCGCGGATGAACTCGCGGCGAACGCGTAAAGGAAAGAGGTTCTGGTCAAGAGATGACCAGAACCTGGCGGTTTTGACATTGGAAAGTCGCTTCGCGAGGTCAAAACCGCCGTTGAATCACTTCCGCCCGCAGCCATGCAGCAAGTGCGTGGCTCGGGAATGATATGTAATTAAGGAGGTATATGTATTATGCCAGAATCAAATACAACAAACAGAAGAGCACAAAGCGGCGCCCCAATGAGAAGAGGCCCAGGCGGCAGAGGCCCAATGGGAGGCGGCCCGATGGGCGGCGGAATGGGCGGCGGAAAAGCGAAAGATATGAAAGGCGCCCTGTTAGGTCTTCTCAATTACTGCAGGAGTCAGGCCGGAATCATTGCCATGGCTCTGGTGCTTGCCGCGGCAGGTGCGGTCTTTACAATCATCGGACCGGATCAACTCTCCCGGCTGACCGACTATATCTATGACGGACTCTATGGAGGCGTTTCCTCAGAAGAGATGGCCGAGGATATCCAGGAGCAGATCATGAGCGGGGAGAACCCCCTCACCGCACCTCTGCCCGTGGGGACAGACGTCTCCGACCTGCATCTCACTATCATTGATCTAACAGACACGGACAATGAGCTGACACAGGCGATCATGGAGAACATCACCTTAAGTGAGGAATACCAGGAAGCCCACGCTGACGATGGCATCGATATGGATGGGATCGCTGCTGTGGCGCTCCTGCTGGTCGGGATTTATCTTGCCAGCGCCGTGTGCAACTTCGTTCAGCATTACATCATGCAGACGGTCACCCAGCGGACCGCAAAGCGTCTCCGTGGGGACATCAGCACAAAAATCAACCGTCTGCCGCTGAAATACTATTCCGGCAATGCTGCAGGTGATGTGCTTTCGCGTATGACGAATGATGTGGATATGATTGGGCAGGCCATGTCCAACAGCCTGTCGAACCTGGTTACGGCAGTTGCGCAGTTTATCGGCTGCCTGATCATGATGTATTACACAAACTGGGTGATGGCGACAACGACCGTACTCGCCACCCTCATCGGGCTGGTTCTGATGGTAGTGATTATGACCCGCTCGCAGAAATACTTTACCGCCCGCCAGGAAAGCCTTGGTGAACTGAACGGGTATATTGAGGAAATGTACACCGGCCATGATGTAATCCGCATCCTGAACGCGGAAGATGAGGTAAAGGAACAGTTTGGCGCTATGAACCAGAAGGTGAAGGACGCAAACTTCCGCTCCCAGTTTTTGTCCGGCCTGATGCAGCCTCTGATGACCTTTGTTGGAAACCTGGGGTATGTGGCCGTCTGCGTGGTGGGCGCTTCCCAGATCATCAACGGCAACATTACGTTTGGTGTGATCACGGCATTTTTGATTTACACCCGTTTGTTCGAGTCGCCGCTGCGTCAGATCTCACAGGCCATGACACAGGTACAGTCCTGTGCGGCGGCTTCCGAGCGTGTATTTGAATTCCTTGACGAGGAAGAAATGGAAGATGAATCCGGGAAAGCGAAACACATCGACCATGTACGCGGCGAAGTGGAATTTAAGAACGTGAAATTTGCGTATCCGAGCGCGCCGGAGAAAGAGATCATCCATGATTTCAGCGTAAAGGTTGAGCCGGGTCAGAAGGTCGCAATCATCGGACCGACCGGCGCGGGAAAGACTACCATGGTCAATCTGCTGATGCGCTTCTATGAACTGACGGGAGGAGAAATCCGGATTGACCAAGTCCCGACGACAGACATCCCGAGGGAGAATGTACACAGCCAGTTTGGCATGGTGCTGCAGGATACCTGGCTGTTTGAAGGCACCGTGAGAGAGAACCTTCTATATAATACAGACGGCGTCACGGACGCTCAGATGATCGAGGCCTGCAAGGCCTGCGGCATCCACAACTTCATCCAGGCTCTGCCGCACGGATATGATTCTGTCTTAAGTGACAACACCGCAATTTCTGCCGGCCAGAAGCAGCTGATGACTATCGCGAGGGCAATGATCCAGAACAGCCCGATGCTGATCCTCGATGAGGCAACCTCCAGCGTGGATACCAAGACCGAGATGATCACGCAGCAGGCGATGGATAAGCTGACGAATAGGCGTACCAGCTTTGTGATCGCTCACCGTCTGTCTACGATTAAGAATGCGGATATCATCCTGGTGATGCGGGACGGGGATATCGTCGAGCAGGGCAACCATGAGGAGCTGCTGGCGAAGAATGGATTCTACGCAGAATTGTATAACAGCCAGTTTGAACAGGCTTCTTAACAGAAAAAACGCCGCTGCAGTGCTTTAAAAATGGGCGCTGCGGCGGCGTTTCGTTCCTGTTCAGAAAAGCCGGTCATGAGCGGGTGGTTACATAATTGACCACTCCATTTATTGTCAGTTCCTGCATCATTGTACAGATTTCCTCCGCACTGATATCCTTACCCTTTTCATTCCAGTGCTGAAGGAGGTCAAACATGGCGGCGTTTATAAAGCTGGACAGATAATCGAAATGTGGAATATCTGCCGGAACCGGCAGCTGATTCATGAGGATGGGCCCCAGTTCTTTTCTTAGCTTTGCAACAAAAGCGGAATCCCCGTTTGCCCCCATCAGCAGATAGATTCTTTCGTTCATGGCCAGAAAAACGGCCTTGAAGAGATCACTCAGCGAACTGCTTTCCTGCATGGCATCCTGTGCTGTTTGTCTTACTTCGTTTAATAGCTCGTCTTCTATATAGGAGAGCATTTCGTCAATGTCGAGAAAATACTCATAAAAAGTGCTGCGGTTATATCCGGCGCGCCTTGTGATCTCGTTGACAGCGATTTTAGAAATTGGTTTTTCCCGGATCAGTGACCAGAAAGCGTCAATAAATTTTTGACGGGTCTTTTCTGTGATTTTCGGCTGCTTGTTCATTGAAATTACCTCCATTATCCGACAGATTTCAAAATATTGATGGTTGATATCTGATTTCTTTATGATTATAATCATCATACAACGGATTGTAGAATAATGTCAAGACATAATTTTTATGATTCGTTTCGGTTACTGATGTATTTCATCATAACAAAATATTCGCTGAAAATGTGCTTTTGCATGAATCATATTTGTATTTAAGAAAGGAAGTCTTCAAACTGTCCGGCAACATCCTGACTGTCGGTTTCATTTTCCTCATTTTGAAAAGAACTGATGAAATTTTCAATTCGCTCTGCAACGTCATCGCCCTGGCTGTCGGTTGATTTTTCACAATAATGAAAAGATTTGATGGAGTAAGCGT
>JAJBUL010000226.1:362-5101 GCA_020860365.1 Clostridiales bacterium | reverse complement strand
GAAGTGAACTGATGAAATCTTCAATCTGTTCAGAAACGCTTTGGTCATTCGCTTCGGTTGTCTCTTCCGTGCCCGCTTCTTCTGTATTGCTTTTTTCCGTGCCTGCATCTTCCGCCCTTACTGGCATGGAAAAACACCACGCCAGTGAAGCTGCCAGCATAAAGATCATAATCGTTTTTCTTTTTAACACTGTCGAAAAACCCTGTCTTATACTTACGGCTGTTTTCTCGTTTTGCTCATAATGTAATGTTTCAAAAGTTTCCGGGTAGTTATAGTTTTTCTTCATTCAAGTAACCTCCTGTACCGTGAAATGTTTTGTAAAGAAAAAATTGAAGATTTTTCGCTTCCTTCGGTAAAACAGGGTCATTTTATCAAATGAAGATTAAGCGAGAATAAAGTTAGGACGGATTTTATAGTTTTTTCAGGAAGTTTATAATCAGGATATTGTTTCAAACGAGCTGCGGTGTTTCTTACTTATTATAATCCTTCAGCAGCTCTTTCAGCTCCTCCAGCAGCGTTTCGATTGTAACCTGTTCCAGGCTTGCTTTCATGGCGTCTACCGCAGAAGCCATGTGTGGATACAGGAGCTGATAGATATTTTTGCCAACGGGACAGGTGCTGTCCGTTTCATGAAATTTGAAAATCTCTTCGACATCGTTTGTCTCTACAGCCAGATAAACATCCCAGAGCGAGATATCTTTGGGATCTTTGGCAAGGCGCACCCCGCCGTTTTTTCCTGCAGATGCTGTCAGCAGGCCGCTCTTTGAGAGGTCAAGGAACAGATTCCTGATGATGACAGGATTTGAGCCGGTGCTTTCGGCAACGAGCGTGCTGGTCACGCGCTTCATGGGTGACAGAACAGCAATATAAAGCAGTGCATGGACTGCTGTTGGGAATCGTTTACTGACACGCATATAATTATCGTCTCCCTCTGATATAAATTTAAAGAGAGTATAGCAGAATTTTGTAAAAAAATCAATTGTAAGTATTGATATTACCTTTGAAAGATACTATATTGTAAGAACTTAAATTACAGTAAGGAGGATTTATTCATGCAGACATTAGAGGCAATTGCAAAAAGAAAATCAACCAGGGATTTTGATACGGACAAGGTAGTTTCGGATGAAATCATCGAAACAATCATAAAAGCCGGCTGCCAGGTTCCGATCGGTGCGAATAAGCGGGAATCCCTTCACCTGACGGTATATTGAAATGTCCCCTCGCTGGTGCTCGGCGGATATCCCTCCCGAAGGGAGGAGATGCCACCCGGCGAGGGCAGGACGTGCCGCCAATATAAAAACGCTTCGCGTTTGGGCGGCACTGCCGCAGCAGAGAGATTATGAACGAGATGCCTGCTTTTTACGCTAAAAAAACGACACCTTAATAAAAAATAAACCACTTTTTTTACCGTCCGGAATTTTTATAATGAGTTCAGCTTTGAAACAGAAGTAAAAAAATTAAAGGAGGAATATGAAATGAAGACAAGAAAAATGATGGCAATGCTTCTTGCAGGTACGATGGCTGTATCCATGGCATCGGTTGGCATCACCGCTTCCGCGGAAGGGTATGAGGGCGAGAACTTGGTGGTCTGGACGCTGGCAAATGACCTGATCGACTTTGGCGACAAATTTGCGGAAACGTATGGTGTGGAAGTTGAGACGGTCGTGATCGAACCGGCAAATTATCCGACCAAGGTACAGACCGCGCTGCTGGCAGGCGAATCTGAGCCGGACATCATCGTAGCGGAGCCGCAGATGCTGGAGAGCTTCTATGAGGCGGGCTTCTTCGCAGATCTGGATCAGTTTGGTGCCCAGGATTATGCGGATCAGATCGTTGACTATGTATGGCAGGCAGGACAGAGCTCGGACGGCGTACAGAGAGCGATTTCCTATCAGATCACACCGGCCGGTATGTATTATCGCCGTGATATCGCGCTGGAAGTATTCGGGACAGATGATCCGGATGAGATCGCGAAGCTGTTTGCGGACTATGACACGATCCTTGAGACCGCGCAGACTCTGAAAGACGCAGGCTATCGTATTTTCGCATCGGATGCGGAGATGAATTATTTCTCCGGCGACGAAGCGTGGGTAGTGGACGGCGCACTGAATGTTGCACAGTCCAGATATGATTACATGGATCTTTGTATCGCTCTTTATCAGAATGACCTGACCGCTTACGCGAACCAGTGGTCTACTCCGTGGTATCAGGCAATGGCAGGCGAAGTGCCGATCCTGACAGCTGATATTCAGAGCTATTCGGATGATTCCGTAAACGTATGGGATTCTGAATCCTTTGCAGAAGCAACCGCAGACTATGAGACGACAGAAGTGTTCGCGTTCGGTCTTCCGAGCTGGGGCGTTCTGACCATGAGAGACAATGTTGGCGAGACCTCCGGACTCTGGGGCGTATGTGCAGGCCCGAGCTACGGTTTCGGCGGCGGTACATTCATCGGTATCTCCTCTCAGTCTAAGAAGCAGGAGCTCGCATGGGAGTTCGTGAAGTTCTGTACACTGAACGAAGAGACTGCTGAGTGGTGGATCGAGTACTCCGAGGGTGATGCGGTTTCCCTGATCTCCGTACTGGAAGCACACGCAGATGATGAGAACGAAGTATATGGCGGCCAGAAGCTGTACGCACTGTGGCTTGAGCTGGCAGAAGGCATTGACTATTCACTGGTTACCTCCTATGATACCGCGATCGGCGACGCATGGGGCAGTGCGATTTCCTCTATCAAGGCCGGAGAAATGTCCAAAGAGGATGCGATCAGCAACTTCTATGATACGATCGAGGCTACTTATCCGGAACTGACCGTTACAAGAGAGTAAGCAGAATACCCCTCTGACAGGGTTGAAAAGGTAACAGAACAGGTAACTGTGAAGATATGAGCAGTTACCTGTATAGCATCAACGCATTTACAGGAATTGAGAAGGCGCCAGACATCCGGAAGAGGGTGCCTGGCGCGGGTATTTTTACAAATTGATGCGCCGCGGTGTTCCGGCGGCAGTGAGACTGTCGAAATACCGCAGAGCCTCCAAAAAGTTGGAAAAGAGGGAATCCTATGAAAGATAAACCCATAAGAAGAAAGAAAATTCTGGACAGGTATAACCGGATGGGCTACCTTTTCTGCGCTCCGTTTGTGATCGTATTTCTGATCTTTTCTGTGTACCCGGTGCTCCGGACACTCTATATCAGTTTTACAGACGCCAAACTGACGACGCTGAATGCAAGCTTTACCGGATTGTCCAATTACATACGAGTCATTAATGACAAATTTTTCTGGAAAGCGCTCGGTAATACCATACGGATCTGGGGCGTGAACATTGTCCTTCAGCTGGGGCTGGCGTTCCTGCTTACCATCGTCTTCAGCGATGTGAAGTACAAAATGCGCGGACTCGGCGTTTTCCGTGCACTGTATTATCTGCCGAATATCATTGCCGCGACTTCAATTGCGTTTTTGTTTTCAACGCTCCTGGACTGGCGGTATGGTACGTTCAACCAGATCATCAATATGATCTGCAAGCTCTTCGGACAGAGCTACAACCCGATTGACTGGCTGGGCTCCTCGGCGACGGCGGGCTATGTGATCGCGGTGATCAGCGCCTGGATGTGGTTCGGCAATTCCTTTATCATGCTGATGGCCGGTGTGCAGGGCATCTCAAAAGAGTATTTTGAGTCCGCTGCCATCGACGGTGCGAACCGCTGGAAGATTTTTGGAAAGATCACGCTTCCGCTGCTTCGTCCGATCATGCTGTATGTGACCATCACTTCTCTGATCGGCGGTCTGCAGATGTTCGATCTGCCGTATCTGATGGCCAGCAAGAGCAGCGCGTCGTACCAGTCTGTCCAGACGGTGGTTATGTATCTCTATAAATTCGGCTTTGAGACCGGGACGACTCAGATCGGCTATGCGTCGGCAATTGCTTATGTGTTATTCCTGATCATTCTGGTGTGCTCAGTCATTCAGCTGAAATTCTTGAATAAGGAGGATTGATCGTATGTCTACGTGGGATAATATAAAAAAAGGAATCCTCTATTTCCTTCTGATCCTCCTGGCGGTGACCTGCCTGATTCCGTTTCTTCTGATGATGGTCAATGCCACGAGAAGCGGAAGTGAGATTGTGAGTTCATTCACGCTGATTCCGAGTACGCATCTGAAAGAAAACTGGGAAACGGTTTTTTCTTATTTCAATCTGTTTAAGGGTATGTGGAACAGTGTCCTTGTAGCGGTGCCTGCGACGCTGCTGTGCGCGTATTTTTCCTCTCTGACGGCTTACGCGCTGGCGATGTACAAGTTTAAGGGAAGCAAGGTTCTGTTTTATACGATCCTCGTTTTCATGATGATCCCGGGACAGTTAAGCCTGATCGGTTTCTACAACTTATGTACTTCCCTGCATCTGGTCAACTCCTACATCCCGCTGATTATCCCGGCAATCGCTTCCCCAGGAACGGTCTTTTTCTTAAGGCAGTATGTCCTTTCAACCCTTCCGCCGGAGCTGATCGAGGCGGCGAGAATTGATGGCGCGAGCGAGGTTTATTCGTTCCACAGAATCGTAATCCCAATCATGTCTCCGGGTATTGCGACCATGTCGATCGGCTGCTTCATCGGCAACTGGAACAGCTACCTGCTGCCGATGATCATTCTGAACAAGAATGAGAAGTTCACTTTGCCGGTCATGATGGCGACATTGAAAGCGTCCACCGATATCAACGCGAACCAGGGCGCGATCTATCTCGCG
>JAJBUL010000226.1:0-352 GCA_020860365.1 Clostridiales bacterium | reverse complement strand
TTTTTTTTATTTTTAATGAGTTAAGCGATATCTAGTCGAATAAGGGCGTGATTTATCTCGTGGTAGCGATTTACGTCATCCCGATTATTATCGTGTTCTGCTTCTGCTCGAAGTACATCATCGGAAGTATTTCTGCGGGAAGTGTGAAAGGTTGACGGGCAGGATGTATGAAAATATAGTTTTCGAAACGCCGGAGCGCCGGGTGCGCCCCGGCGCTTTGCCTGCTTTATGCGCAGGGGTGCGTAAGGAATATGACAGCTGTGCTGTCCACACCCCGCGCGGGCGAGCAGGAGCCGTCAAGTTACTATTCACGGGGTGGAGAAGACGGACTGAGATTTTGAACTTTCGTGAG
>JAJBUL010000012.1 GCA_020860365.1 Clostridiales bacterium | reverse complement strand
GATGAGGAACCAAACACCTTAGATATCATCCCCACCCCGTGAATAGTAACGAATAAAATGAAAAAGACAGAAGAATAATCTCTTCTGCCCTTCTGAAAAGCGGATAACGAGAATCGAACTCGCCTCCCCAGCTTGGGAAGCTGGTGTTCTACCGATGAACTATATCCGCACATCACGGAAAGAGTCGGAATCCTCCCTGCCAATCACAGAATCCTGATACATTTGAACGCCCCGGAACTCTTACCTGCGAGTCATTATATACCAGAATCCGAAAATTGGCAAGGAAAACTTTTAAAAAAATGATGAATCCGTTACATTTAATCTGTTACACCCGATAAATGTAATTCTCTTTGCGCGGCTTCGCCTGCGGCAGCTCACCATCGCGGTAGCCTAAAATACAGTGACCGATGCCCTGATAATCCCCCTCGATGCCCCACTGCTTCAGAAGCGCTTTACCCTCCTCGGTGTCAAAGACCTCATGCGCGCGGTGAATCCAGCAGGAATCCACGCCGATGGAAAAGGCCGCGTTCATCATATTACCCAGCACCAGAGCGCCATCCTCCACAAATGTCATACGGCTGCGGTCAGCCAGAACCACCAGCACGGTCGGAGCACCGTAAAACGGGTCAATAGAAGCACCCATCACAGCCGCGTTCATTTTGGAAAGCTTCTCGATGGTCGGCGCGTCCTGCACCACTACAATGATCGGAGATTGCGCTCCCATACCTGTCGGCGCATAAATCCCCGCCTTCAGGATTTGTTCCAGCTCACTGTCTTTGATCTGCTCTGATTTAAACTTACGCACACTCCTGCGCTCTTCCAGGCATTTCAATACTTCATTCATTTTATTACCTCCTCGTTTTTTATATTCAGAATAGCAGACATCCGGGATTCCTGGATATGCCAGCGCCTGAAGCGATGTCTGACTTCCTGGTTCAACAGGCCATTATTTCCTCAGTATACCCGAAATTTATGTACCGTCCATTTGATTGCCCGGTACTTCGGTGTCTCCAGCTCCTTTACTGCCTCTTTCAGCTTGTCCCGGATCGGGATACCCTGTGGGCAATGCCGCTCACAGCGCCCGCAGCCAATACACTGTGACGCACTGGACGTCTCCCTGCGCATAGCGGTCGACTGTGTGTATTCCCAGCTGCCAGAATGTCTGCCCTCTGTGTATCTCACATTGTAACAGTGGAAAGCCATGGGAATATCCACGCCCTGCGGACATGGCATACAGTAGCCGCAACCGGTACAGCCGACTTTCATCTTCTGATTGATCGCCGTCTTCACCTGCTCCACAAGCTGACGATCCTCTTCTGTAAATTCTCCCACACGGGCGTTGGCAGCCAGACGCAGGTTTTCCTCGACCATCTCCATGCTGTTCATACCGGAGAGCACGCAGGTCACCTGCGGCTGATCCCAGAGCCAGCGAAATGCCAGCTCCGCCGGTGTCGCAAAGCGACCCGACTCCTCAATCCGTATCTTTGCTTCCTTCGGCAGCTGATTTACCAGGCGTCCGCCGCGCAGCGGTTCCATGATAATCACCGGAACTCCCTTTTCCCCGGCATAAGCCAGTCCCTCGCGTCCGGCCTGGGAAAACTCGTCCAGATAGTTGTACTGAATCTGGCAAAAGTCCCAGTCATACGCGTCCAGCAGCTTTTTAAAATTCTCTGTATTCCCGTGATAGGAAAACCCGATATGGCGAATCTGCCCCCTCTCCAGCTTTTCCCGGAGCCAGTCCTTTATGCCAAGCTCTGCCAGATGTTCCCAGGTCTTCACATCGTTCAGCATGTGCATCAGGTAATAATCAATATAATCCGTGCGCAGCCGTTTCAGTTCCTCCTGGAATTTTTTCTCCGCGCCCGCCGCGGAACGGATCAGATAATGAGGAAGCTTGGTCGCCAGATAAATCTGCCCGCGGCAGCCGTTTTTTTCCAGAATTTTCCCGACTGCCTCTTCATTGCCCGGATAAACGTATGCCGTATCCAGGTAATTGACGCCGCCGCGGATTGCAGCCATCACTTCCAGCTCCGCTTTGTCCAGGTCAATCTCATTCCCTTTTTTTGAAAAGCGCATACAGCCGTAGCCCAGGATCGACAGCTGATTCCCGCCGCAGCCCTCTCTGTATTGCATCTGGCGTCCTCCGTTTTGTGTAATCTTCCTTTTTTCCAGGGATCTGAATGTCCCAGAGCATTTTCCGTCTGTTCCATTTCACCCGCGTCGGGAAGCATCTCATTCATAGAAAAGCATCGGCAGCACAATTCCAGTTTTACATGTTTACCCAAGTGCCACATCCAGCACCATCATCAGCGCAAACCCCACTGCAAACCCGATTGTCCCCAGATTGCTGTGGTCGCCGGCCGAGGCTTCCGGAATCAGCTCCTCCACGACTACATAAAGCATTGCCCCTGCCGCGAAAGCCAGTAAATATGGCAGCAGCGGCGTCACGAACCGTGACAGCAAAATCGTAATCAGCGCTCCGATCGGCTCCACAATCCCGGAGAGCATTCCATATACAAATGCCCTCGCACGGCTCATATTATCACTGCTTCGAAGCGGCAAGCTGATCACCGCGCCCTCCGGAAAATTCTGAATCGCGATTCCAAGGGAAAGTGCCAGAGCACCTGCCACCGTAATCTGCGTCTGCCCGGACAGCATTCCGGCAAACACAACGCCAACTGCCATTCCCTCCGGGATATTATGCAGGGTAACCGCCAGAAGAAGCATCATCGTCTTTGGCAGTCCACAGGAAATTCCTTCTGCCTTCTCGCTGTCCAGGTGCAGATGCGGGATCAACATATCCATCAGCAAAAGAAAACCAAATCCGAAGAGCAGGCCGGCAAGTGCCGGAATAAAAGCCAGCCGTCCCATCTCCCCCGACATCTCCATCGCCGGGATCAGAAGCGACCAGACCGAAGCCGCCACCATGACTCCCGACGCGAATCCCAGCAAAGACTTCTGCAGTCCTGCCTTTAATTCATTTTTCAGAAAAAACACACACGCCGCTCCCAGAGTAGTACCCGCAAAGGGCAGTAGTAATCCCGCCAAAACATTCGCTGTCATAACATCCTCCTGTCCATTTGCGCTGGCCGAACTTTTTCACTATAGTATATGCAGTCACCCTTTTTTATGCGCCTGCGATAGCCGGAATCAATTGATCACAATATCTTCCAGCCTGCGCTTCGGCACATAATGTACATCATTCTCATCCCGGTAATAATCGGTCAGCTCATCCGGTCCAATCTCAGTCATCACAATCGTCTCCGCCGGTTTGCCAATCGCTGTCACCAGAAGTGGCGAAAGATACGCCGGCAGCTGCAGTGCTTCTGAAAGCTTCGCCGGGCTGAAGTTGCCAATCATACAGCCGCCAAGTCCCATCTCCGTCGCGGCCAGCAAAATGGTCTGCGCCGCAATTCCCACATCGCGGGAAAACCGGGTCAGTGACTCACACACGCGAATGTCCTGACAGATAACCACAAATGCGGTCGGACACATCCCCGGATGTGGCAGCTCCATCTGCGGCAGCCCCCGCGCCCACTTTGTCAGAGGCTGGATGCGGTCTACATCCTCCGTTTCGTACGCCAGATAGTAACGCAGCGGCTGCTGGTTCACACTCGACGCAGTCAGGCGCGCGCAGTCAATCATCTCCAGTAACTCCTCCCGGGTCACCCGGCGGCTCTCATCATACCCGCGGTAACTCCGGTTTGCTTTCACAAGCTCTTTCAGGCTCATAAGAACACCTCCAATGCAAAACCATATACCCAGATTGTACCATTTTCAGTGTTTTTTTCAAGGTAAATATTGTATGTTTCAAAAGCAGAAATTTCTCTTTTCATGATGAGCAGAAAGAAAACGTATATATTTTTAATCAGAAACCCCGCCGCACAGAGTGTGCAGCGGGGCGTTCGATCCTCTTTTCAGGAAAACCTCATGTAATGGCTTATGCCACTTCACAAAAAGGCTTTTGGGCAGCTTATGCCTGCGTCGCATAGATAAAGATGAAATATCCAAGCGGCGTATAACCAATGTTCTCGATACCGTCATGCAGCAGATACGGATCTGTGTAGAAGTAGATTGGGCATACCGCGAAGCCTTCCTCTCCAAAAAGCATATACTCTGCTTCCCGCATCAGCTCATCACGCTCTGTGCCGCCGCTTAAAGCCTTGAACTCTGTAACCAGGTCGGTGTACTCATCATTTACCCAGTTGCTGTAGTTATAGGAATTGCCGTTTGTAAACAGCTCCAGATACGTACTGGCATCGTCATAGTCCGCGATCCAGCCAAGACGGGCCATACCGAAGTTGCCCTCGCCCAGGTTGTTCGTGTAGGTCTGCCACTCAGAGTTATTCAGAGTGATGTTAATTCCAAGTACACCCGCTACGTCAGACTGTACCGCTTCCGCGATCGCCTGATGCGCCTCTGAAGTATTGTACTCATAATCAATCGTTGTAGAGGTATCATAGCCGTCTGCAACCGCCTCATCCACCAGAGCGACTGCCAGCTCGCAGCGTCCGGAATAAGTGGTAAGGTCATAATCCGGATACAGCTCGGAAAGACTCGAGAACATCGCGTCGCCTACATACTCGGTCCACTCGATGCCATCGCTTGTCGTAGTACCGGCAGCTACAAGACCGGTCGCCGGTGTCTGCCCGCCCTGGGTCACGTTATCAACAATGTTGTCACGATCGATAACGAGTGAGATTGCCGCACGCACTCTCCAGTCTGGAATGTTATCACAATTCAGATACAGATAATAGGTACCGATCTCATCCGGAAGATGGCAGTCACCGGATTCTACGAGAGACTCCAGCTGCTCGGTCGATACAGAGGTAGTGAAGTCGATTTCATCTGCCTGATACGAAGCCAGAATCGCGCTCTCACTGTCCTGCAGCTTCCACACCAGCTTTGTCGGGCCTACCGAATCCTTATCATAGTAATACTCGTTCGGAACCATCTCGATCTGGCTGTCATGCTCCCACGCACTCAGTACATAAGCGCCATTGGAAACCATGTTGCCCGGATCTGTCCACTCTGTGCCATATTCCTCAATGATATCCTCACGGATCGGCATCAGCGCCGCAAATGCGCAAAGGCCGAGGAAATACGGGCACTCTGCTTCCAGTGTGATAACAAGTGTCGTATCATCTACTGCCTCGATGCCCAGTGTCTCTGGCTCCGCCTCTCCGGCCTGAATCGAAGAAGCATTCAGAACTACGCCGTCCAGAATATAGCCATAATCTGCCGCGTTGGACGGATCTACAATTCTCTGCCAGGAATATACAAAGTCAGACGCGGTCACTGCCACGCCATCGCTCCAGTAAATGTCACTGCGCAGGGTAAAGGTATAAGTAAGGCCGTCATCGGATACCGTATAAGATTCCGCCTGGCCATACGTAACCTCCAAAAGCTTCACTGCGTCTGTAGTATCCGTCGCGCTCTCGTCGGTCAGCACATACTTCATCAGGTTCTCAAACATATGCATGGAATAGGTAGCGCCGTCTACAGAACTCTCCAGGTTCGGATCCAGCGTCTCCGGCTCAGAAGCAATGATCGCGGTGATCGTAAAATCACCTTCCTCTGCGGACACTGTCGCAGGAAGCATACCAATTCCTCCGGCCATGGCCATAGCGGTGGTCGCCGCTGATCCACGCAAAAAGTCTCTTCTGGTTATTGCTCTCATGATAAGTTTCCTCCTCATTTTTTATTAAGTAAACGTCCGGCAGCCCTCATACGGCTCCCTTCGTTTTCTTCGTACAGACACCCGCCACAGTACATTTTATCAGCACCGAACCTCTCAGTGATTCTCTGTCAGTTCCCTGCGGGCGCTTCACCTGCTCATTTTACCACACGAATCGCCATGCGGCAATTGCCGCAAATGATTTTCGTGTTAAAATTTTGTGACCTCATACTGTTGCGGTTTCCAGGGTCATGAACTGACAGGCAGGCATTCCATTCCTGGCCTTTTGTCTCTTCTGTCAAAGCATATGGCACGCCGCGAAATGTCCCGGCGAGCATTCCTTCAGCTGGGGCATCCGCTCTGAACACTCCGGCTTCGCATACGGACAGCGGGTGTGGAACCGGCAGCCGGACGGCGGATTCAGCGGACTGGGGATATCCCCTTCCAGCAGGATTCGCTTCCTCGTGCGGTTCTTTTTCGGATCAGTCAGCGGAACAGCCGACAACAGTGTCTGCGCATACGGATGAATCGGGTGGGAGCACAGCTCATAGCTCTCCGCAAGCTCGACCAGGCAGCCCAGGTACATCACTCCGATGCGGCTGGATATATGGCGCACCACAGAGAGATCATGAGCAATGAACAGATAGGTCAGCCCTTTCTCCTCCTGCAGATCCTCCAGCATATTAATCACCTGCGACTGAATCGATACGTCCAGCGCGGAAATCGGCTCGTCACAGACAATAAACTGCGGTTCAACCGCCAGTGCGCGGGCGATACCGATACGCTGCTGCTGCCCGCCGGAGAATTCATGCGGGAAGCGGTTCGCATGCTCTGAATTCAGTCCCACTTCCGTCAGCAGCTCACTGATGCGGTCCTGACGCTCTGCTTTCCCCTGATAAAGCTTATGGATATCCAGAGCCTCACCGACGATCTCCCCGACCGTCATACGCGGATCCAGCGACGCCGACGGATCCTGGAAGATCAGCTGCATTTTTCTGCGGTAGGGAAGCATATCTTCCCGAATCCCCGCCTCTTTGTCAAAAATTGTTTTGCCGTCGTATACTATTTTCCCCGCGGTCGGTTCATAAAGCTGAAGCAGCGTTCTCCCAAAGGTTGTTTTGCCGCAGCCGGATTCTCCTACCAGCCCAAGCGTCTCACCCTCGAAAATATGCAGCGACACATCCTGCACCGCCTGAACATAATTCGTTTTTAAAAATCCAGCCTTTACCGGAAAGTACTTGCGAAGCTTATCCACTTCAATCAGTTTTTTCTTTTCTTCGCTCATGCCTTTCCCTCCTTTGCCAGACCCCTCTTTTCCCTGAATTCCTTCACATGCAGCCAGCAGGCCGACAGATGCCCGTCTCCTACCTCCAGCAATGGTGGCTTTTTCGTCAGGCAGATTTTCATACAGTGCTCACAGCGCGGACCAAAGCTGCAGCCCTTCGGAGGATCCAGAAGGTCAACCGGCGTACCTTCAATCGGAACCAGCCGGGAGCGCTCCTTCTCATCCAGATTCGGCATGGAACGCATCAGGCCATTGGTATACGGATGCGCCGGACTATAGAAAATATCATCCACGCTTCCCTGTTCCATGATATGTCCCGCATACATTACGCTGACCCGGTCACAGATCTCCGCTACCACACCAAGGTTGTGGGTGATAAAAATAATCGCCATCCCCGTCTTTTTCTGCAGATCCCGCATCAGATCCAGAATCTGTGCCTGAATCGTCACATCCAGCGCAGTCGTCGGCTCATCCGCGATCAGCAGCTTCGGGCGGCAGATCATCGCCATTGCAATCATTGCCCTCTGGCGCATACCGCCGGAAAATTCGTGCGGATACTGCTCAATTCGCTTGTCCGCATTATTGATTCCAACCAGCTCCAGCATCTCAATCTCGCGTTTTTTCGCCTCTTCTTTTGAGATGGATTTATCATGGCAGGTCAACGCCTCCATCAGCTGGTCGCCAATCGTGTAAACCGGATTCAGGCAGGTCATCGGGTTCTGAAAAATCATCCCCGTGCGCTGCCCCCGGAACTGACGGCGCTGCTCCTCCGTATAGGCAAGAACGTCCTCCCCCTCAAAGGTGACGCTCCCGCCGATGGCCTTTCCCGGAGACTGCAAAAGCCCCATAATGGAGTACGCTTCTACAGATTTCCCGGAACCAGACTCGCCTACGATCCCCATGACCTCATTTTCATGTATCTGATAGGAAATCCCATCGACCGCCTTTACTTCTCCGGCATGGGTAAAAAAGGAAACCTTTTAATCCTTCACATCCTAGAATACTTTATCTCTCATGATACTCCTCCCTTAACTCTTCAGACGCGGATCCAGCGCGTCACGCAGTCCGTCGCCGACCAGATTCAGGCTCAGTACAATCAGGCTCAGCAAGATAGCCGGACAGAGCAGACGGTACGGATACATCAGGAACGTATCCTGCGCGTCAGAACACAGCGAGCCGAGCGACGCCATCGGAGCTGATACGCCCAGGCCCAGGTAAGAGAGAAACGATTCCAGGAAAATCGCGGAAGGAATCTGCAGACAGGTCGAGATAATCAGCTGGCCCACACAGTTTGGCAGTAAATGCTGTTTGATGATCCGTGAAGAGGAAGCGCCGAGAACCGTTGCCGCTGTCACATATTCCTGCTCCTTTAAAGAAAGCACCTGCCCGCGAATCACACGCGCCATCCCCACCCAGTAAAGAAGCGCAAATGTGATGAAAATACTCACAATGCCCACACCAAGTGTACTCAGCGCCTTGACCAGCGGAAAGCTGGAGGTGTCAAACCAGGTCTGGAGCGGATCCTTCAATACGACCTGTAAAAGCAGCACGATCAGTACGTCCGGTACCGAATAGATCAGGTCAACGATGCGCATCATGACAAAGTCAACCTTTCCTCCGGCAAAACCGGAAATGGAGCCATAGAGCGCTCCGATAAAGAGGACAATCAGAGCCGCTACAATACCGATGATAATCGACACCCGGGCTCCATACATACAGCGTGCCATCAGATCACGCCCCTGGGAATCCGTACCAAACACATGGGGGAACACGCTCTTTGAAAGGGTTAGCTCCTCGGCGTCATCTGCCGGAGTCGAAGTCGTCTCAATCACAGTAACCTCTGAATATTCTCCATCTCCGATATAATCGCTGTCATAACCGATATATACCGGATTTTCCGCATCCTTATCGTAAATCAGGGTTGCCTTCTCAATCCCGGCCTCCAGGGTAAACGCATAGGATGTCCCATTTGCTGTAAAATACCAGCTGCCCTTCGAGATCGCCGTCAGAGAACCTGGCCGCAGAGAAGTCGCGTACACGCCCTCCGCACCATTCGCAAGCACCTCCCGTACCATCTGCTCCGACTCGGAATATTCCATTGGCCCCAGCTTTTGCGAGCTGCGATACTGATCCTCATAGCTGTATGGAATACAATAAGGACCAATAAAGGAAAAAATCAGTATCAGAATAAACAGGAAAAGCGCGCCCATCGATACCCGGTTTGCCCGAAAACGTCTCCAGGCGTCCTGCCAGTAAGAAACACTCTTGTGCATCTGCACCATCGAGCTTTTCTCTTCCGCGCTCGCGGATGCAAAGTCATCCTCGGTAAAGCTCTCAAATCCGGGAATCCGGTCGGTATCCAGCTGAAAAAACTGCACCGTCTTATGTCCGTCCATAACTTAATCCCCTTTCTTTGTGAGATTAATGCGCGGATCCACAATCTTATACGCAATATCAACCACAAGATTCATAAATACAATCAGCGCCGCCAGTAAAATCGTAGTCGCCATAATAATCGGATAATCACGATTCAATATACTGGATACAAAATAGCTTCCTATACCAGGGATACTGTAAATCTGTTCCACTACCAGAGAGCCCGTGATAATACCAGCCGTCAATGGCCCAAGGTAAGTGATCACAGGAATCAGAGAATTGCGCAGCGCGTGCTTAAAAAGAATCATTTTCGTCTTCAAACCTTTCGCGCGCGCAGTCCGTATGTAATCCTGACTGATCGAGTCAAGCATACTCGTCCTGGTCAGCTTCGCGATATGGCACGAAGGATACAGCGCCATGGTAATCACAGGCATTACATAAGAAGACGCTGTCTGCAATGTGTCCGAAGAAACGGGAAGAATCTTCAGATTCACGCCAAAAGTAAACAACATCAGAGTCGCGATAACAAAGGTCGGCATAGCGATACCCACCGTTGTGACCACGCGAAGAATATTATCAATCCATTTCCCCCTGTAATACGCGGACAGACAGCCCAAAGGAATACCAACCACAATAGCCGTGACCAAGGCAAGCACTCCAAGAGAAATGGAACGACCGAACTTCCCCTGTCCGAACAGAATCTTCGTGACAGCAGTATCCTGCTGCATCTTCAGCGAAGTACCCAGATCGCCGTGCAGCAGATTCTTGATATAATTGACAAACTGCACGATCAGCGGCTTATCCAGACCATATTTCGCGTTCGCCAGCGCAATCTGCTCCGGCGTAGATTTGTCTGTCATAAACGGGCTTCCGGGAATAGCGTTCATCAAAAAGAAAGTGATGGCAGCCACCAGAAGAAGTGTCAGAATAGCGGTTCCGATGCGCTTTAAAGAATAAATCAGCAGATCCATGAAAACACCTCTTTCGTTATATTCACTGTCATAACTTTCGTTTCCGTGGGTCTATCGTTACAACAGTCTTTAATTTGTCCGTATTAGAAATACGAATGTCTTGCTGCTATGAACAAATCTTTTCTATTATAAACATATATTTAGAAAAAGTCAACCATTTTCTGTTTTTCTTTATGGTGAAAAAACAGCGTGAAAAAACAGCTGAAAAAACAAACGCTGAAAAAAAATGAATGCTGAAAAATGAATTGAAAAACAAAAAAGCCACACTATGTGTGACTGCTGTGTCTGCAATATCAGATATTTCTTCCCTATTATCTCTGAAAAATGCCGGCTACCGGACTCGAACCGGTACGAAGTCGCCCTCGAGGGATTTTAAGTCCCTTGCGTCTGCCAATTCCGCCAAGCCGGCAGATTCAATCATAACAATGAAAAAGGTTTGAGCACGGAGAATACTCTCCATGCTCAAACGACCCAGATGAGACTCGAACTCACGACCTCCGCCGTGACAGGGCGGCGCTC
>JAJBUL010000253.1 GCA_020860365.1 Clostridiales bacterium | reverse complement strand
CTCACGAAAGTTCAAAATCTCAGTCCGTCTTCTCCACCCCGTGAATAGTAACCAGTGCCAGGCCTGTATCAAACCGGACTTTTCCAAAATGAATATAATCATCCGGAAGTGCTTTACACTCCATCGGGCTTTTCTCGAACAAAACAATTGTATAGACTTTCTTAATATCCCGGTAGGTAAATTTTCCCCCTTTTGCGAGTGCTTCGCTCTTTACCCGCTGATACTGTCGAAGCAAAAGATCAGCTGAATAACAGGAGCTCCTTTCGCCAGGGAAGGCATAGCCCTGTCTTTGCATTTCAATGTCTGCAATGCTGCCATGATTCCCAGTTCTTATATAAGCTGTCAAGCCATGGTTTTTGCGTTATTTCCATTAAAATTTCATGTTTGGTACGATACCTGTTTTCAGGCTCTGCCAGAAAAACACCTTGCCCGGCTCTGTGCACGAAAAAAAGCCCTCCGGATTCCCGGAGAGCTTCTGTCCCTTTATAATTTATAATCCTGCGCGCCTTTTATTGAATCACAAAGGTCAGCTCCGCTTCAGTGCAAACCCTGTCGTCTACATAGGCGGTCGCTTTGCCAATGCCGACCGGCCCTTTCACCTTAATCACTTCGAGCTCCAGCCGAAGGACGTCTCCCGGCACAACCTTCTGACGAAAACGTGCCTTATTGATGCCGCCGAACAGAACCAGCCTGCCCTTATATTCCTCCAGAGAGAGGATCGCGACAGCCCCGACCTGGGCAAGGGCTTCCAGGATCAATACGCCCGGCATCACCGATTCCTGCGGAAAATGACCGGCAAAGAATGGCTCGTTATAGGACACACACTTGCGCCCGACCGCACGCACCCCCGGCTCCAGCTCATCGATCCGATCCACAAGAAGAAACGGAGAGCGATGCGGCAATATTTCCATGATTTGTTTTGAATCTAACATAGCGATTTTTACTCCTGTTCTTACACTCTTCCTGGTATTCTGACCTGCCTGGCATCGGCAACTTAATTCGGCCAATTCCGCAAAGTCAGCATTACTTTACAAACTTTTTGAAAAGCAGCGTCGCATTGTGCCCGCCAAATCCGAGCGAATTGGTCAGGCAGGCATTCACCTCCCGTTCGATTCCTTCCGGCGTATAGTTGAGATCCATCTCTTCCTCCGCCTCACGGAAACCGGCGGTCGCGTGAATGTAGTTTTCCATAATGCTCTTCACGCAGACAACTGCTTCCAGCCCGCCGGCGGCGCCGAGCGCATGACCGATCATGGATTTGGTTGAATTCACGTTAAGCTGATACGCCGCCTCCCCAAACGCCGCCTTGATCGCGCGCGTCTCGCAAAGGTCATTGAGATGCGTCGCGGTACCGTGCGCGTTGACATACTGGATTTCTTCCGGAGCCAGATTTGCTTCTTTCATGGCCAGCTTCATCGCGCGCGCTGCGCCCTCGCCGGTCTCTACCGGTGAAGTGATATGGTACGCGTCACTCGTCGCGCCATACCCGACGATTTCCGCCAGGATTGCCGCACCACGCTCCTGTGCGTGAGAAAGCTCCTCCAGGACTAAGACACCCGCGCCTTCCCCCATAACAAAGCCGCTCCGGTCTTTGTCAAACGGCAGGGACGCACGCAGCGGATCCGTTTCTTTGCTCAGCGCGGTCAGTGCGGTAAATCCCGCAACTCCCATCGGACAGATCGCCGCCTCGGTGCCACCTGCTACCATCACATCCACATCGCCGACCTGAATCGAACGATAAGCTTCTCCAATGGAGTGCGTACCCGTCGCGCATGCAGTCACAACATTGATATTTTTGCCTTTCAGGCCAAAATGAATCCCGACATTTCCGGCCGCCATATTGGAAATCAGAAGCGGAACAAAAAGGGTCGGCATTCTCCCCGGGCCTTTCTCCATCAGCTTTGTGTGCGCCTGCTCAAAAATCTGAAGGCTGCCAATGCCGCTGCCAATGGAAACGCCCACCCGATAACTCTCTTCCTCTGTCAGGTCACTGATCCCGGCCTGCGCAAGCGCTTCCGCCGCCGCGGCCACTGCGTACTGACTGAACAATTCCATACGCCTGGACTCTTTCACATCCATCACGGTAAGCGGATCAAAGTCCTTTACCTCCGCAGCAAGTTTTGCCTTGTATTCTGTTGTGTCAAAACGGGTAATCGGCGCGATCCCTACCTTTTTTGCTTTCAGGCTGTCCCAGTAAGCATCCACTGAATTTCCAATCGGGGAAATTGCGCCCAAGCCTGTCACTACAACTCTTCTCATATGATGTCCTTTCGTCACTGTTCACACTTGTAAAGGTTAATATAACGTGAATCTGGTCGGGGTGTGACCTGTAACGTCCTTTCTCAGATCCCCATGCCGCCGTCCACGGAAATTACCTGCCCGGTGATGTAAGCCGCCTTATCCGATGCCAGAAACGCAACTGCCTCCGCAATGTCCTGCGGCTGACCAATTCTTCCAAGCGGAATCTGGGTCAGCATCGCCGCTTTCTGCGCATCCGTGAGCACTGCTGTCATATCTGTCTCTACATAGCCGGGCGCCACTGCGTTGACTGTAATACCGCGGCTCGCAAGCTCCTTTGCCAGGCTCTTTGTCATGCCGATCACACCTGCTTTTGCCGCACTGTAATTGATCTGACCGGCATTCCCGTGAAGGCCGACAATTGAGGAAAGACTGATGATTCTGCCGTAGCGTTTACGCAGCATCTGCTTTGCGGCCAGCTTCATACAGAAAAAAGTACCTTTCAGATTCGTGTCGATGACCTTATCAAACTCCTCTTCGCTCATGCGCATGGCCAGGTTGTCCCGGGTGATCCCCGCGTTGTTTACCAGAATATCCGGTGCTCCAAGCTGGTCGGTCACTTCTTTAAACATCCGCTCGCAGTCCGCCTGCGAGGCAATATCCGTCTGAACGATGACTGCGCGTCTTCCGAGCGCGCCTATCTCATCTGCCACTTCCCGTGTTTTCGTCGCAGAACCACAGTAATTCACCGCCACATCCGCGCCATATCCGGCAAGCGTCAGCGCGATGGCGCGGCCAATTCCTCTGCTCGCGCCCGTCACGAGCGCGATTTTTCCTTCTAACATATCTGATATTCCTTTGCAACTGCAGCCTGTCGCCGCCGTTGTTTCCTTTCATTATTCCATTCCAGTCCTTTACAGCACACGCTTCACCGCTTCCAGGTCTTCCGGCTTTTCCACGTGCAGCGCCCTCACGGTTTTATCAATCTTCTTCATAAAATTTGTGAGCGTCGTACCCGGCCCGATCTCGATAAACGTATCCGCCCCGGCAGCGATCATATATTCCACACTCTGCTGCCAGCGCACCGAAGAACACACCTGCCGTCCAAGCAGAGCACGAATCTCCTCCGGATCGCTGACCGGCCCGGCTGTCACATTCGAGACCACCAGGAGCCCGGGTTTCCGGATCTCCTGACTGGCAAGCAGCGCAGCCAGCTTTTCTCCCGCGCCGGAAAGCATTGGCGAATGAAACGGCCCGCTCACCACAAGCGGCACAGCTCTGCTTGCACCCGCTTCCAGAAGCTTCGCCGCCGCCGCGTCAACTGCGCTTTTTTCACCGGAAATCACCTGCTGCCCTGGGCAGTTATAATTGGCTACACTCACCTGTCCGTCGATAGACGCGCAGATTTCCTCGATCGGCAGTGGCTTTCGGCTCAGAATCGCCGTCATGGCGCCGCCTGTCGGCACTGCTTCTTCCATATAAATGCCGCGCTGGCAGACAACGCGAACCGCATCCGGCACAGAAAATGCCCCGGCTGCCGTCAGCGCACAGTACTCGCCCAGGCTCAAACCCGCAGCCATATCAGCCTGAATCCCGGCCTTCTGCACCGCCGCAAGAATCGCCAGACTCGCGGTCAGCAGTACCGGCTGCGTATACCGGGTCCGGTTGATTTTCATGTTTGGAACGCGTCCGTCTTCTCCGATCGACTCCGTTTTTCCATCCGTACCTGTTCCGGCGCCGCCATCGCCAGGCAGCGTCTCCGAAAAGCAGATTTCTTCTATCGAATATCCCGCCGCCAGGGAAGCCATCTCAAAAACCTCGCGGCTCTCCGGACACGAGTCATAAAATTCCCTGGCCATGCCGACGCGCTGTGCGCCCTGGCCCGGAAATACAAATGCAATTTTGCTCATTCTTTCTCCCTTCGGGCGTTATCTTCCAAGCAGCGCTTCCGCCTGAGACATGATCTCCTCAATCATCTCCTGACAGGTCTGCTCTTTGTTCACCATACCGGCGATCTGGCCGCACATCATGGAACCGCCTGTCACGTCGCCCTCCTGCACTGCCTTGCGCAGGGAGCCTACCGTCAGCGTCTCCAGCTCTTCAAAGGTGCATCCTTCCTTTTCCATCGCCAGATATTTGCGTGTCATCTGGTTACGAATCTGGCGGCATGGGTGCCCCACAGAACGAGCGGTCACAACCGTATCAATGTCTTTCGCCTTTAGTACCTGGTTCTTATAATTCTGATGAATCACACATTCCTTCGACACCAGGAAACGCGTCCCCATCTGTACACCCGAAGCGCCAAGCATCATCGCCGCCGCGAAGCCTCTGCCATCCGCGATTCCCCCGGCCGCGATGACCGGGATCGTAACCCCGTCCACGACCTGCGGCACCAACGTCATAGTCGTACTCTCACCAATGTGTCCGCCCGACTCACAGCCCTCCGCGATCACCGCGTCCGCGCCGCCGCGCTGCATCATCTTCGCGAGCGCTACGCTCGCTACTACCGGAATCACCTTAATCCCGGCGCCCTTCCACTGTTCCATATAGGTACCCGGATTGCCCGCACCGGTTGTCACCACTGCAACCTTCTCCTCCGTCACCACCTGCGCGACTTCCGCCGCAAACGGGCTCAGCAGCATAATATTGACGCCAAATGGCTTGTCCGTCTTTTCCTTCGTCAGGCGAATCTGCTCCCGCACATAGTCCGCCGGAGCATTGCCTGCTGCGATAATTCCCAGTCCTCCTGCGTTCGAGACAGCCGAAGCAAGGGAGTTCTCAGCTACCCACGCCATGCCGCCCTGAAAGATCGGATATTCAATCCCCAGTAATTCTGTAATAGCAGTCTTCATGATTCCTCAATTCCTTTCGCGCTCAGATAATTCATAACAGACTGTACGGTTGTCAGCTGCTCCAGATCCTCTGTTGGGATCTCAATGTCGTACTCTTCCTCAAGAGCCATCACCAGTTCAAACAGATCCAGAGAATCCGCGCTCAGGTCTGCCTTAAAATCGGTTTCCGGTCTGATCTCTTCCTCTGATACATGAAGCTGCTCTGCTACGATTTCGATTAATTTCTCCTGCATGATAAATTTTCTCCTTTTCTTTTTTAATACCTGACAGCTTTGCCTGCCGATCTTCTGCCTGTACACGCCGACCACAGGCAGCAAAGCCTCTAAATTCCGTCCGCGGCCATACGCATCAGGCGCGGCGAACTCCGTCAAATGCCGCAAAACGCCGCATACAGACAAATACAGCGATACCGGCCACTGCCGCGGAACAGGCAGCCGCAAACCCGGAAACTGCAACGACAGTTTTCCAGTTTGTGTGCGTCCGAGGCTCTGTTCCCCGCTCCGGATTCCATCCTGTCGATGCCACCGGAATGGGCTCCAGATCCTGCTCTGGAATCTCATCTTCCAAAAAAGACGGATCAATCTCGCTAAACATACAAACCAGCCTGCCAAAAAACTCATCTGTATCCGTTACGTCAGCTTTTTTTACACCCATCCTGCCACCTCCTGTTTCTTTCTATTGTCCGGCACCGCCTTTTATGCCGGACATTTCCCGCTCATACCGTTTCCGAAGCCTTTTCTTCAGCCGCGACAGCTTGCTGTCTACAGCGTTTTCCGACATCTCCATCGCCTCGGCAATCTGTCGGGTACTCTGCAGATAATAGAATCGCCGCAGCACCAGCTCACGGTCTTTCTTTTTCAGATCATTCAATACGCGCTCAAGCGCCTGTATTTCCTCCTGAAAAAGCATTCTCCGCTCGGGATTATCTGAGTCGTCCGTGTCCCCGGAGGATAACGGATCCTCCTCCCCGGTTCCCTCGAACGCCTCCCGCCGGCTGACCTTCCGCAAATAATTCAGCGCTGTGTTGCGGGTGATGGCTTTCAGCCAGGTACGGAACGACGCCTTTTCCAGATCGAACGCAGTTCCATGCGTCCAGACCTTCAGATAGACATCATTGATACATTCCTCCACCTCGGTCTCGCGATCGCGAAGAATGGTCACCGCTATGTACCGGAGCAACCGCTCATAGCGTTGTGCGATCAGCTCTATGCTTTTTTGATCCCGCTCACGAAGCAGCTCGACAATATCTTCATCCATCCGGTACATCTCCTTTACTTATACACATGAATTCGAAAAACCTTGCAAAATTTTTTGATTTTGTCAATCATAACATATTTTGACCCCGAAACCATCTTTTTCCATGCAGACGTTCCTCATCCGGCTGTTTCAGAGTATAAACGAAAGTCCTGCCATAGGCAAGCAAACAAATGAAAAATTTCTCTTTCGCTCACATCGAATAATTTGTCACTTTTCAAATTGTCCGTTATGAGGTAAAATAGCGGCATAGTTTCAGCAGGCATAAAATAATCTGTGCCTCTGGCATGGCAAGCAGCCTACCTGACATCATTTTCCGCAACCATGAGGGTTTGATCATGAACGAAAAAGCATTAAAAGTATTGGAGTACCATAAAGTCATCCAGCGCCTGGCAGATTTTGCCGGTTCACAGCCGGGCAAGGAACGCGCACGCGCCCTCGTCCCATCCGATGACCTGGAAGAGATTCGGCGGATGCAGCGCGAGACGTCGGACGCGGTCAGCCGCACCCTGCGCAAGGGGCGGGTCTCTTTCTCCGGCCTGAGTGACATCCGTGGCTCATTGCGGCGCCTGGAGGTGGGCAGTTCCCTGAATATAGAAGAATTGCTGCGTGTCTGTACGGTGATGGAGACTGCCGCACGCGTAAAAAGCTGGGCAAAGGATACAGCCCACCTTTCCGGGATTGATGCGCCAGACGACTCACTGGCTCAGATGTTTGCAGACCTGCAGCCACTCACCCAGGTCGCAAATGAGATCCGGCGATGCATCCTCTCAGAGGAAGAAATCAGCGACGACGCCAGCTCCGGCCTGCGGCAGGTGCGGCGGCAGATGAAATCCGTGAACGAGCGCATCCACTCCGCCCTCGCTTCTTATCTGAACGGGCCGTCACGGACATACCTGCAGGACGCAGTCATCACACAGAGAAGCGGACGGTACTGTGTACCGGTAAAAGCCGAGCACCGCGGACAGGTGCCAGGCATGATTCACGACCAGTCCTCAAGCGGTTCCACACTCTTCGTTGAACCCATGGCAGTGGTAAAGCTGAACAATGATCTGCGTGAACTGGAAATCCGCGAGCAGAAGGAAATTGAGATCGTTCTGGCAAATTTAAGCGCGGAGGTTGGAGAGCACACCGAAGCCCTGAATTACAACGTCCTGCTCCTGACAGAACTGGATTTCATTTTTGCGCGCGCACAGCTTTCTCTTGCGTATCGGGGAACGGAGCCGGATTTCAACACGGAGGGACGAATCAACATCAAAAAAGGGCGCCATCCACTGTTGGATCCGAAAACGGTCGTTCCTGTGGACATCCGTCTTGGCGATGACTTTACACTGCTGGTCATCTCCGGACCAAATACCGGCGGCAAGACCGTTTCCCTGAAAACCGTGGGGCTGTTTACCCTGCTCGGACAGGCAGGACTGCACATTCCGGCACGGGATCACTCGGAGCTCTCTGTTTTTGGTGAAGTCTATGCAGACATTGGGGATGAGCAGAGCATTGAGCAGAACCTGAGTACGTTTTCCTCCCACATGACCAATATCGTTTCCTTTTTAAATGCGATGGATGAGCGGGACGCGCAGGCATGGGAGTCCGGTTCGGATCGTTCCGCCACCGTCCGGGAATCCTCACATGGCCGAACGATCTCCTGGGATAATGGGGGAGACGACCGAACCGCCGGCGAACGCTCCCTGGTTCTCTTCGACGAGCTTGGCGCGGGAACGGATCCCACGGAAGGTGCAGCTCTGGCGATCGCGATCCTCTCGAATCTGCACAGCCGCGGCGTCCGCACCATCGCCACCACCCATTACAGTGAACTGAAGGTCTACGCCCTTTCCACGCCTGGCGTGGAAAACGGCTGCTGCGAATTTGACGTCGAGACGCTTCACCCGACCTACCGTCTGCTGATCGGTGTTCCCGGTAAAAGCAACGCGTTTGCGATTTCCGAGAAGCTCGGCCTGCCGGACTACATCATCGAAGAAGCGAAAACACATCTTACGACGCAGGATGAAGCATTTGAGGACGTCATCACCAGCCTGGAAAACAGCCGCGTGACAATTGAACGGGAGCGGGAGGAGATCACACGCTACAAACAGGAAGTAAAAGATCTGAAAAACCGCCTCTCCCAAAAAGAAGGCCGCCTCGACGAAAACCGGGACGCAATTCTTTCAAAAGCCCGCGAGGAAGCGCGCGACATTCTGCGTGAAGCCAAGGATTACGCGGACGAGACCATCCGAACATTCCATAAGCTCGGATCGGAGTCGGACGCTTCCCGCAAGATGGAGCAGGAGCGTGCGAAGCTCCGTGAAAAGATCTCCGACAATGACAAAAAACTGGGGATAAAGACCGATAAGAAACCCAGGAAAGAGCTGACCGGCAAAGACCTGCGTATCGGCGACAGTGTGCGGGTGCTAAGCCTGAACTTAACCGGCACAGTCAGCACACTCCCGGATGCAAAAGGGAATCTTTTCGTCCAGATGGGCATCCTGCGCTCACAGGTCAACATCAGGGATCTGGAAAAGCTGGACGACGAACCGCTCACCTCTGTTTACGGTAAGGGAACCGCTTCCGGAAGCGCAAAAGCATCCAGAGGCGGGAAATATGGCGGCTCCGCTCCATCCGGAAACGCCAGCCGGTTTGGAGATTCCGGCAGCCGCCGCGGGGGATCTGCCGATCAGGGCGTGCAGAACGCCAAAAGCTACAATATTCGCTCTGAGATTAATCTGATCGGAAAGACAACGGACGAGGCGCTCGCGGAGCTGGACAAATATATGGACGACGCCTGCCTCGCCCATCTTTCTCCCATCCGCATCGTCCACGGCAAGGGCAGCGGTATCCTGCGCAAAGCAGTACACCAGTATCTGCGCAGGCAAAGCTACGTCGCTTCCTACCGGCTCGGTGTGTTCGGAGAAGGCGATTCCGGCGTCACGATTGTGGAATTAAAATGACCCTCGCGGCATCTACGCTACACTTCGGTCGGTGCTAAACGTGTGCCACTGGCACACTGCATCGCCAAATATCCGCGCAAGCCATGTCATAAGGTGTCGGCTTGCCGACGGATTTCTTATGACTCCGTCTACCTGGCTCGTTGCTTCGCGGAAATAAAAGAAGGGATTTTATGACAGAACAGCAGAAAATACTGGTTGCGGATCCGGATGAGGCCTCCGCACAGCTGACAATCTTTTACCTGACTCAGGCACTTTACGAAACAAAAGCAATCTCTGACGCAAGAGGGCTCTCGGCGGAATGTCTCTTTTTTCGACCGGATCTGGTTCTTCTGGAAGCGGTTTTCCCAAACATGGAAAAGTTCCAGGCCTGTAAGGATCTGCGGGCACAGTCAGAAGTCCCTGTCATCCTTCTCTCATCTGCATATGAAGTGACCGACCGCGTCCATGGGCTGGATCTGGGCGCAGATGATTATCTGGAAAAGCCCTATGACGCACGCGAACTCCTTTCCCGTATCCGTGCCGTGCTGCGCCGCTACCATCCTTCAGAACCAGCCGCCGCACAGGAGAGCGAAATCGGAGACTATGTCAAATATCCTGACCTGATGGTCAGTCTGACCAATTATTCTGTTATTTATCAGGGGAAAACGATTGATATGCCGCCAAAAGAACTGGAGCTGCTCTATTTCCTGGCCTCCTCGCCAAATCAGGTTTTCTCCAGAGAACAGCTTCTGGACCGGCTCTGGGGCTTTGATTACATGGGCGACACCCGCACCGTTGACGTACATATCAAACGCCTGCGTGAAAAATTCAAGGCAAACAAATACTGGGCGATCAAGACGGTCTGGGGCGTCGGTTATAAATTTGAGGTAAAAAAATAAGATCTGATTCCGGACAGCACCTGTCTTTTCCTTTCGATGCTGTTCTGAATTGTTAAGTAAAGAAATAAGAAAGACTTCATTTTTTACGGAAACGAATATGGTAAAATACGGATAATCACAGAAACCGAAAACCATAAAAAAAATTGCCAAAACAGCTTCGCCGCAGTTTCGGCAGAAAGGAAGGGATTTATGAAAAAGAAACGTTTCTTACACACTCTGACAATCCTGCTGGCAATCTGCCTGATGGGCGCTTTTTCCATGACAGCCCTGGCAGTGAACGCACGCTGGGAAAGCACCACATCCCGCGATGAAAACAACAATATCTGCATTGACTTTGAAGAGGTACAGGTCGTGCTCCCCTCCAGCTGGGGCGGCAAGGTTCAGATGAATATTTCCACCGATTACGTCAGCTTTTACCACATCAGCTCACGCAACGCCTGGACAGAAGAGCTGGGCTATGACAACGGCGGCCATCTGTTCACGATCGCCTATACGGAAGATAACGACTACCTCGACCTGCCGAGCTACATGGTCATCGGGTATACCTCAGAGGGAACCTATTACGCGGAATTTCCAACCGACTATCAGGTCTATA
The DNA here is from genome assembly GCA_020860365.1 of Clostridiales bacterium. Taxonomy (GTDB): domain Bacteria; phylum Bacillota; class Clostridia; order Lachnospirales; family Lachnospiraceae; genus Choladousia. The sequence continues at coordinate 169 of JAJBUL010000253.1, read as the reverse complement.
CCGGAGACTCCAGTATCGAGGCGGAGTATAATTCTCTCTCTGCTGATATGGACTGGGTCAAGGCAAACCTGACGCTGACTGTCGACATCATCATTGAGATCGATTCCGAATATATTTTCGAAAACAGCGCGTCTGCGTACCTGACCGAGAGCGACCTCTCCGGCATGAC
>JAJBUL010000184.1 GCA_020860365.1 Clostridiales bacterium | reverse complement strand
TTGTAAGCATCAGTAATTAGACCCGCTCAGAAAAACGGCTGTGAATAGTAACAAACAGGCGGGAAAAGCAGAAAAAACAGCTTGACAAGAAAAAACGGCTTTCGTATAATATCCAAGTGCGCATTTTTCAGATTTGTTTTTTGCGCTTATTTTTCAGCAACCACAGAGCAGAATCGCGGTCCATAAAAGGTTCTTATAGACCGCAGGTATGAACTCAATCCGTAACTGTAAAGATATGAGACAGTTACCATGATTCTATCAGGAGGTGAAAGAAGTAATGCCAACATTTAACCAGTTAGTAAGAAAAGGCAGACAGACATCTGTCAAGAAGTCAACGGCACCGGCTCTCCAGAAAGGATATAATTCTCTTCACAAGAAGCAGACGAATACATCCTCACCGCAGAAGAGAGGTGTGTGTACAGCAGTGAAGACTGCTACACCGAAGAAGCCGAATTCAGCGCTGCGTAAGATCGCCAGAGTACGTCTTTCCAATGGTATTGAAGTAACGAGCTATATCCCGGGAGAGGGACATAACCTTCAGGAGCATAGCGTTGTGCTGATCCGCGGTGGCAGAGTAAAGGACCTTCCGGGTACCAGATATCATATCGTAAGAGGTACGCTGGATACAGCGGGCGTTGCCAAGAGAAGACAGGCACGTTCCAAGTACGGCGCAAAGAGACCGAAAGAGGCTAAGAAATAATCTCTGACGCGGTATTCTAACAAAGTATCACAAGAAAACTGAAATTTGTTTCACCTTATGCGGAGTTCGTATTACCAGGTGGTTGCAGGTTAATATAGAAGTCCAGGAAGGAGTGTCTGCGATATGCCGTGCAGGATATCGGAAGAGGCAGAACAGCAGCCGGAAGAGGACACTCACATCCAAGCATGAACACGGAGAGAAACAATCGTGAGTACCTGTGATTTAATTTCTAATTAAGGAGGGAAGTAGCGTGCCACGGAAAGGACATATTCAGAAGAGGGACGTTTTAGCAGACCCGATTTACGGAAGTAAGGTCGTGACCAAGCTGATCAATAACATCATGCTGGACGGCAAGAAGGGTGTTGCTCAGAAAATTGTGTACGGAGCATTTGAGACGATCGAACAGAAAACCGGGAAACCGGCGATTGAGACTTTTGAAGCAGCGATGAATAACGTTATGCCGGTACTGGAGGTAAAGGCGAGACGTGTCGGCGGTGCCACTTATCAGGTGCCGATCGAGGTACGGCCGGATCGCCGTCAGGCGCTGGCGCTTCGCTGGATCACTTTGTTTTCCCGCAAGAGAGGCGAGAAGACGATGAAGGATCGTCTGGCGAATGAATTGATGGATGCGGCGAATAATACCGGTGCGTCTGTGAAGAGAAAAGAGGATATGCACAAGATGACAGAAGCAAACAAGGCTTTTGCGCATTACAGATTCTAAAACAGAGAGCAGCATAATAGAAATGTGGATTCTCTGATGAGGAGGAAAAAATTTTGGCTGGGAGAGAATATCCATTAGAGAGAACCAGAAATATCGGTATCATGGCACATATCGATGCGGGTAAAACTACATTGACGGAGCGTATTTTGTACTACACAGGTGTGAACTACAAAATCGGCGATACGCACGAAGGTACCGCTACGATGGACTGGATGGAGCAGGAACAGGAAAGAGGTATCACGATTACTTCCGCCGCGACCACATGCCACTGGACGCTTGAGGAAAACTGCAAGCCAAAGCCAGGCGCCCTGGAGCACCGTATCAATATTATTGATACCCCGGGTCATGTGGATTTCACAGTTGAGGTAGAGCGTTCTCTGCGTGTTCTGGACGGCGCAGTCGGCGTCTTCTGTGCAAAGGGCGGCGTTGAACCGCAGTCAGAGAATGTCTGGAGACAGGCGGATACTTACAATGTTCCGCGTATGGCATTTATAAATAAGATGGATATCATGGGCGCGGATTTCTATGGAGCGGTAGAGCAGATCCGCAACAGACTTGGCAAGAATGCAATTATCCTTCAGCTGCCGATTGGCAAGGAGGATGATTTTAAGGGCATTATTGACCTGTTTGAGATGAAAGCTTATATCTACAATGACGATAAGGGCGAGGATATCACGATCACGGATATTCCGGAAGACATGAAGGATGACGCGGAGCTGTATCGCGCAGAGCTGGTTGAAAAGACCTGTGAGCTGGACGATGACCTTACGATGATGTATCTGGAAGGTGAAGAACCAACGGTCGAGCAGATGAAAGCAGCGCTGAGAAAAGCGACCTGTGAGTGTACTGCTGTTCCGGTGTGCTGCGGTAGTGCTTACCGCAACAAGGGTGTGCAGAAGATGCTGGATGCTGTCATCGAATATATGCCGTCCCCGATCGATATTCCGCCGATCAAGGGAACCGATCTGGATGGAAATGAAGTCGTGAGACATTCATCCGATGACGAGCCGTTCTCTGCACTTGCGTTTAAGATTATGGCTGACCCGTTCGTAGGAAAGCTTGCGTTCTTCCGCGTTTATTCTGGCACGATGAATGCGGGTTCCTATGTATTGAACGCGACAAAGGGTAAGAAGGAGCGTGTTGGACGAATCCTGCAGATGCACGCGAACAAGAGAGCAGAGCTCAGTAAGGTTTACTCCGGCGACATTGCGGCGGCGGTTGGCTTTAAGCTGACAACGACCGGTGATACCATCTGCGATGAGCAGCATCCGGTGATCCTGGAATCCATGGAGTTCCCGGAGCCGGTTATCGAGCTGGCAATTGAGCCGAAGACAAAGGCAGGCCAGGGCAAGATGGGTGAAGCGCTCGCGAAGCTGGCAGAGGAAGACCCGACTTTCCGTGCGCATACAGATCCGGAGACAGGTCAGACGATCATCGCCGGTATGGGTGAGCTCCATCTGGAGATTATCGTAGACCGTCTGCTCCGGGAGTTCAAGGTAGAGGCAAATGTAGGCGCCCCGCAGGTTGCTTACAAGGAGACCTTTACGAAGGAAGTTACGGTCGACAGCAAGTATGCGAAGCAGTCCGGCGGCCGCGGCCAGTATGGTCACTGCAAGGTTATCTTTACACCGATGGATCCAAACGGCGAAGAGACCTTCCAGTTCGAGTCTACCGTAGTCGGCGGTGCGATTCCGAAGGAATACATTCCGGCTGTTGGCGAAGGTATCGAGGAAGCTGCAAAAGCAGGCGTCCTTGGCGGATATCCGGTTCTCGGTGTTCACGCGAATGTATACGACGGATCTTACCATGAAGTCGACTCCAGTGAGATGGCATTCCACATTGCCGGTTCCCTGGCGTTCAAGGACGCGATGAAGCAGGGGAATCCGGTTCTGCTTGAGCCGATCATGAAGGTTGAAGTAACGATGCCGGAAGAATACATGGGCGACGTCATCGGTGACATCAACTCCCGCCGTGGAAGAATCGAGGGTATGGATGACCTCGGCGGCGGCAAGATTGTCAGAGGCTATGTACCGCTGGCAGAGATGTTTGGTTACTCGACAGACCTTCGTTCCAAGACGCAGGGCCGTGGAAACTACTCCATGTTCTTTGAACGCTATGAGCAGGTACCGAAGTCCGTGCAGGAGAAGGTGCTGAGCGAGAAATCAAAATAATCATAAATACGAACGATGATTTTTGAAATGTACCCTGTTTGTGAAATCCTGTTTTGGAAATTAGCAGGCAGGGGATTAAAAAGGGCTTATTTTGCATTAGAATATGTAAAAAAAAGCTTGAAAAGCGGGATGTTTTGAAATATAATCAGAACAGCCTGTATTGATGCGCAAGGGCGGATGAGAAATTGCAGCCCGCGCTGCATTCGCCTGGCGCGGCAGACAGAAAAGGATTTCTGCCTGAAAGAAAGATTAACTCAGAATTGATTGAATTAAGGAGGACATTCAAAATGGCAAAGGCTAAATTTGAAAGAACGAAACCGCATTGTAACATCGGTACCATTGGTCATGTCGATCATGGTAAAACAACCCTGACTGCTGCAATCACAAAGGTTCTTTCCCACAGAGTTGCAGGAAACGTAGAGACAAGCTTTGATAACATCGACAAGGCTCCGGAAGAGAGAGAGCGTGGTATCACAATTTCTACCGCTCACGTAGAGTATGAGACCGAGCACAGACATTACGCTCACGTTGACTGCCCAGGCCATGCTGACTATGTAAAGAACATGATCACTGGTGCTGCTCAGATGGATGGCGCTATCCTGGTAGTAGCTGCTACGGATGGTGTTATGGCTCAGACAAAGGAGCACATCCTTCTGTCCCGTCAGGTAGGCGTTCCGTATATCGTTGTATTTATGAATAAAGTAGATATGGTAGATGATGAGGAACTCCTTGAGCTGGTAGATATGGAGATCCGTGAGCTGCTGAATGAGTATGAGTTCCCGGGCGATGATACGCCGATTATTCAGGGTTCTGCTCTGAAGGCTCTGGAAGAGCCGGACGGAGAGTGGGGCGACAAGATCATGGAGCTCATGGATGCTGTTGACAGCTGGGTTCCGGATCCACAGCGTGCGACCGATCAGCCGTTCCTTATGCCGGTTGAGGACGTATTCACCATCACAGGTCGTGGTACAGTTGCGACAGGCCGTGTAGAGCGTGGTACTCTGAAGCTGAACGAGGAAGTTGAGATCGTAGGCGTGAAGGAAGAGATCCAGAAGACGACCGTTACCGGTATCGAAATGTTCCGTAAGCTGCTTGATTATGCACAGGCTGGTGACAACATTGGTACTCTGCTTCGTGGTATCCGCAGAACGGATATCGAACGTGGTCAGGTTATCTGCAAGCCGGGCAGCATCAAGTGCCATACGAAGTTCACTGCTCAGGTTTACGTATTGACCAAAGACGAGGGTGGCCGTCACACACCATTCTTCAACAACTATCGTCCGCAGTTCTATTTCAGAACAACTGACGTTACTGGTGTGATCAACCTTCCGGAAGGCACAGAGATGTGCATGCCTGGTGATAACGTAGAGATGACCATCGAGCTGATCCATCCGATCGCTATGGAGCAGGGTCTTACATTCGCTATCCGTGAGGGTGGCCGTACCGTAGGATCAGGCCGTGTGGCTACTGTTATCGAGTAATTTTTAGCATTTATTTGTTATGATTTTATGGAGCTTCTCGAGAAATTGAGAAGCTCTTTTCATGTCTAGGTAGTTGAAAGTGCAAAATAATCATATAATTATAGATGAAGATAAACAATGCTGCTCTATGGACGGTGAAAAAGCAAGGAAAAATGAAGATAGACGTGTTAAAAGAGATTGACGCATAAAAGCCTAAGTGTTATTATAATTAAAAAAATTATTATTCTGTGAAGGTGTTGTATGGTTACTGGTCACAATTCGACCACGCACTTGCCGCGGGTCGGGACTTATCTTGCCCAAAAGTCGGGCAGGATAAGCCATCGCGTAGCGATTTAATTGGCCGGATGCCGTTATAGGTCAACTTGTAGTGGTTAAAATAATGTAAATTTGGTCATGGTGTGACCTGTAACGTTATATGATGAGGATAGTTAAGGAGGATATGAGATGGCTAACGTAGGAAGAAAGCTTGGCGCTAACATTTGGACGTGTATGCTTGAAGCTGACATTAGTCTTGATAACTTTGCCAGGCACTTGGGGTATTCTGTTAAGGATGTGTGGAATGTTATCGAAGGAAAAGTTATAATTTCTCCAGCTGAGTTAAATAAGATAGCAGTTCTTCTAAAGACAACGAAGAATGAACTGGTTAATCGCGAATCGGGTAGTTTGCTTCCAGATTTGCAGTATATGAAAGAATTTAGCAATCCTGATAACTTAGATAGAATTTTGGATTTGATGGATGAATATGTAGAACTGAAAGAGGCTGTATAAAGGGAAAGCTGTACAATAGTACAGCTTTTTTGAGGTGGAAAATGGATTGGGAAAAGTTAGTAGAACAAATTCCAACAATAATAAAGAGAGTAAGAGAAGATTATATTTTAAACAATATGATAATCAGAGATGATATATTTGGAATTTTGGAAAAACATTGTACGGTAGTATATTATCCGATGGAAAATGAAATTAATTGTGGTTTTCATACAAAGCGTTTTGTTAAAAATAAGTTAGAAGATTTTGTGTATATTAATACTGCAAAAACTGTTGCTGAACAGGTTTTTACAGCTGCTCACGAATTAGGACATGTATGGGGGGTCGCTACTCAAGTATGTGAACTGGTGGGAGAACAAGGAAAACTGGATAGTCAGGTAGAAGAAAGAATAATTAATAGGTTTGCGGCGGAATTGTTGATGCCAACAAATGAATTTCAGAAGACTTTTTCAGCTCATATAAAAGAGTTGAATCTTGACATTCATAAGCTAAGGTTTGCTGATTTGATTCGTGTTATAGTATTACAGATGAACGATTATATGGTTCCGTATGAGTCTGTAAGAAGGAGGCTTGTAGAAACAAAAATTATTACGCAAAAGTTAGGTGACATTCTTTTGGAGAATGAAGAAGATATATTAATTTTGGTTGATGCTTTTTTAAAGGAACAGAATACTATGTTGGATAGAGTGACTGCAAAGAAAACAGTTTCTGGATTAAGAAACCTGCTCGAAATAGTTGAACAAAATGGAGAAATTAGCATTTATACTATTAAAAAGATAAAGAGAGATTTCGAAATTGACGATATAAGCAAAGTTGATGATATTGTAGAAATATCAATAGAGGGAGAAAAATATGGGGAGAACTGATGTTATTGTAGACACTTGTTTTCTTCAAAAATTGTCTTCAGAAGGTAAGCAAATAGATAATATTAAAAAGGTATTGACTGAGTTAGAGTACAATCCGATTGTGCATCCATATATTTATGAACATGAATTATCCTTATATTCGTATTTTGTTCGCCTGGTCGAGGATGGACACATAAAGGTCATAGAATATAAAGAATTTCAAAAAGATGAGGTGGATAAGCAAACTTATGAAGCCTATTATGACATGCTGTATGAAGAAATGAGATTGACTTTAGAAGCAATGGATAGTCCAAAGAAAGTAGAAAAAATGTGTTTACATAGAGGACAGACAATATATAATACTCATAAACAGGGGAGTAGTATGGGGGATGTCCATATGATTTTGATGGCGTCATATCTACAGATTCCTATCTTACTGACAGAGGATTCAGATATTGAGATGCTACGTGATATAGCTGACCGAAGACTGCATTTAGGACAGTATTCTTTGCAAATACTTAATGGTGTTCAGCTTATCATGGATATAGCCAAAAAGCGAGATTCGACAATAACAATTAAAGAGATAGAAATTATTTTGAAATCCATGCGAGAACGAAGTACGGTTTCAAGTATAAAAACATTATGGAGAGAGAACCATCTTATGTAATTACAGGTTTCGGAGAATTATACGAACAAGGGAGTGTAGATTATGGATATATCAGATGCTATGGTAAAAATGATTCAGTTTTACGCGCAGGGATCGGCGGCGAAGAGCCATCATGATATCAATCATTTTCAGAAGGTGTGGGCATTTGCAAAAACGATCGGTGAACTGGAAGGTCTGGACGCATACACGCAAGAGACATTGGAACTTGCGGCAATTGTGCATGATATTGCGTGTCCGCTTTGCAGAGAGAAATATGGTGATGCGGATGGAGCGCATCAGGAATTGGAAGGGCCTTCCATGGTCAGGGCGTTTTACGAGAATATGGGGGTGCCAGAGGCACAGCTGGAGCGGATTTGTTTCCTGGTAGGGCATCATCACACACTGGATCAGGTAGATGGAATCGATTATCAGATTCTGCTCGAAGCAGATTTCCTGGTAAATGCGGATGAGAGCCAGGCAAGGAAAGAGCAAATCGTGCGGTTCCGCGACAGAGTTTACCGGACAAAGACGGGGACAATGTTACTGAACGATATATACGGATTATGAATTTATTTATTCATGAAATGCAGTTATAGCTGTTTCATTCATATTGCTGTGAAATAGCTGGAAACAACCAATCTTTAATTATTCGAAGACCGGGGCAATGGCCTGTGCGCAGGCAATGTTCTCTATAATTGAGCAGGAGGAAGATATGCGAGTTGCAGTGATTTCAGATACGCATGATGTGTTGCGGGAAGAAGTTCTTGAGCAGATTCGCCTGGCGGACGCGGTGATTCATGCCGGTGATATCAGCAAGCCTGAGATTGTTGATCGGATGAAAGCAAATCTGTCAGAAAAAAGCATTTTGTATCTGGTACGAGGAAATGCGGACGGGGGCTGGGCAATACGAATTCCAGAGACACTGGAGTTTGAACTGGAGCAGCTTCATTTCTTTGTGGTACATAACAGGAAAAGAGCCGTGATTCCAGAGGACTGTGATATTGTTATTTCCGGGCATACACACAGATTCCAGGAGGACATAATGGATGGGCGCTTGTGGTTGAATCCGGGTACCTGCGGACGGAGGCGTTTTCGTTCGGAATTGTCCATGGCTGTTCTGCAAATCAAGGGAAAATGCTGGCAGATAGAAAAAATCACGATCGGGGCGGAAGATACGTCTTCCGGAAAGAATGAGAATCCGATTGCCACGGCAGAGGCGCGTCGCCGTGGAGCCTATAGTGATCCGATGGAATTATCATCGGGAGCGCTTCTTCTTCTGATTTCCGGGATTTTGAAAAGAATGAACAGGGGAAAGACAATTTCGCAGATTGCGGGAGAACTGAATTTAGAGGAATCGTTTGTAGAGGAAATCTGCAGGATTTCCGTCACGCACCCGGGAGTTACCGCGAATGGAATTCTGGATAAGCTGGAAGTAAACCGGCATATTGGAGCCTGAAGTATATTGCTTCGATACTTCCATACTTTGAATATGCATCTCGTCATTAGTTATGGAAATACTGGTCAATGGATTGTAGTTCGTATAGGGAGAAATTATGTATGAGGAATTCCATATTAAATTAAAGGATGATGAGTGGCCGCTGGACTATATCGACCATGACAGGCATAACGTAAATCATTATTATTTATGTAAGGTTATTTCCTTTGGTGAAACGAACCTGACGGAGGATGAAAAGAATGAGTTCCATCTGTCAGTCCTGAAATTGGATTATCAGGAAGCGGTTCGTGAGTATGAACGATGTGCAGATACGAAATTAGGCAGGCTTGTTGCCAAAAGAGAATTACCGGTTTTGCAGTACGCGAAAAAGGTGATAGATGGCGGTGCTTGTAGTGGTTCTGAATCATTATGATAAGGTGAATTGGGTGCAGAAAATGACATCAATACAAAGTCGGCTTTTTGAGCTTCAGGATCTCAAATACGCGGATTTTCAGAGTAATCTGACGCCGACGCTTTCCAGGGAACGATTCATTGGTGTGCGGACGCCTGCTCTTCGCGCGCTTGCGAAGGAGTATGCGAAAGAGCTGAAGGCAGTGAAAGCAGTAAAAACAGTAAAAGCGGATACAGATTCAGCGGCTGATACAGCAAATGGAATTCTTGCGTTTATGAAAGAACTGCCGCATTATTATTTTGAGGAGAATCAGCTGCACGCATTTCTGATTGCGGAGGAAAAGGATTTTTCTGTCTGCCTGGAGGAGATAGAGCTGTTTTTACCTTTTATCGATAACTGGGCGACCTGCGATCAGCTTTCTCCGGGCGTCTTTAAAAAAGAGCCGGAAAAGCTGCTTTCATATATTGACCGCTGGCTTGATTCTTCCCATATTTATACCGTGCGATTTGGAATTGGCATGCTGATGCGTTATTTCCTCGATGACTGGTTTGCGGTAAAATACGCGGAGCAGGTGGCAGCGATCCCTTCTGACAGGGCGTATTTTCGCAGCATGAATCAGCCGGGGCGTTCGGACGAAAATCAGCCAGGAGGTTCGGCCGAAAAAGAGCCGATGGCCGGCGATCGGCCGTACTATATCAGTATGATGGTGGCCTGGTATTTTGCTACGGCGCTTGCAAAACAGTATGATTTGATTTTGCCGTTTATAGAGGAGAGGCGTCTTGATCCGTGGACGCATAATAAGGCGATACAGAAAGCAGTCGAAAGTTACCGGGTCACGCCGGAGCGGAAGACGTACCTGAAAACATTGAGGCTTCGGACTTAAATTGAAAAGTAAATGACAGGAAAAGATCTGAAGGGATATAACGAAAAAGAGAACGCAGAGATCCTCAATGAATGGATAGCTAAACTGAAAATGAATCAATGATACTGGCTGCTGCGTTTCTCTGACAAGGAGGGCATTTCACATGACTTTGAGCATTTATTTATCCTTTGTGGCCTATGCCTGTGCGACGACGGTTCTGCCGGGGCCAAACAATGTTCTTCTGCTGGCTGCAGCCGGACAGTTTGGGTTTCGCCGCTGTGTAAAGCTGCTTTTTGGTATCTGGAGCGGTCTGGTAACCGTGATGCTGATCGCGGGTGGTTTTTGCAGCGCTCTGGGGACGCTGATTCCATCTATTGCGCCCATTTTTAAATACGTGGGAGCTGCCTATATTCTATATCTCGCGTACAAGACCTTTCGGCGCAGCCCAATTAAGACGGAAGGGCAGGATGTAGAACGGCCATTGACCTACTGGAATGGCTTTCTGCTTCAGTTTCTTAACGTTAAGGTCATCATGCTGGGGCTGGCGTCCTATCCGGGATACTTTCTGCCTTATGGACACAGCGTCTGGCTGGTGGTTCTGTTTGCGCTGACCATGACCGCCTGCTGCGGCCTGGGCAATCTGATCTGGGCGGCCGCGGGCAGCCTGCTTTGCCCGCTTTACAACAAATACTATAAAATCGTGAATGGTGTGATGGCGCTGTTGCTCGTTTACTGCGCGGCGAAAATTATTTTCCTGTAATGATTTCCTTTTGCAAGGATGACTCTCCTTGTAACAAAGAAACGTTTCTTGTAACGGAAACCCACAATTATTTTCAAAAATGTTACTATTCACAGCCGTTTTAAAAGCACGCCAAGAACCCAGAGCCTTTTCTCT
>JAJBUL010000086.1 GCA_020860365.1 Clostridiales bacterium | reverse complement strand
CTGGAGAACGTCATCCCCAGTTTTATCCGGATATGCGTGAATACCAGAAATGTGGTCGTATTCTGGATATTGAGGATCGGACGGTTCCGGCATTTCATCTGGAAGAACTGAAACGGCAGTACCGGGGGCAGCTGGTCGGTGATTATATTGAAAGCTTCGGGAGTGGGCCTCAGAATTCCGTAGAGCAAAAGGCACTTGAATACGGGCTGGAGGCATTGTTGTATCCTGGTAAATGAGGGGAGCGAGCATGGAAATACGAGAACTGGATATTAAGAGCTACGGAAAATTTTCAAACCATCATATGACATTCCGCCCCGGTATCAATATTATCTATGGAGGAAACGAGACAGGTAAGACGACCATCCATTCCTTTATCCGGGCAATGCTGTTCGGCCTGAACCGCGCCCGGGGACGGGCGACGAAAGCAGACGAATATCAGCTGCGTCAGCCCTGGGATGCACCGGGTGCGTTCCTTGGAAGCATGCGTATTTCGGAAAATGGGGACATATACCGGATTGATCGCTGTTTTGACCGCAGTGCGGCGCCGCTTAGTCTGGTCTGTGAGACAAGGATGGTGGAATCCGGGCATCCACAGGAAGACCTCGAAGTGCTGCTCGGTGGAATCAGTGAGGCAGCGTTTGTGAATTCTGTTTTTATCCGGCAGGCACAGTGTGAGACAGACGAAGAGCTTGCACAGGAGCTTCGGCGTTACATGATTAATAGTGACAACTCTCGAGACAGTGAGATTGATGTGGCACAGGCGCTGCAGTCGCTTCGAAAAAAGAAAAAACAGCTGGAGCAGCAGAAAAAGAAAGAAACCGAAGCGCTGGAAGAAAATATTGCGCAGAAACAGAGCAGGGCGGACGCGCTTCGTTCTGAACTGGAATTGTTGCGGCAGCAGGCAGGATACTATCAGAATGCATCCGGAGGAACCGGAAGCATCGGAGCGCCAGAGCAGAATCCCTATGGCCAGGGAAATGCAGGTGGCAGTGGGCAGCAGGACAAAGATCACAGCCCGAATGAGACAGCTGGACGATCAAAAGATCGTGGCGTACCATCCTGGATACGTATTTTGCTTGGCGCTCTGTTTTTCATCGCCGGAGCATTGACTCTGACACAGATATTTTTTACGCAGGAAAACAGGCTGCGTATCTTTCTGGGTATATTTACGGTACTCTTCTGGGGAATGGCTTTGGGCGTATTCCTGCTTCTTCGCCCGGCCAGAGGCAGTTTTGAGGAAGACAAAGGGCAGGAAAGCCGCCCTCAATGTCCGCCTGAGCTTTTAAAAGAAATTCAGGACAGAGAAGAAGCATGCGATAAGCTGAAGGGAGAACTGGAGATTCTTTATCAGGCACATGCCAGAGGAGAGACGGACATCTCAGGTTCCGACGCCGTTCCCGGCGGTATCGATACGGAAATCGCGGCTCTGACACTCGCGATCGACCGCATTTGTGAAATCTCAGACCGTATCTATCAGGCTGCGGGCGGCCAGCTGAATGAGAGAGCCTCCGCCATTCTGGAAGAAATCACTGGCGGCCGCTACAACCGGATTGTCATCGACGACACCGCCGAAATTCGCATCCACACGCCATCCCGCGTCCTGGGTCTGAATCAGCTAAGCGGCGGCACCATGCAGCAGATTTATTTTGCCCTTCGCATGGCCGCGGGAGAACTCCTTTGTGAAAACATCACCCTGCCCGTCATTCTTGACGAAACCTTCGCCATGTATGACGACCGTCGTCTCGAAGCCACCCTCCGCTGGCTCAAAAACAGCGGACGGCAGGTCATCCTGTTTACATGCCAAAACCGGGAGAGGGAAATACTGAAGAGGCTATAGTTTATGCTTGATATGCCCTATATACATTTCACTCCTCATACACCTTCCGGTTGCACAGCGTCCGGTACTCCGACGGCGTACACCCCTTTTTCTTCTTGAAAGTTCGGTTAAATGTAGACAGACTGGAAAACCCGGACTGCAGCGCCACCTCTGTGACAGACAGATCCGGTGAAAACAGCAGGTTCTCTGCCGCTTTGATTCGCAGCAGACAGAGATAGTCGTAAAAATTGTAGCCCGAGCACTGCTTGAACAGGCGCGAAAAGTGAAACTTGGAAAAGCCCGCGACATCCGCGGCCATTTCCAGAGAAATATTTTCCGTGTAATGCTGATCCATATAGTCGAACACCGTATTCAGCTTTTCATACAGACGGTTCTGCCGCTCGACCGGGGTCTCCGTGCCGCGGTGTGTATCGTCCTGTTCCATGCGGTATTCCCCATAATTGGCGAAAAACTTCAGCAGGTTCGCGTAGCAGTTCAGCTCACGCATATGCCCGCCGGTGAAATATTCCCGGCAGAGTTTTAAGATCAGATCCGATTCCTGGTCGTAGATCGCGGGGCAGTTATCCGGCGTGATCAGTACCGCGTGGGCAATAAAAGCGGCCAGATAAGAGTAACCCTTGATGCCGGAGATCGCTTCCGGGTCGAAGATGTAGATCAGCCGAAGACCGGTGGGCGGCGCAATCAGCTGGTGCAGCTCTCCGGAAGGAATCATGAGGATATCTCCCGGCTCCAGATCATAGTGTGTTTGTCCGACGATCACCTGGTAATGATTTTCCAGCGGCATAATCACTTCTGTGGTGGGGTGCCAGTGCGTCTCGTAGGATTCCGCCTTATTATTAATGAAGAAACGAAGGGTGGTATCCGGGTGAAAGTCCACCTGTTCACGCGTGCTGTCAATTTTCCGGTGATAGCCGGAAGAATCCTGGGTCCCGATGCGGAGCAGCTCGGGTTCCAGAGTCAGAGGAGTTCGTTTCATAGTCATCTCACCTGTTCCTTTCTTTCCGCAGCGCCCTGTGCGAAGCGTGTTATAATGGGCGCCGCAAGCTGCGTCTGAAGCGTTGTTCCCGTTATCTGCTGCAAACGGCAGATATTGCGCGACAAAAAACTGCATAAAATCGGAAAAAATGGGAAAATAATGTAAAAGCCGCGTATAATAATCGGCTCGATTTTTGGCAGAATTATAGCATATTTCCTCTGAAATAGCAATAACTGAGAAGTGAAAACGGAATAAAAATGGCCGGAAAAGCGCTGAAAAGGCAACTTGACGGGGAAAAAATCAAAAAAGCAATAATTGACGGCATATTGCGCAAAATGTGGTAAGCATCGAAAAAATAATTGTGCAATAATGTGAACATCCTTAGGACGAAAAAACAAATAAGAAGGGAGAAAAAAATGGCTGGGAAAACAAAAAATTCCAACAACAGCGCTGTTTCTGCTAAGAAACCCCCGAGGGAGTCTCTTAGCAGGCACATACGCAAGTACTGGATGTGGTACTCGATGATGCTGATACCGCTTGTGTATTACATCGTCTTCCGCTACATTCCGATGGCGGGCAATATCATTGCTTTCCGCCGCTATCGTGCGGGCAGCAGTATTTTCGGAGATGAGTGGAGCGGACTGAAGTATTTCAAGCAGTTCGTCAGAGACTCCAATTTCTGGAGGGCTTTCCGGAATACGCTGATCCTGAACTTTGAGTATCTGATCATCAGCTTTCCGATCACGATTGCCTTTGCTTTGCTTTTGAATGAGATAAAGAACACGAGATTTAAGAAGGTTGTTCAGACGATTTCTTATCTGCCTCACTTTATCTCCATGGTTATCGTAGCCGGTATGGTGCGTGAGATTCTTTCCACCAGCGGCCCGATCAACAGCTTTATCACCTCCCTGGGTGGGAGCGCAATCCAGTTTATCAGCCTGCCGCAGTGGTTCCCGACGATCTTCGTGGTGACCGGTGTATGGCAGGGACTTGGCTGGAATACCATCCTCTATCTGGCGGCGATGGCCGGCATCAGCCCGGATATGTATGAGGCGGCGGATCTGGATGGTGCGAGCAAGTTCCAACAGTGTATTTACATCACACTGCCGTCGATCCTTCCGACGATCGCGACGCTGCTGATTCTGAATATTGGCCAGCTGTGCGGCTCCGGCGCATTTGAGAAGGTCTTCCTTCTGTATCAGCCGACCACTTATGAGACGGCCGATATCATTGCTACCTATGTATACCGTATGGGTCTTGGCTCCGGTAACTACAGCTACGCGACAGCGGTAGGTCTGTTCCAGGGCCTGATTAACCTGACACTTTTGACCGTGGCGAACAAGGTATCCAAGAAGGTCGCCGGCACAGGCCTGTACTAAGGAAGGAGGAACTACGATGGCGAAAACACATAACGGCAGCGCGATCAAGGTTTCGCGTGGTTACCGGATATTTACGGTATGTAATACAATCCTCATGGTGGTAATCTGTGCGGTCATGCTTTATCCGTTCCTGTACCTGATTGCGCAGTCTTTCTCCTCGTATGAGGCGATTGTAGCCGGTGAGGTCGGATTGCTTCCGGTGGACTTCAGCGTAGATACCTATATATATGTGATTACGAATGGTGTATTTATTCCGGACTACATCAATACGATTGTTTATTCCATCACAGGTACCTGCCTGGCGCTGTTTTTCTCAGCGCTGCTGGCTTATCCGATGTCAAAATCGGAGCTGTGGGGCAATAAATTTGTCGGCCCGTTTATCATCTTCACGATGTATTTTGGCGGCGGCATGATCCCGAACTACCTGTTGATGATCAACCTGGGACTGCAGGATACCGTAGCGGCATTCCTTCTCCCGCCCCTGATTTCTACTTACTATGTGATCCTGATGCGCTCTTTCTTCGAAACGGTTCCGAAGGAACTCGAAGAAGCGGGTGAGATGGATGGCCTGAACAAATACGGTGTATTTTTCCGGATCGCGCTTCCGCTTTCCAAGCCGATCATCGCGACCATGGTTCTGTTCTATCTGGTTATGTACTGGAACGACTGGTTCAACGCGTTCCTGTATCTGGATACCCAGAGCAAATGGCCTGTGGCTTACTACCTGCGGAACCTGATTTCCACCGCTTCCTCTTCTACCTCACAGGATGCGGGCGAGACACTTGCGATTGCGTCAAATATTAAGTCCTGCGCCATGGTGCTGACGGCGGCGCCGATTATCTGCGTATACCCGTTCATCCAGAAGTATTTCGTACAGGGCATGATGCTCGGCGGCGTAAAGGGTTGATGGCAATTAATTGATCGTTTGCTCTTGTGAAAGAGCTTATGATAGAGAAAGACACAGCGAACGTCAGAGGATTTGGCTTCTGTTTCCCGGAATTGTTTTGCAATCGGGGCGATAAACGGAATGTGCGCAATAGTCTGGCGTTCGCTAAAACAGATTCACACGGGCTGCGGGAGTGAAAGAGGATACCCGCAGTGCGCATGAATGCAGACGGATAATAACCGTTTGCGTAATTTATCAGATTTTATAATAAGGAGGAATAAGACAATGAAAACAATTTCCAGACGTGATTTCCTGAAGGGCTCCGCCGCAGGCATGATGGGCGTGGCGCTTGCAGGCTTTATGGGACCGATCTCCGCTTCCGCAAGCGAAGATACCGATAATGGCGACGGCAGCTTCTACAATGCGGATCTGGGTTATACCTATGGCTCGAAGTTCTATTCGGATGAGCCGGTGACCTATACCATGTTCTTCAACGACAATGACGCGTATCCGATTAATGATGGCTGGTACAATGATGGCGGTATCTTTGATGAGATCACCAAAGCGACGAATGTTTCCCTGGAGATCACGGTTGTAAACAACGCAAGCTATTCCGATAAGGTAACTCTGGCAATCTCCGGCGGTACGGCTCCATACATCATCCCGAAGATGTACAGCGAGACCGCATATGTAACCGGCGGCGGTATCGTTGCGGTTTCTGATTATATTGATTATATGACAAACTACTCCGGTATGATCGAGACTTATGATCTTCAGTCAGAGGCTGACACCCTGCTTCAGGATGATGGCCGCTATTATCGTCTGCCGGGTCTGAAAGAGACGGCACTTCAGGACTATTCTCTGCTGATTCGTTCCGATCTTTTTGAGGCGGTCGGCTATGACGTAACTGCCCTGGAAGAGAACTGGACCTGGGATGAGTTCACGGATATCCTGATTGATGTAAAAGCATACATGGTAGAGCAGGGCATGATTGATGAGTCTGCTTACATCTGGTCTGACCGCTGGTGCGGCGCTACTTCCGGATACGGACAGGGCGGCTGCCTGCTGAACCTGATCGCGGCTACCTATGGTATCCACAGCGGCTGGAGCATCACATCGAACTCCGCTGGTCTGTATTTTGACTGGGATGCGGATGAGTTCAAACTCAGCGCAACGAGCGATGCATATAAAGAGTATATGACCGTTGTACAGCGTCTGGTAAGCGAGGGCATCCTGGATCCGGAGACCTGGAGCCAGGAGGATGACACTGCAGATGGCAAGTTTTATCGCGGTGAGACGGCTCTGATTTCCACAAACCGTTCTTCCTTTACGGTACAGAAAGATGGATTGACTTCTCAGCTTGGTGAAGGTAATTTCTCTGTATACCAGATCGTGATTCCGAAGGGAACCAACAACTATCAGGCAGAGAATTCCCGTCTGGAGTGCGGCGTGTGTATTTCTTCCAAGGCTTTGAATGAGCTGGGCGAGGACGAGTTTATCAAGATGATGCGTTTCGTAGACTGGCTGTGGTATTCTGAGGCTGGCCTGACCCTGACCAAGTGGGGCGTAGAGGGTGACACCTATACCGTGACTGATGGTACTTATGCTCTGACCGATGGCTATTATTGCGGCGGACTTTCCATCGCGCAGACTTCTGACGATCAGGTAGATCTTCGTATGGAGAAGGGCTTCGCGTGCGGCAACTTTATGTACAGCGGCAGCCAGGAGCTTCTGACCAGCAACTTCTCCGCAGAACTGAGAGACTATTATGACAGGATGTCTGCTTACAGAGAAATGTCTGAGATTGATCCGTCGATCGCGATGACCGAGGATGATTCCGAGATGGCGAACCTGTGGGCGACCCCGCTGGTTGATACGATCAACACCTGGACACTGAAGTTCGCGATGGGCCAGGCTGATGTAGAGGCTGACTGGGATACTTATGTAGCAGAGGTAGAAGCACAGAACGCATCCAGCCTTGTAAATCTGTACAACGATTACTATCAGGCAAGCAAATAAAGAATGACGTGTGTCCGGCTCAGATCATGAGAACATGGATTGAGCGAAAAACAGATCACGTGAAAATGGGAGACCGGCAAAAAGGCTGGTCTCCTTTTTTGTGTTGTAAGCATAATTCTGACTTCCATTTTCAGGCAATAGAGGTTATAATGTAGTTCAGAGAAATAAAAAGCTGTTCGGAGTGTTACTCGTGCCGGAAGGTACGCGGATATTTCATTATGGAAAGCAGACATTTCAGAGAGGAAAGCGATGAAAAAGTTCAATAATTATGATCTGCATTTTTCATTTGATCGGAAAAATAAGGAAATCCGGTTTGCAAATGCAGAATATATCCATCCCCTGAAACAGGATTTGCTGCAGTCTCTTCAAATTGATTTTCAGGAAGACCATAATGTGAAGACGGTGATCGTATTCGGAAGCGCGGTGGAGTTCCGTTGCAACAGTTACAGCGATCTGGATCTTTGCCTGGAACGATATGATCATGAAAAACCGTTTCGCTGCAATTCGGAAGAAGAGATTGATCTGCTGTACTGGGATCGGATTGGAGAGAGGCTGAAAAACGAGATTTCCCAAAAAGGTATCGTGGTATATGACAGGGAGGGAAGCTATGTGTGACGTTCGCCTTTTTCAGCGGGCCTGGCTGGATTACAGAACCGCGGCGAATCTGCTGGCTGTTCCGGAAAACGATGAGGCCTATATGAATAATGTGGCATACCATCTTCAGCAGGCGGTTGAAAAGACATTAAAGGCTTTTCTGGAGTGTGTAGGGGTGACGGTACCTAATACGCATGATATTGATAAACTGGTTCGTATGTCTGAGAACAACGGTTCTTGCGTGACGATTACGGACTGGATAAAAGAAAAAACGGATATGCTGACCCGTTGGGAGACGGATACACGGTATGACATTGATTATTGCGTGGAGAAGAAGAAAGTAGTAACAGGACTCGAAGAGGTTAGAAAATTTTTGGAGGTAAATGGCTTAAAAAAAGAATTGCGGGATGAATTAAAAGAGGATGGGGTAAAAGATCAGCTCAGAAAATTCTTCCCCCAAAATTATGAGCCGGAGGATGCGTTTGAGTGGAACTGTTATTATCAGATATACAGAAAGAAGCTGATGAGGCTTCAAAAAGAATAACTGTTCAGTAGCAGGTACCGAAAAAATATTCTGCGATAATCTGCGGAAAATATGGAAATTTCCACGGAAAAGACGATTGGTGCAAAGAATCAGAGAAGGTAAGTGGGTCACGCAATCAGAGACCTTCTATCTATATAAAGAAAGGGGTATGAAAATGGATATTCGTTATTCAGCGAACCAGCGCGATGTGAAGCGCTACACGACGGAGGAGCTGCGCAGTGAATTTCTGATTCAGAATCTGTATCAGGCAGATCAGGTCGTGGCTGTGTACAGCCACGTAGACCGGATGGTAACACTCGGCTGCATGCCAGTAAACAAAGTGGTTCCGATTGATCAGGGAATTGACGTATGGGCAAATTTTGGCACTACTTATTTTCTGGAACGCCGTGAGATCGGTATTTTCAATATTGGTAACGCAGGGAAGATTACCGTGGACGGCACGGTCTATCTGCTGAGAAACAAGGATTGCCTGTATATCACCAGAGGCGCGAAGACGGTGACTTTTGAGAGCAACGATCCGGAAGCTCCCGCGAAGTTTTACATGGTATCTGCACCAGCGCACTGCTCTTATGAGACACGTCTGATTAAAATTGAGGATGCGGCGAAGCGCCCGGTAGGCGCGGCGGAGACGTCGAATAAGAGAACGATCAATCAGTTTATTCACCCGGATGTCTTAAAGACCTGCCAGCTCTGTATGGGGATGACGGTTCTGGAGCCGGGCAGCGTCTGGAATACCATGCCGGCACATACGCACGAGCGCCGCATGGAGATCTATACTTATTTTGATATTCCGGAAGGAAATGTTGTGTTCCACATGATGGGGGAGGGGCAGGAGACCCGCCACATCATCATGCACAACGAAGAGGCGGTGATCTCACCGTCCTGGTCGATTCACGCGGGTGCGGGCACCAGCAACTATACTTTCATCTGGGCGATGGGCGGCGAGAACCAGGAATTCGACGATATGGACAACATTGCAATCACTGACATGCTTTGATGCGCACGGGCGCACAGGGAAGCTGACAGCTGGCGCTGTCTGCGCCCGGCGCGGCGAGCATACGGCAGCAGCCGATGCTCAATACAGATATACGGGCGCATAAGGAAGCTGACAGCAGAAGCTGTCTGTGTCGGCGCGGCGAGTATACGGCAGTGGCCGATGCTCGATAAAAAGGAGGAGAATAATATGAGCGTACTGGATACATTTTCACTGAACGGAAAGGTGGCGCTGGTCACCGGAGCAACCTATGGGATCGGTTTCGCGATCGCCGCAGCGTATGGCGAGGCGGGAGCCAAAATCGTATTTAACGGCCACAATGAGCAGCGTCTTGCAGCGGCCGAGGAGGAGTACAAAAAGCTTGGTATTGAGGCGAAAGGCTATCTCTGCGACGTGACCGATGAGGAACAGGTGACGGCAATGGTGCAGAAGATCAACAGGGAAGTCGGTGTGATCGACATTCTGGTCAACAATGCCGGTATTATCAAGCGTATTCCGATGTGTGAGATGTCTGCGGAGGAATTCCGTCAGGTGATCGACGTGGATCTGAACGCGCCGTTCATTGTATCCAAAGCTGTTATTCCGGGCATGATCGAAAAGGGACATGGCAAGATCATCAACATCTGCTCGATGATGAGCGAGCTTGGCCGTGAGACCGTATCTGCTTACGCGGCAGCTAAGGGCGGCCTGAAGATGCTGACGAAGAACATTTGCTCTGAGTACGGCGGACAGAATATCCAGTGCAACGGCATCGGGCCGGGCTATATCGCTACCCCGCAGACCGCGCCGCTGCGTGAGCCGCAGGCAGACGGCAGTCGTCATCCGTTTGATCAGTTCATCTGCGCGAAGACACCGGCGAACCGCTGGGGCGAGACCGAAGATCTGGTCGGACCTGCCGTATTCCTGGCGTCAGATGCGTCTAACTTTGTCAACGGACAGGTTCTGTACGTAGACGGCGGAATCCTCGCTTACATCGGGAAACAGCCGTGATGAAAAGAAGACATGCTTGGGTACCTGTTCTGACAGAGAAGTGAAAAGCCTTGCGGAAAGGCAGCTGTGAAGGTACGGAATAATTATGATTTTTTGGGAGATGTCGGCCGGCATCTCCCTTTCCGGGTTTGGCGCACATGGCCGCGTATGGAATTCTGGCAGCTCCGCTTCCCGCGGCCGGCGCGGCGAGCAGGATTGTCATGGATGTAATAGAATTTTAATTTGACTTTGTATAGAAAGATAACTAGAATGAAAGAGATTATAACAATGACAGATTATCGGAAAGAAGGATTATGGAATGCAGACGATTACCCCATGGGTTCATAAGGTTCAATACTACGAGACCGACCAGATGCAGGTTGTTCACCATTCCAATTTTATCCGCTGGTTCGAGGAGTGCAGAGTGCATATTCTTGATGAGATTGGATATGGCTATGATCAGCTGGAAGCGGCGGGTATCGCCAGTCCGGTTCTGACGATCGAGGCAAAGATCGCAAAAAGCGTTCATTTTGGCGAGACAGTAAAGATTCGGGCGGCCATTGAAAAATTCGATGGGATTCGGCTGACATTGAAATACGAGGTGTTGCGCGATGGTGATGACGTGGTCTGCTGCACGGGGAAGACCGGGCACTGCTTCCTGGGTGCGGATGGGCGGCTGATCTCATTGAAGCGGAAATTCCCTGAGGTGTATGAGGCATTTCTGACACTGCCGACGGATTTTATGTGAGGTAGATATAGATGACCATCAATGAATATCAGACCCTTGCGATGACGACGCTGAACCCGGAGCTGAACCGTAAAGACATCCTGATCAACAGTGTGATG
>JAJBUL010000033.1 GCA_020860365.1 Clostridiales bacterium | reverse complement strand
AAGATGAGGAACCAAACACCTTAGATATCATCCCCACCCCGTGAATAGTAACTCAGAAAGTAAGCGTCACGTTGTAAAGGGTGAAAAGTTTTGACAATTATTTTTCAGTATGGTATGGTACGTTTTGTAATAGTAAGTGAGGATACGATCTGGTAGAAATTGTTGTGATCAACCTATAACGGGGCAAGGGCAGGAAAATGCGTAAGAAATCAACGTCGAGACACTTTCGGTTTATACATAGTGAAAAAAAGTATTTCATGAGATTGTTTTTGTCGTGCTTTCTTATGATCGCGCTTCCGATTGCCTGCATGGGAGGCATCTGGTATGGCATGATGAGAGCCAGGGAGCAGGAGAAAATTATCTCGAATGAAGAACAGCGTCTGGATCAAATCGTGCAGGAAGCCTGGCGAATGATCAGTGATGCGGCTCTGGATATGGTGGAAGTAGAGTATGGACAGATTTATAAGCTGTATATGTTAGAGGCCAGTCCGGTAAATACTCAAAAGCTGATAGATGAATTAGCCAATATAAAAAGCAGAAATACTGCCGTTCACAGCGTTTATTTTTACAACAGGGACAGCGACCGAATTTATTCTACAATTTACACCAGTGCGGATCGTGAGGATTTTATTGATACAGAATGGCTGAATATGCTGGAAGAAGATGACGGGACGAATCAGTATCTTCCGGTTAGAGAAAGCCTGGACGGTGATAGCATAAGAAAGCTTCAGGAAGCGGGATGGGCGCAGCTGTTTCAGAGTGAACCGGTGATTACGATCGTCTCCGATGGCAATATGTCGGCTTATTTCGTGGTGAATATCAGCGTCAGAACTCTGGCAGAGACGATTCGTGCGGCATACATCAATGATGAGAGGGAAATGTATCTGATTACAGGTGATGGGGAAATCCTGGCAGACTACCAGCTTGATTCCATGGAAGAGGAGGGTATCGATCTGTCAGGGTTTACTGCATCTGTCACAGGAACCCAGCGGTGGGAAACGCAAAAATGTATGTATTTTGTACGTTACCTGGGGTATGACAATCTGTTTTATCTTGAAAAGATTCCCCTGTCTCTGATATACGAAAGCAGTAACAGTTATCTGCGGCTCATTCTTTTGGTGATTGCTTTTGTCACAATATGTATGACAGTGCTTTCGAATCTTGTCGCGCGAAGATTATATAGACCGATTGGGATTCTGTATCAGGATTGCAGGGAAAGCCAGGATATTGTCAATGAGGAGGATGAAATTGCTCTGATTACGAGAACGTTTCATGAGATGGAACGCAAAAAGGCGGTTGAAGGCGAAGCGTATGACAGGGAACGGGAATTGCTTCGCGCGGAGAGACTGAGAATGTTTTTGGCGCGTATGTTACCGATAGAGGATTTCCTGGAAATAAATGAAGATATTTTCAGGGAGGGAAGTCATGGAGAATATCTGCTTGTAGTATGCCGCTTAAAAAGTACAGACACAGGTGCTGACTCGGATCAGGATCGTAACTCGTTAAACACGGTGATGAATACTTATCTTTCCGCAAAAATGCAGGGTATTTTTGTGGAATATCGTTATGGTGTATATGTGGCTCTCTGCAGGAAAGAAAAAAATACGACACTTGTAGAGGTACTGAAAAAAGCGATTGAAAAAATGAGACCGGGAGACATGTATTTTGTCGTCAGCCCCCCATTTTCGATTGAGAATATCCATACGACGTTTCAGTCCTGTATTGAGGAAGCAAACAATCAATATTTTTTTGAAGACTGTGGTGAGAGGAAAAGTGCCGACAGGGATGAACTCCCGATCGTGAACTATGAGGCACACCTGATACGCTCTGTTTTTCAGTGTGATAAGACAGGAATCCGGAAAGTGATGGAGCAGCTGCAAAAGCGCCTTTATTCCTGTAAAAGAAAGGATTACGTGCTGGATATCTGTCAGAGTATTCTTTTAACGGTAGATAAAGAATGGCGTATGGCTGGTCAGGAGACTGCGGTGACGACAGCGTGCACTTCACTTCGCAACAGTGAGACACTTAGGGAAGCGATTGCGGTCATGCAGGAAGCCTTTCTGGTCATGGCTGACGCTGTCGCTGAAAATGTAAAGAATGAGAACTGGTACTGCCGGGAGGCTCGCAGGTATATCAACGAAAATTATATGAAAGATATTAATATTTCGGAGGTAGCGGATCATCTGGAGATCAGTTATGCATACCTGAGCAAAATATACAAGGCACAGTATGGAGAGGGCGAGAAGCTTCTGGATTATCTGAATCGCATACGAATTGAGAAAGCGAGAAAGCTTTTGCTTTCAACGGATTTGCCGTTGAATGACATCGCCCGGCAGGTCGGGTATAACAATACACAAAGCCTGGCGCGTTTCTTTAAAAAGTATGAAAACATGACGCCGGGGGATTACCGCAAACGGGAGCATTCAGAAAATCAACAGAAGCATTCAGAAAATAATCTTTAAAAAAAGTTGCCTGAAAAGGGTTTGACGGCAGGAAGTACATTCTTGTTGCCGGCAAGCCTTTTTTTATTTCACTTTATGGAATATGAGAATGGCAATATGGCATCGACTTGAACATAAAAAGTTTCACTGATATACTGCCGATGACAGATGAAATACGCCGACAGGCTTATTACATGGCGCGAAAGCTTCAGGCGGAGGATACGCTACGCTTAAGAAAGAAGAAAGCTGTCAGCCGGGGATACGCTAAAGAAGAAAAACGTCAGCCAGGTGAGTGTGTGGACGTGAGAAATGAGGAAGGGGATATGAAGGAGGTAAAAATGAACACAGTGAGCAGGTTGGGAGAATATCAAAGTAAGGAGAAGCGAAGAAAGACGATCAGAAGTCGCCTGTGGCGGGACAAATGGCTTTATTTGATGCTGGTTCCGGTTATTCTTTATTTTATTGTATTTAAATACGCACCGATGTTTGGAATTGTGATGGCGTTTCAGGATTACAATATTTTCCAGGGAATTACAGGCAGTGAGTTTGTAGGCCTTAAGGTTTTCAAAACGATTTTCAGCAAGCAGCAGTTTTGGAATTCTATCCGTAACACACTGCTGTTAAACCTGGGGACGCTGGTCGTTAATTTCCCGCTGACTATTATACTGGCACTGCTGCTAAATGAAATTACCTCGAAGAGGTTTAAAAAGTTCTCTCAGTCAATCCTCTACCTTCCGCATTTTATTTCATGGGTAGTGGTATCAGGGATTGCGACAAACTTATTTAACCTTACAAACGGAACGATCAATAACCTGATTCAGGCAGTCGGAGGAGAGGCGATCCCTTTTTTAAGCAGCAATGGTTGGTGGGTATTTACCTATATTATCTGCAACCTTTGGAAAGAAGCAGGGTGGGGAACCATTATTTATCTGGCTGCGCTAACCGGTGTCGATGAGAGCCTGTATGAGGCAGCTTATCTGGATGGTGCCACGAAGTTTCAGCGAATCATCTATGTTACACTGCCGCTGATTAAATCTGTAGTGATTACGATGCTGATTCTCGCACTCAGTAAAATGATGAGTATCGGGCTGGACACGCCGCTCCTTCTGGGTAACACTAAGGTCATGGCGGTTTCAGAGGTCATCAGTACCTATGTGTACCGGATCGGTATTCAGAATGCGGAGTATTCGATGTCGACCGCCATTGGGCTGTTCCAGTCCGTGGTCAATATCATCATTCTGTTTTTGGCGGATCGTTTTGCTAAGGCTATCGGAGAGGAGGGAATTTTGTAAATGATCGCGGAAAAGAAAAAGAGAAAGAAAATAGATGTTGGCAAATGCGTGATGTATCTTGTGGTTGGGCTGGTCGTGGCGGTATGTCTATATCCGTTTTTAACGGTACTGGCTTATTCCCTGAGCGACGGGGCGGCGGTTACAAGAGGTGAGGTATCCATTTTTCCGGTTGGATTCCAGCTGACCGCTTACAAAGAAATTTTAAAACAGACACAGATCTGGACAGCAATGCGCGTTTCCATTTTTGTCACAATTGTCGGAACTGCACTCGGACTGATCCTGACCATTTTCGCGTCGTACGCGCTGTCAAAGCCGGATCTGTGGGGAGGAAAAGCGATTACGGCATTTATCCTTTTTACGATGTATTTTAGCGGGGGAATGATACCGACTTTCCTTATTGTGAAAAGCGTGGGATTATATGACAGTATCTGGTCTCTGATTCTGCCGTCGTCCATGAATGTGTTTAACTTTATTGTAATGCGGACGTTTTTCCGCCAGCTTCCGATGGAACTAAAAGAGGCGGCGTATATTGACGGAGCCGGCGAGATGAAGATTTTGTTTCAGATTGTGCTTCCGCTGTCGATGCCGATCATTGCTACAATCGGGTTGTACTATGCGGTAGATTATTGGAATGATTATTTTAGCGCGTTACTGTATATCCAGTCTCCGGAAAAATATTCTCTACAGCTGCGGCTGCGCCAGATGCTGTTCGCGGGAGATATGAACCAGCTGACGAGTACGGATTCAGCCGGCGTCCAAGTCGTTCAGGAGACTTTGAAAATGGCGTGTATTGTGGTCACTACGCTGCCGATTATCGCGGTATATCCGTGGCTGCAGAAATATTTTGTCAAGGGCGTTATGGTGGGATCTGTAAAAGGCTGAACACTGTGAACCATATAAAAAACATATTTGGAGGAAAAAAACATGATGAAAAAAATAACCAGAAGAGATTTCCTGCGTGGCTCTGCGGCAGGAATAGCGGGAGCATTTTTTGGAACGGCAATGCCGCTGTCCGCTTTAGCGTCCGAAGACAGCGGATACCAGACAACCTATGGGGATAAGATTTTTGACGATGTGACGATTACGGTGGAAATTTTCGACCGGAGCAATGCCCCAGAGGGGTCGACGGTGGTGGACAACAAATGGGTAGATTATGTGAACCAGGAGATGAATAAGGTCGGCATTACGGTGGATTTCGTAGCGGTTCCCAGGTCGGAGGAGAGCACGAAGATTCAGGTGATGATGGCCTCTGGTACCGCCCCGGATCTGATTCTGACGTATGACCAGAACCTGGCGACCAGCTACTACGAAAAAGGTGGTCTCACGATTTTAAATGATTATGTGGATGGCGAGGATCAGGCAAGGAATATCAAAGAGTATGTCACCGAGGAAACCATGGACGCCTGCCGCGCAGACAATGATGAACTGTGGGGAATCGCGGCTAAACGCGACAATACAATTCAGTCAAATCTGTTTATCCGCAAGGATTGGCTGGATATCCTGGGGATGGATGTCCCTGAGACGGTAGATGAGCTTTACGAGGTTTTGAAAGCATTTAAGGAAGAGAATCCGGGCAATGTAGACAACCTGATCCCATTCCTGTCCACATATATGGGCTATTGCAGCTATAGTGTGATGGCCGGCGCGTTTATGACGTCTGTATCAGATGAAACAGAGTTTAACATCAGGTCGTATCGTCCGGTTTACGCGGATGACGGATATACAGAATACTTAAGATTTCTGAATAAACTTTATAATGAGGGGCTGACGGATCCAGAATATTATACTTATATCAGCGACTCTACGCAGATTGCGGCTGTAGTAGCCAGTGGGCGGGTCGGTTTCTATGAAGGCGGATTTAATGACAATCTTGCCGCGAATAAGGGAAGTGTCCTGCAGACACTTCGCGCGGCTAATCCAGATGCGGAGTTTGTGTCCATCCCGCCCCTGCAGAGTGTCAACGATGGGGAACAGTATAACTGGAGCTATGAATCGAACGGGGCATATCTCCTGATTCCGAAGACCTGTAAAAACGTGGAGGCTGTACTGACCTATCTGGACTGGCAGGGAACCAGGGACGGAGGTTATGTACTCGCAAATGGCTTTGAAGGGGAACATTATGAACTGGAAGATGGTATTCCGGTGGTGATTGACACGGAGTACAACGCGGAAGACCTGGACTGGATCCGCTATGATATTTTCCTGCTCGGGAATGGCACGTATTTTGAGAGTGAAGAATTAAATATGCAGACTTACGCGAAGAAATTTGTCGGGTATGAGGACTATGTCATTGATAATTTCGAGAATGGAAGCGCGGGAACCTGCATGGTCGTTCCTGCCTATGTGTCTGAGACCCAGGGGACGAACAGTACGGAAATTACTCTTGTAATGGATGAGAACCATGTAAAGTGTATTACCTGCGGCACGGATGAATTTGACACGGCGATCGATACATATCGGACGGCGATGGGCAAAGCTGGAATGGAACAGGTAATTGAAGAACGAACAGAGTATTTTTCGTAAGACAGGAAACGGAATGTTTACGGCCGTTTTTGCAACAGCTGTGTTATGCCGGAACAGGAGAAGAGAATGACAGATCGAACACTATGGAGACAGCTGCTTCCGTCCCTTGGGGCGGAAGCATATGGAGCCTGGATGCACACCCATACGGAAGGCATTTATGAGGATACGGTCAGCCTGAATGGAAACTGGGATTTTTATTATTGTCGGAATGTCAATGCGGAAGATGAATTTTACCAGCCTTTCTATGAGACAAAAGGCTGGTTGGAGCTTGCCGTACCGTCGAACTGGCAGATGGAAGGCTATGGAATCCCGGTTTATACGAATGCGGTCTATCCGTTTCATGAGACATGGGGAAACCTGCGGCCTGTCCAGATCCCGGATGAGAAGAACAGTAAGGGATGGTACCGGAAATGGATGGAGATTCCGGAAACGTGGGGAAATATGCGTGTCCATCTGCATTTCCTCGGTGTTCAGAGTGCTTTCAATTTTTGGATAAATGGGAACCTGGTCGGCTTTTATCAGAATTCCTTTGGCTGTCCGGAATTTGACATAACACCATTTATTAAAAAAGAAAAGAATCTTCTGGCAGTTGAGGTGTTTCAATACAGCGCGGCCTCCTATCTTGAAGATCAGGATATGTGGCGAATGGGAGGTATATTCAGGGATGTTTATTTAGAGGCGGTGCCTGAGGTAAGCATCCGGGATTTTCAGGTGATAACAAAGATTGCCGGGGAAAATGCTTCTTTGGAATTACGTGTAAAAATAAAAAACGAGGGAATGAAACCGGCTCCACCCCACAATGTGGAGGCAATCCTCTTTGATGAGAATTGCAAAGCCGCTCTTTTCCGGGAGCGAAAGGCCACCGGTATGCATAATCCGGACTGGCCGGTTAATACCTGGAGAGAGGAGGAGGTGCCGGAAGAAATGCGCGAACCAGCCAGGGAAATCGGCGCAAACCAGATTCGTACCCTTTATTTCCAGGAGCAGGTCGGGCATCCGCGCTTCTGGTCGGCGGAGGAACCAAACCTGTACCGGCTGGATCTGATTCTGCGGGACGACATGGGAAGAACCATTCAGCGTGTAACAAAGCAGATTGGATTCTGTGAGACCAGGATTGAGGAAGGAACCCTCAAAGTCAATGGCCGAAAAACAAAGCTCCGCGGAGTCAATTATCATGAGTTTCACCCGAACCGTGGAAGGGCTCTGACAGAAGAGGATATGCGGAAAGACATTCTGCTCATGAAGCAGTGCAATATTAATGCCGTGCGGTGCTCACACTACCCGCATCATCCGCGCTTCTATGAGCTCTGCGACCAATATGGTCTGTACGTGATGGATGAATGTAATCTTGAAACACATGAGATTTCTTACAAGGACGATGTGCTTCCGGGAAATGATTTCAGATATCTGCCTCTTTGCATGGATCGGGTGGCGGCGATGGTGGAAGTTAATAAAAACAGTCCCTGTATTCTTTTCTGGTCCACCAGCAATGAAGCAGGATGTGGGGAAGTGATTGAGCAGATGGCGGCCTTCGCGAGAATCCGGGGCGGGGGCAGGCTGATTCATGAGAGACAGATGTCCGCAGTAGCGGATGTGGAATCGGATACTTATTCTGGTATGGAATGGGTGAAAAAGAAAGGGAAAGACACGTCCGGCAAACCGTTTTTATTGAACGAGTATGCTCATGCCATGGGAAATGCCATGGGAAATCTTGCGGATTACTGGAGGGAAATTGATCGATCGGATCATCTGATCGGGGGATTTATCTGGGAATGGTGTGATCATGGGATCCAATGGAAGGAAGATGGGAAAGCAATCTTTCGGTATGGCGGAGAATTTGGCGATAGTCCGAATTCCGGTAATTTCTGTCTGGACGGTATCGTAACGTCTGACAGGCGCGTGACCCCCAAATACAGAGAAGTGCAGCGCGTCTATCAGCCGATGGATGCTGTCTGGGAAAAGGGGCATCTGCAGATCACCAGCCGTTATGATCACATTGGAACTGGTCATTTGCTGTTGAAAGGCAGCCTGATGCGGGATGGAAAGGATGTATGGCAGTTTACAGACTTCGATTTTGGAGTGATCCCGCCGCGAGAAACCTTAGAATACGCGCTGCAATTGCCCCGGGAAAGGATGGAACCGGAGGAAGAATACATTTTATGCCTGCGTTTTCTGCAAAAAAAAGCGACGTCGGCGTTTCCCATCGGAAGTGAGGTCGCGTTCTGCCAATGTGTCCTGGGCAGAAAGGAAACGGAAAAGGAAAAGGACGCTCCGACGATCTTTCAAAGAAATGCAAACAAAAAAATAACGTATATAAGAACAGAGGATACTCTAAAAGCACGGTCGGAATCCTGTGAGGTTCAGTTTGCGCGGGCAACCGGGAGGGTTATCGCCTGGTATTGGAAAGGAACCCGAATCTTTCAGGATGGATGGGAAGGAGAATATGGTCCCAGATTAAACCTGTTTCGGGCGTATACCGATAATGACGCTCATAGCCAGCAGGCTCTGCAGAGGAGTGGGTGGAACGACCTTGGACTGGATCATCTGGAGTGTGTGTCAGAGAAGGGGAGCATTCTGGAACAAAAGCCGGAGAGACTGATGATACGCCGGCAGCAGATTTTTCATACGCAAAACGGGATCGAGATTCCGGCAATATGGATTTATACCTTGCTGCCGACTGGCACCCTGGGAATCAGGTTGGGAATTCAGTTGGGAAAAGACGTGCTATCGCTTCCGAGGATTGGATTCTCCATGGGCATAAATCAGGAATTTCAGCGTCAGCGCTGGTATGGCAGAGGTCCTCTTGAAACGTACTGTGACCGAAAGGCGGCCGGTGATTTTGGCATCTGGATCGCGCCAATATCGGATTCGGAGCTGTATTATGAGCGCCCGCAGGCGAT
The DNA here is from genome assembly GCA_020860365.1 of Clostridiales bacterium. Lineage (GTDB taxonomy): Bacteria > Bacillota > Clostridia > Lachnospirales > Lachnospiraceae > Choladousia. The sequence continues at coordinate 2,014 of JAJBUL010000033.1, read as the reverse complement.
GGGAAACCATGAGGACACACGATGGGTTTCTCTGGAAACAGAAAAGAATGTTTGTCTGGCTATTGCGGGGGAGAATTTATTCGCATACACAGCGTTGCCATTCACAGAACGTGCGCTTTCTGAAGCAGCGCACATACAGCAGGTTGAGCGCGCAGGCGCAACGATTTTCAGTGTGGATGTATCCCAAGGAGGGCTGGGCAACGCGAGCTGCGGACAGGATCCCCAGCCGGAGTACAGGACAGTTTATGATACGGTAAATGAAAGCTGGTGGATGGTTCCTTATACAGGCGGCGGGGGGAAAGAGATCCCGGAAGCACTGAGAACTGCCGGGGAAATGATGTGTGAGGAAACAGTGGGCAAAACGGCATTGCGGGAGATTCCTTATCCGACCAGGAGACGAGTACTGGAAGAAAAGGAGCGGATTTTCGATCCGAGTGACGCCGACGTACGAAGAAAAGCCGGATTTTAACACAAAAGGATTCAAGGAGGATGTGACAGATTATGAAAAAAGTAAATGTAGCGTTGGTCGGACTGGCCTTTGGAGGGTTTTTCTCGGAAATTTATAAAGTGCATCCGAATGTGGGACGCCTGATCCTGTTTGATACAGATAAGGCGAGAGAAGAAAATCTGTGTAAGCGTCTTGGGATTACAGAGCGGTATGATTCGTTCGAGGACATCTTAAAAGATCCGGATATCGACGCGGTACATCTGGTAACTCCGTTTCCTATGCATGAAGAACAGACGGTTGCTGTTCTGGAAAGTGGAAAGCACTGCGCCTGTACCGTCCCCATGGGACTTACGATCGAAGGGCTCCGCAAGATTGTGGAGGCAGTCCGCCGGACAGGCAAGAATTATATGATGATGGAGACGACGCTCTATACATACCAGTTCTTTTACGCGCAGCAAATGAAAGCCAGGGGAGATTTCGGAAGAATTCAGTTCCTGCGTGGCTGCCACTATCAGGACATGACGAAATGGCCGGATTACTGGTTGGGACTTCCGCCGATGTATTACAGTACGCACGCAATCTCTCCGATTACCGTGCTGGCAGATTCCCGGATAAAGAGTGTCAGCTGTGTGGGCAGTGGCTCTATGGACCCCGCGTATGAGAGCTATTATGGGAATACGTTTCCGGTAGAGAGTGCGCATCTGGAATATGAAAACGGTCTGAAGGGCGAGGTGACCAGAACACTATTTGAGACATCCAGGGAGTATGTCGAAGGATTTTATGTTTATGGCAGTGAAAAAACATTTGAGTGGGGATTCAAAGACAATGATGCCCCACTTGTCACTACACTGATTCCCCCGAAGGAGGGAAATCGGGGAAGTACGAGTGAGACAGAGGAGATTGCCCTGCCGAATTATGTAGAAGACCTTCCGGAGAGTATTCAGAAATTTGCGGTCGGAGGCGGGGACTTTGACCCGCTGAATCCGCATAAATCCTGGGAGAAAGGCCTGGGAGCAGGCCATCATGGTTCCCATCCGCATCTGGTGCATGAGTTTATAAGCAGCATCATGGAAGAGAGAAAACCCTGGATTGATGAATGTCTGGGAGCAAATATCACAGCGGCTGGAATCTGCGCGCATGAGTCAGCCAAAAGAGGCGGGGAGAAAATTCAGGTGCCGGAATTCTGAATTCAGGGGTGTTCCCAGGTCTGCAGAAGAACGGATGAATCTGGAGAGGAAATACCGGGACAGCTTTTGATGAACAGAAGGGCTGTTCATCCAGGGAGAGAAAACAGCGAAAGAGAGGAAACACGATGAAGAGCAGCAGGAGAGCGTGGCTGATATTTGCGGGGTGTTGCATGATTGGACTGATTTATACCGGCCTGGTATGCAACACGGCTGGCCTCTACTTTAATGATATGGCGGCGGATCTGGCGATTCCCATGGCAAAAGTTGCTCTGACCATGAGCTTTCTAAACGGAGGCGGTCTTTTGGGCATGGCATTTGCCGGAAAGCAGCTGGTAAACGGAAATGTGAGAGTGATTCTTACCGGGTGTGCGGCAGCGAC